>NZ_QKSF01000001.1:0-476039 GCF_003234045.1 Curtobacterium sp. MCPF17_047 | reverse complement strand
CGGCAGACGGGCTGGGGGCGGGCGACGGGCGGGAGGCACGGCTCGACCCAGCAGGACGAGCGAGGGCCCGGTACGCAGCGCGTACCGGGCCCTCGGGCGTCAGGGGAGGATCACTCCCACTCGATCGTCCCCGGCGGCTTCGACGTGACGTCGAGCACGACCCGGTTGACATCGCGCACCTCGTTCGTGATGCGGTTCGAGATCTTCGCGAGCACGTCGTACGGCAGGCGCGTCCAGTCGGCGGTCATGGCGTCCTCGGACGAGACCGGACGGAGCACGATCGGGTGCCCGTAGGTGCGGCCGTCGCCCTGGACCCCGACCGACCGGACGTCGGCGAGCAGGACGACCGGGCACTGCCAGATCTCGTCGTCGAGGCCGGCCGCGGTCAGCTCGGCGCGGGCGATGGCGTCGGCGGCACGGAGGATCTCGAGCCGCTCCGCGGTCACTTCACCGACGATGCGGATGCCGAGGCCCGGGCCGGGGAACGGCTGGCGTCCGACGATGATCTCGGGGAGCCCGAGCTCGCGACCGACCGCGCGGACCTCGTCCTTGAACAGGGTGCGCAGCGGCTCGACGAGCTCGAACGTCATGTCGTCGGGCAGCCCGCCGACGTTGTGGTGCGACTTGATGTTCGCGGTGCCCGATCCGCCGCCGGACTCGACGACGTCCGGGTACAGGGTGCCCTGCACCAGGAACTTGACCTCGGCGTCGCCGTCGGACGCGCGCGCTTCGAGGACGAGCGCCTCCGCTGCGGCTTCGAACGTGCGGATGAACTCGCGCCCGATGATCTTGCGCTTCTGCTCCGGGTCGCTGACGCCGGCCAGGGCGTCGAGGAACTGCTCGCGGGCGTCGACCGTGACCAGGCGCACACCGGTGGAGGCGACGTAGTCCTCTTCGACCTGCTTGCGCTCGTCGGCGCGGAGGAGCCCGTGGTCGACGAAGACGCAGGTGAGCTGGTCGCCGACGGCCTTGTGCACGAGGGCCGCGGCGACGGCGGAGTCGACACCACCGGAGAGCCCCGCGATGACCCGCGCCGACCCGACCTGCTCGCTGATCCGAGAAACCTGCTCCTCGATCACGTTCGCGGAGTTCCAGTCGCCCGGGAGCCCGGCGGCACGGTGCAGGAAGTTCTCGAGCACGGCCTGGCCGAACGCGGAGTGCTTGACCTCCGGGTGCCACTGCACGCCGTAGAGCTTGCGCTCGTCGGAAGCGAACGCGGCGACCGGGGTGGACTCGCTCGAGGCGAGGACCTCGAAGCCCTCGGGTGCCTTCGACACGGCGTCCCCGTGGGACATCCACGTGGTCTGCGCTGTGGGCTGGCCGCCGAGCAGGACGCTGTCGGTGCCGCTGACGGTCACCGCGGTGGCACCGTACTCGCGGAGGCCGGTGTTGGCGACCTCACCGCCGAGCGACTTCGCCATGGCCTGGAAGCCGTAGCAGATGCCGAGCACGGGGATGCCGAGGTTCAGGATCTCGCCGTCCAGGGACGGTGCGCCGTCCTCGTAGACGGAGGACGGGCCTCCGGACAGGACGATCGCGGCCGGGTTCTTCGCCCGGATCTCGTCCGCCGTGACGGAGTGCGCGACGATCTCGCTGTAGACGTTGGCCTCGCGGACACGTCGTGCGATCAACTGCGCGTACTGCGCGCCGAAGTCGACGACGAGGACGGGACGCTGTTCGGTCTCGCTCACCGAGCGCTCTCCTTCTCCCGCGACTGCTGCGCGGTCAGCTCGTGGTAGGTGGTCATGGCGGCCTGCTGCATGCGGTGCTCGACCACGAACGACATGAACGGGATCACGCCGCCGAGTGCGATGAGCAGGAAGCGCGTCGGACGCCAGCGCATGATGCTCCACAGACGGAAGTCCGCGAACAGGTAGACGACGTACAGCCAGCCGTGTGCGATGAGGATCGCGATCGACAGGTTGAACGTGCCGGGCGCTTCACCGGCGGTGCCGTTCGGGACGAAGAACGCGCCGCCGCCGAGCTGCATCTCACGCTGGATCGGGGTGTACTTGATGACGACCTCGACGACCAGGGCGAGCAGGAGCACGCCGGTGACGTACGCGGAGATGCGGTAGAACCGCACGGCCCCCGGGATCTTAGGGATGTCGCGTGTCCGGACGGTCAGAGCCATGTGGTCGATCCTACCGGCGACCCGGCTCGGCCCGGGCGTCGTCCACCGGGACCGCGGGCTCGTCCACCGGCTCGACGTCGTCGTCCACAGGATCGGCGGCGGCGGCCTCGGCGGCCTCGCGGGCTTCGTCCTGCTCGCGCTCCCATGCGTCCTTCACGAAGCGGTACCAGAGGAAGACGGCGAACCCGGCGAACACGACCCACTCCACCGCGTAGAAGAGGTTGAGCCAGTCGAACTGGACCTCGCGCGTCGGTGCCCGGTCGGCGATGGTGCCGAGGTCGGCGGCGTCTGCGGTGGTCCGGTCGGCGACGACGTAGCCGCCGTACATCCGGTCGTCGAACGCCTTCCAGGTGTTCACGAACCGGGCAGGTGCCACGGCCGAGTACTCGTGCTGCTCGAAGGTGTCCTGGTCGGGCGACTCCGCCGGGTAGTACCGGCCGCGGATGGTCATCGTCGCGTCACCGGCCAGGCGGTCGCCACCGGCCACGGCGGCGGAACGCTGGTCGGACCAGCCGATCACGACCGGGAGGCTCGCACCCGTCGCGTCGTCGACCAGGTGCCCGACGGTCTGGAACTGGCCACCCCCGCTGCGGCCCGTCAGGACCGTCGTGTCACCGGCGACGAAGCGCCCGGAGACCGTGACCTTCTGCCCGGCGAGGGCGGACCCGACCGGTTTCTCCGGGGTGGTGACGTCGTCGAGGGTCTTCCGTGTCTCGGTCGACGCCGGCAGTGGCTTGCCGTTCTCGATGCTGCGCTCGAGCTGCCACTTGCCGAGTGCGGCGAACACGCCAGCGAGGATGATCGCCAGCAGCAGCAGCGCGATCCACCTCGGTCGTCGGGCAACGGCCCACATCTGAATCAGTACTCCGGATCACGTACGCGGGCCGGGCGTTCGGGACGCTCGGCGGGGACCTCGATCGACGACGTGCTCGCGCTCACGGGTTCCGGCGTGACCGGCTCCTCGCGCGACGGCGTCGTCTCCGGTGCACCATTGTCGCGCTCTTCCCTGCCCGCAGCCTCCACGAGGGCGATCTCCTCGGCGAACTTCGCGTCCCGCTCGGCCTTGCGTGCGGCCGCGGCCTGGGCGGCGGCGAGTTCGCGGCCACGGAGCTTCCGCACCCGACCCGGGCGGAGCACCAGTCGGCCGATGCGGTCGGAGTTCACGGCGAGCAGCGGTCCCAACACGGCCATCACCAGGACGTAGAGGCCCGCGAAGGCGGTGATCCGTTCCTCCAGTCCGGCGGCCGCCGACAGGGTCGCCAGGATGAGCGCGAACTCGCCCCGGTTCACCAGGATGACGGCGGTGTTGATGCCCTGCTGGACGCTGAAGCCGTTCATCCTGGCGACGAGCTGCCCGGCGACCGCGTTGAGCACGACGGTCATGCCGATGGCACCGGCGACGGGCCAGAGCACCTCGCCGAACGTCGACACGTCGAGGCCGAGCCCGAAGTTGACGAAGAAGAACGCCGCGAACACGTCGCGCATCGGCAGGGCCAGCTGCTCGATGCGGTCCCGGTAGCGGGTGGCCCCGCAGAGCAGTCCGATCACGAACGCGCCGATGGCGTCGGTCACCCCGAGCAGGTCCCCGATGCCGCCGAACATGACCGCGAGCCCGAAGAACAGGATCGTGAAGAGCTCGTCGTCGCGGGTCGCGAAGATCTTCGAGACCTGCTTGCCACCCCAGCGCGCCAGGCTGAACATCACGATCAGGAAGCCGAACGCCAGCCCGAGCTTGCCGATCACCGCCCACAGGTTGGTGTCGCCGGAGAGCACCACGGAGACGATCGCCAGGTAGACGGCGATGAAGACGTCCTCGATCACGGTGACGCCGAGGATCATCGGGGTCTCGTCGTTGGCCAGGCGCCGGAGCTCGATGAGCAGCTTCGTCACGATCGCGCTCGACGACGTCGCTGTCATGCCGGCGATGATCAGGGCTTCTCGGGTGCCCCAGCCGAGCGAGAACCCGAACGCGAAGCCGACGCCCATGTTGATCGCGACGTAGGTGCCGCCGGAAACCAGGAGCTTGCCGGCGTTGCCGTAGAACTCCTCTTGATCGAACTCCAACCCGAGGTTGAAGAGCAGCAGGATGAGGCCGAACGTCGCGATCAGCTCGATCGTGTGCGACTCGACGCTCAGGCCGATCCACGGGGTGTGCGGGCTCGCGATGAGCCCGACCACCATGTAGACCGGGATCGCCGGCAGACCGATGGTCTTGCCGAGCCGCCCGAGGACGTAGGCGATGAGGAACAGGCCGCCGATGGTCAGCAGCTCACCACCCAGGTGCATCCCCTAGCTCCGGGGCGGCGCCTCGGCAGCGGCCGCTGCCAACTGACCGCTGCGGTAGAAGGAGAACGCCTTCGCGACCTTCTCCGGCGCACCCGCGACGACGATCGTGTCCCCGGGGAACACGACGAAGTCCGACGAGGGGGCCGGGTTGGCGCTGTCGCCACGCACGACCGCGACGACGGTCAGGCCGATGAAGCCCGAGTCGTGCAGGTCGCCGAGGGGCTTGCCCGCGATGGCGTCGTCGTAGTCGACGCTGAACCAGTCGATGGAGAGGCCCGGGATCTCGTCGAGCTTGTCGAGGCCCTCGGTGATCCGGGTGCCGCCGAGGAGTTCGGCGAGGGTGTGCGCTTCGTCCTCACTGAGGCGGAGCGAGACCTTCTCGGACTTGTCCGCGCCGTCGGCGACGTCCGCGAACGAGATGAGGTCGGAGTGACCCGACCGGTGCGTGATGACACCACACTTGCCACCGTCGTCGGTGTAGAAGCTGTGCAGCACGCCGACGCCGGGGAGTTTGACGCGATGGACGTCGACCATGATGGCTCCCTTTCCCAGGACTCCCATGCTAACCACCGGCAGGGCCTGTCCATTCCGTCGTCCACAGGTCGTCCGGACGGACGGGAGGCCCGTGGCGGTGTCGCCACGGGCCTCCCGTCGGAACCGGGGACAGCTGAGGTCAGCTGGGCTCGGTCGTCTTCTCGCCGACGACCTGCTCGTCGTCCGCCGTGGCGCCCTCGGCGCCGCTCGAGCGGCCCCCGCCGACGACGACGTCGTCCTCCTCGAAGCCGAACGCGATGTCGGGAGCCTCGAGCCGGACGCGGTCGGCGGACTCGTCGTCGGGCTGGAGCTGCGACTGGCGCTCCGCCGCGACGCGCTTGAGGTAGTTCGACACCTCGTTCTCGGTCGTCTCCTGGTCCCAGCCGAGCACCCCGGCCATGAGCCGCGCGGCGACGGGCGCTGCGGACTCGCCACGGTCCCACGCCTCGATCGAGATGCGGGTGCGGCGGGCCAGGACGTCCTCCAGGTGCAGGGCGCCCTCGTGCGAGGCCGCGTACACGACCTCGGCACCGATGTAGTCGTCAGCCCCGGGCAGCGCCTCGGCCAACGAGGGGTCGTCCTCGACGAGCTGCAGGACCTCGGTCGCGAGCGTGCCGTACCGGTTCAGCAGGTGCTCGATGCGGACCTTGTGCACGCCGTACGTCTTCGCGGTGCGTGCCCGCTTGTTCCAGGCGGCGGGGTAGCCCTCCGCGCCGAGGAGCGGGATGTCCTGCGTCGTCGACTCCGGGATCTTGCCGTCCATCGCGGCGGAGGCCTCGTCGATGGCGTCCTTGCCCATCACGCGGTAGGTGGTCCACTTGCCGCCGGCGACGACCACGAGACCCGGGGCGGTGTGCGCGACGACGTGCTCGCGGCTGAGCTTCGACGTCGCCTCGGACTCCCCCGCCAGCAGCGGCCGGAGTCCGGCGTAGACGCCTTCGACGTCCTCGCGGGTGAGCGGGACGGCCAGCACCTCGTTGACGTGCTCGAGGATGTAGTCGATGTCCGCCGCGGTCGCTGCGGGGTGCGCCTTGTCGAGGTACCAGTCGGTGTCGGTCGTGCCGATCAGCCAGTGCCGACCCCACGGGATCACGAACAGGACGCTCTTCTCGGTGCGGAGGATCATTCCCGAGTTCGACTGGAACCGGTCGCGCGGGACGACGAGGTGCACGCCCTTCGACGCGCGGACCTTGAACTGCCCACGGGTGCCGACCATCGCCTGGGTGTCGTCGGTCCAGACGCCGGTCGCGTTGACGACCTGCTTCGCCTTGATGTCGAAGTGCTCACCGGTCTGGATGTCGTGCGCATGGGCACCGACGACCCGCTCACCGACCTTGATGAAGCCCTCGATCCGGACCCGGGAGGCAGCGTGCGCACCGTACGAGGCCGCCGTGCGGACGAGCGCGGCGACGTAGCGCGCGTCGTCGACCTGGGCGTCGTAGTAGGTCATGCCGCCGACGAAGGCGTCCTTCTTCAGGGACGGCATCGAGCGGAGCACCTGCGTCCGGGTGAGGTGCCGGTGGTGGGGCACCCCGGGCGGACGGCCACCGGACCAGCTGAACACGTCGTACATCGCCATGCCGATCCCGATGTAGAAGCGCTCCCACACCCGGTGGTTGAGCGGGTAGAGGAAGCGCACCGGCTTCACCAGGTGCGGGGCGATGCGCTGCAGCAGCAGACCGCGTTCGATGAGGGCCTCGCGGACCAGGGTGAAGTTGAGCTGCTCGAGGTAGCGGATGCCGCCGTGGACGAGCTTGGACGACCGGCTCGACGTGCCCGAGCCCCAGTCGCGGGCCTCCACGATCCCGACCGACAGGCCGCGCGTGACGGCGTCGAGCGCTGCGCCACCACCGACGATGCCGCCGCCGACGACCAGGACGTCGAGTTCGGTGGACTTCAGCGTCTCGATGGCGGCGTCGCGTTCATCGGGGCCGAGCTTCGTCGCGGGGTCGAACCCCGCCGTGCTGGATGCTCCGCGGGGTGCCTTCTCGCCCGTGACCGTGCTTGTCATGCTCGCCTCCGTCGCCGATCGGCACCGGAGCGGCACCCGCAGGACCTCCGCGGGCGCACCACCGTCAGCGGTGGTACGGCGCCACGACCACTTCTACTCGCTGGAACTCCTTGACGTCGGAGTATCCGGTGGTCGCCATCGAGCGACGCAGGGCGCCGACCAGGTTGGCGCGGCCGTCCCACGACGGGGTCGGGCCGTTCAGGATGCTCTCGAGCGTGCCGATCGTGCCGACCTCGACCCGACGGCCACGGGGCAGCTCCGGGTGGTGCGCCTCGGCACCCCAGTGGAAGCCGCCGCCCGGCGCTTCCTGCGCACGGGCCAGGGCCGTGCCGAGCATCACCGCGTCGGCACCCATCGCGATCGCCTTGACGACGTCACCGGCGGTGTCGAGGCCGCCGTCGGCGATGACGTGCACGTACCGGCCGCCGGACTCGTCCATGTAGTCACGACGGGCACCGGCGACGTCCGCGACCGCGGTCGCCATCGGCGCGTGGATCCCGAGGGCCGCACGGGTCGTCGAGGCCGCACCGCCGCCGAAGCCGACGAGGACACCCGCGGCACCGGTGCGCATGAGGTGCAGCGCCGCCGTGTAGGTCGAGGCACCGCCGACGATCACGGGGACGTCGAGCTCGTAGATGAACTTCTTGAGGTTGAGGGGCGCCTGGTTCTGCGAGACGTGCTCGGCGCTGACCGTGGTGCCGCGGATGACGAACAGGTCGACACCGGCGTCGACGACGGTCTGCGAGAACTCGGCGGTCCGCTGCGGGCTGAGCGAACCGGCGACAGGGACGCCGGCGGCACGGATCTCGGCCAGGCGACGGGTGATCAGCTCGGCCTTGACCGGCTCGGCGTAGATCTCCTGCATGCGCTTCGTGACGTTGCCGTCGGTCAGCGAGCGGATCTCGGCCAGGTACGGCTCCGGGTCCTCGTAGCGGGTCCAGAGGCCTTCGAGGTCCAGGACCCCCAGGACGCCGAGACGCCCCATCTCGATGACGGTCGCGGGCGAGGCGACGGAGTCCATCGGTGCCGACAGGATCGGCGACTCGAAGGTGAACGCGTCGATCGACCACTGGACGCTGACGTCACGCGGGTCACGCGTCCGCCTGGAGGGGACCACCGCGATGTCGTCGAACGCGTACGCCCGACGTCCGCGCTTGCCTGCACCGATCTCGACTTCGCTCACCCGGCAACCCTACCGGGCGGGCTGCGCGGGTGGCACGGCCGGACGGTCCGGGGGCTGAGCGGGAGCGATTCACCGAGGGCTCACCGTGTCTCACCGGGGAGGTCGAGCCGCACGCCCCCGGCGGAGCACCCGGAGCGTCAACCCCAGGAGCAGCGCCAGCACGATGAGCACGACGAGCAGCGCGGCGGCCACCTTGACGAGCAGGGCCGCACCGATGAAGAGGACGACGAACACCACCCACACCAGGGCGTCCATCGCGCGGTCCGCGAAGCGTTGCACGCTGGAACGGTACCCGACGCGTCCGTCGCGGGGCGGGCCTCCCGTCCGGGCTGGAGGCACGGTGCGCGTCCCACGAGGCGCCACCGTCAGCGGGCGGTGCCGGTCACGCGAGACGCCGGCGTCGACGGGCGAGACGCCCCCGTCTGCGAGCAGCGCCGCGATGTGTGCGAGACGCCGCCGTATCCCGCGGCGTCGCAGTGACTGCGGGGCGTCCCGAAGAGACGGAGGCGTCTCGAGCAGACGGAGGCGTCTCGAGCAGACGGAGGCGCCTGGAGCAGACGGAGGCGTCTCGACGAGACGGGGGCGTCTGGCCCCGCCCGTCCCACCACCGGGAACGAGAGCGGGGCCGTGCGGCGCGCACGCGCAGCCAGCACGGCCCCACCGGTCGCGGGTGCTGCCCCCACAGCGGCACCCGCGATGTCGACGGGCTCAGCGAGCGTCGTCGACGTCCTTGGCGAGCGTCCCGAGGTAGAGCTCGATGACCTTGGGGTCGTCGGCGAGCTCCTTCCCGGTGCCCGAGTAGGCGTTCCGCCCCTGGTCGAGGACGTAGCCGCGGTCACAGATCTGCAGGCAGCGACGGGCGTTCTGCTCGACCATGATCACGGAGACGCCGGCCTTGTTGATGCGGCGGGTGCGGATGAAGGTCTCGTCCTGACGCACCGGTGACAGGCCCGCGCTCGGCTCGTCGAGCAGCAGCACCTTCGGGTCCATCATCAGCGCCCGGGCCATCGCGACCGACTGCCGCTCACCGCCCGAGAGCGACCCGGCACGCTGGCCCTTGCGCTGCCCGAGGACGGGGAACAGGTCGTAGATGACCTCCAGCCGCTCGCTGAACTTCTTCGGCCGCAGGTACAGCCCCATCTGCAGGTTCTCCTCGATGGAGAGCGACGGGAACACGTTGTTCGTCTGCGGGACGAAGCCGACGCCGGCCTGCACGAGCTTGTTCGCCTTGAGGTTCGTGATGTCCTCGCCCTGCAGCGTCACGGACCCCTCGCGGACGTTGACCAGGCCGAACAGCGCCTTGAGGAGCGTCGACTTGCCGGCACCGTTCGGGCCGATGATGCCGATGAGCTCACCCGGGTAGCAGACCAGGTCGCAGCCGTTGAGGATGTTCACGCCCGGCAGGTAGCCGGCGACCAGCTCGGTGGCTCGCATGACCGGTTCCACGGTCGCCGTCGCACCGGCACCCGCACTGGAGGCCCGGCTCACGCCCGCCTCGTTCGTCGCGTCCGTCATCGGGTCGCCTTCCCTTCGTCGGCGGCGTCCGCCGCGTCCTCGTCTGCGACCTCGTCGGCGAGTTCCTCGTAGGTCTCCTCGGTGAGGAGCGAGTCGTCACCCAGGTCGGTGTCGTGGTGGGCGCCGAGGTAGGCGTCGATCACGGCCTGGTCGTCCATCACGGTGGCGGCCGGGCCCTCGGCCACGACCTTGCCCTCGGCCATCACGACCACCCAGTCGGAGATGTGCCGGACCATGTGCATGTCGTGCTCGACGAACAGCACGGTCATGCCGTCGTCGCGCAGGGACTGGATGTGCCCGAGCAGCGACTGGGTCAGCGCCGGGTTCACGCCGGCCATCGGCTCGTCGAGCATGATCATCGTCGGGTCGGACATCAGCGCGCGGGCCATCTCGAGGAGCTTGCGCTGGCCACCGGAGAGCGACCCGGCGTAGTCGTCCTTCTTCTCGAGGAGCTTGAAGCGGTCGAGCAGGTCCTCCGCCTTCGCGGTGATCTCCTTCTCGCGCTTCGACCACACCGGCCGGACCAGTGCGGCGAAGAAGTTCTCCCCCGGCTGGTCCTTCGCGCCGAGCAGCATGTTCTGCATCACGGTCAGGCGGGACAGCGCCTTCGTGAGCTGGAACGTGCGGACCATGCCGGCGCGGGCGACCTTCGCGGCACCCGTGTTGCCGAGCGTCCGCCCGTTGAACTGCCACCGGGCGTCCTTCCCACTCGACGGCTTGTCGAAGCCGGTGAGCAGGTTGAAGAACGTGGTCTTGCCGGCACCGTTCGGGCCGATCAGGGCCGTGATCGCGCCGCGCTGGACCTCGAGGTGACCGACGTCGACCGCCGTCATGCCGCCGAAGCGGCGGGTGATGTTGTCGACCGTGAGGATGGCGTCCGGCTTCGGCGAACCGGGGGCGTGCTGCACCGCGGTGAGGGCGGTGGGGGTCCCGGTGGTGGGGACGGCTGGGGTCGCGGTGGGGTCAGACACTGAACGTCAGCTCCTTCTTGTTCCCGAGGAGTCCCTGCGGGCGGAAGACGATGAGGAGCATGAGCGCGACGCCGACGAGCACGTAGGAGAACTGCTCGGCCTGCTGCGCGTTCATGATCGAGTTCGGGATGAAGTCACCCGCGAGCGTGCGGATGAAGAGCCGGAGGACGAAGAACAGCACCGACCCGAGCACCGGGCCGAACACCGTCGCCGCCCCGCCGAGGATGAGCGCCGTCCAGATGAAGAACGTCATCGACCGGCCCATCGCGTCCGGCTGCACCGAACTCGGCAGGACGTAGATGATGCCGCCGAGCGCGCCGAGGGCGCCACCGAAGACGAGCGCCTGCATCTTGTACGAGTAGACGTTCTTGCCGAGGGAGCGGACGGCGTCCTCGTCCTCGCGGATCGCCTTCACGACACGGCCCCAGGGGCTGCGCATGAGCAGGAACAGCACGAGGGTGAACAGGGCGACGAGGCCCCAGCCGACGATGCGGATCCACCAGCCGTTCACCCCGTTGTTCGAGTAAGTGAACCAGAGGATCGTCGTGGTGCCGTCCGGCAGGAAGCTCAGCGCGTTGAAGGGTTCGCGGTAGCTGGAGCCGGTGATGCCGTTCGAACCGCCGGTGGTGTCGGTGAGCAGGCTCGACCGACCGACCATGCGGATGATCTCGGCACCCGAGATCGTCACGATCGCCAGGTAGTCCCCGCGCAACCGCAGGGTCGGGATGCCGAGGATGATCGCGAAGACGATGGCGATCGCGAGCGCGACGAGCACCGCCAGGCCGAGGGGCAGGCCGTTCGTGATGGAGATCGCGAAGCCGTACGCGCCGAGCAGCAGGAACGCCGCCTGGCCCATGTTGACCAGGCCGGTGAGGCCGAAGTGCACGTTGAGGCCGATCGCGGCGAGGGCGAACGCCGCGGTCGTCGGGGCGAGGGCTTCCTGCGTCAGGGAGCTGAGGAGTTGGAGGATGTAGTCCATGCGGGTGCTCCCTTAACCGATCCGCTCGGCACGGCCGAAGATGCCCTGCGGCCGGAACAGCAGGATGAGGATGAGGATGACGAGGGCGGTGGCGTACTTGAAGTCACCGGGCAGCACCAGGTTCGTGAGCTCCACGACGATGCCGATGATCATCGAACCGACGAGTGCGCCGTAGGCCGTGCCGAGGCCACCGAGGGTCACGGACGCGAACATCAGGAGCAGGAGCTGCAGACCGGTCTGCCAGTTCACGCCGTTGAGCACCAGGCCGAGCATCACGCCGGAGAGCCCGGCGAGACCGGCGGCGAGCGTCCACACGAAGCGGATCACCCGGTCGACGTCGATGCCGGAGGCCGCGGCGAGCGCCGGGTTGTCCGACACGGCGCGGGTGGCGCGGCCGAAGCGGGTCTTCGCGAGGAACAGCCCCGTGCCGATGAGGACCACGAGCGCGATGCCCATCGCGACGTAGGACTGCACGGTGAGGGTGATGCCGGCGAAGGTCACCGTCTCGGGGTTGCCCTGCTGGATGCGGACGGTCGAGGCGCCGAAGAAGTACTGGAAGGCGTACTGCGCGGCGATCGAGAGGCCGATCGTCACGATCATGAGCTGGGTGAGGCTGATCCGGCGCTTGCGGAGCGGCTTCCAGATGCCGGCGTCCTGCAGGTACCCGGAGGCGGCGCAGAGCAGCACCGTGACGATCCCGGCGAGCCAGATGTTCCATCCGAGCTGGTTCGCGAAGACGTAGGCCAGGAGTCCGCCGAGGGTGACCTGCTCGCCGTGCGAGAAGCTCGACAGTCCGGTCGTGCCGTAGATCAGCGAGAGGCCGATCGAGGCGAGGGCGATGAGCAGGCCCAGGCGGATGCCGGAGGCGAACTGCTGCCAGAACCGGGCGGCCGTGACGCTGGTGGTGGCGGTGTCGGTCGTGGCGCCCTCCTGGTCGGAGAGCTGGAAGATCGTGCCGGCGTTGGCGTTCAGGTTCCCCTGGACGGTGCGGGCGGCGTCCTTCGCATCGGTCAGGTACTGCCCCTTCGGCAGGGAGTCCTGGTCGACCTTGACCGTGTACGACCCCGCTGCCGGGATGCTGACGGACCAGCGTCCGTCGGCGTTCGTGGTCGAGGAGCCGGTGAACGAGCCGGGTCCGGTGACCGCCACGGCGACGCCATCGGTGGGCTTCCGGTCGGAGTCGAGGATGGTGCCCTGGATGCAGCCGTTCGAGGTGCTGACGACGCAGGGCCCGGTGCTCGCGGGTGCACTGCTGGAGCTGGGGCTGCTCGTCGCTGCGTCGGCGACGGGCGTGAGCGCCCAGTCGACCGCGAAGGTGGCGAGGAAGGCGAGGAAGAGCACGGCGGCGAGGACCAGGCGACGGCGGCCTGGTGCCCCGCGGCGGAGTCGGTGCGCGAGCACTGACCCCGGCGGAGTGATGGAACCCACGGATGAGCCTCTCGTTCGGATAGTCGAGGACCCTAGGGATTTTTTGTGTCCCCCGTGTTTCCGGCACGTTCCCTGCACAAATCGTGCCGGAACCGTGATGTTGCTCAGGCGCGTCGATTTGCAATCCCGAGACGAGCCTCCCGTCTGGCCGGTACAGCGACTTGGGAGGCGACCGGAATGGCGCGCGCAGCCCGCGCGTTACCATGTCCTATCCGGAGCCCACCGCAGCGTTCCCGGTGTCTCGACCACTTGTCGCGCCCACGAAGGGGACCCATGGACCAGCCGGATCCGTTCGGATTCATCGGACTCACGTACGACGACGTCATGCTCCTGCCGGGGCACACCGACGTCATCCCGAGCGAGGCGTCCACGGCGTCCCGGCTCACCAAGCGGATCTCGGTCAACGTGCCGCTGCTCTCCGCCGCGATGGACACCGTCACCGAGTCGCGCATGGCCATCGCCATGGCGCGCCAGGGCGGCATCGGGATCCTGCACCGCAACCTGTCGATCGCGGACCAGGCGGCCTACGTCGACAAGGTCAAGCGCTCCGAGTCGGGCATGATCACCAACCCGGTGACCACCACGCCCGATGCCACCGTGGCCGAGGTCGACGCGCTCTGCGGGCAGTTCCGCGTCTCCGGTCTGCCGGTGGTCGAGGCCGACGGCACGCTCGTCGGCATCATCACGAACCGGGACATGCGCTTCGTCGCCTCGTTCGAGCAGGCCACCACCTCCGTGCGCGACGTGATGACCAAGGCACCGCTGATCACCGCGATGGAGGGCATCGACCCGGAAGAGGCGATCGCCATCTTCGCGCAGCACAAGATCGAGAAGCTGCCGCTGGTCGACGCCGAGGGCAAGCTCCGCGGCCTCATCACCGTCAAGGACTTCGACAAGAGCGAGCAGTACCCGGACGCCACGAAGGACGACGAGGGCCGACTCCGCGTCGGTGCCGCGATCGGCTTCTTCGGCGACGCCTGGCAGCGTGCCGAGGCTCTGCGTGACGCCGGCGTCGACGTGCTCGTCGTCGACACGGCCAACGGCGAGAGCGAAGGCGTGCTCGACATGGTCCGACGCCTCAAGGCCGACCCGACGTTCGACGCGATCGACGTCATCGGCGGCAACGTCGCCACCCGCGCGGGCGCCCAGGCGCTCATCGACGCCGGTGTGGACGCCGTCAAGGTCGGCGTCGGCCCGGGCTCGATCTGCACCACCCGCGTCGTCGCCGGTGTCGGCGTGCCGCAGGTGACCGCCGTGTACGAGGCCTCCCTCGCCGCACGCGAAGCCGGTGTGCCGGTCATCGCCGACGGTGGCCTGCAGTACTCCGGCGACATCGCGAAAGCCCTGGTGGCCGGCGCCGACACGGTCATGCTCGGCTCGCTGCTGGCCGGCACCGACGAGTCCCCCGGTGACCTGGTGTTCGTGGGCGGCAAGCAGTTCAAGGCCTACCGCGGCATGGGGTCCCTCGGCGCCCTGCAGACCCGTGGCAAGAAGACCTCGTACTCGAAGGACCGCTACTTCCAGGCCGACGTGCCGAACGACGACAAGCTCATCCCCGAGGGCATCGAGGGCCAGGTGCCCTACCGCGGCTCGGTCGGCAACGTCGTCTACCAGCTCACCGGTGGGCTGCGGCAGTCGATGTTCTACGTCGGCGGCCGCACGATCCCCGAGCTGAAGGCCCGTGGCAAGTTCGTCCGCATCACCGCGGCGGGGCTCAAGGAGTCCCACCCGCACGACGTCCAGATGGTCGTCGAGGCGCCGAACTACCGCGCCTAGCCCTTCCGCAAAACGCAACGTGGGCGGCGCTCCGCAGCGGCATTCCGCTGCGAAGTGCCGCCCACGTTGCGTTTCGCGAGAGGACTTTCCACAGATCGAAGCGACGAGGCTCCCTGCGCCGGTAGCGCTCGCACAGTGGGGTGATGGACGAACCCCCACGACTGCTCCTGCTCCGCTCCAACGACAGCGAGTCGCAACACCGCATCCGGCGCGGCGAACTCGTCCGCGTCACGCACGGCGCCGCCGTCGACGCGACCGCTTGGGAGCGCGCGTCCGTCCGGGAACGCCAACGACTGGTCCTGGAGGCCGTGGTCACCACCGTGGGCGAGTGGCGTGTGCTGTCCCACCGCTCCGCCGGCCTGCTCTGGGGCCTGCCCGACGTCGACCGGCCCGACCCACGGGTGCACGTGACCGATCCCCTCATCGGCACGACCCACTCCGGGCGCCGAGTCGTCCGACATGCAGCGCCCCTCGAGTCCGCTGCCGTGTCGACCGTCGACGGACACCGCGTCACGTCACTCCTCCGTACCGTCGTCGACCTGGCACGCAGCACGTCGTACGAGAACGTCGTCGCGGTGCTCGACCACGTCCTACACGAGCGCCTGCTCGACATCGACACCCTGCACCGCGCCTTCGCCGACTGGCCCACGCCTCGGGGCATCACGCGGGCACGTCGAGCACTCCGGTTCGCCGATCCGCTGGCCGAGTCCCCGGGTGAGTCCGTGAGCCGCGTCCGCCTCGACGAGGACGGCTTCGCACCGCCGGTCCTGCAGCAGTCCTTCGGGCGGTTCCGGGTCGACTTCTGGTGGCCGCGGTACGGCGTCGTCGGGGAGTTCGACGGGATGACGAAGTACGACGAGCCCGGGGCTGTGCGGGACGAGAAGGCCCGGCAGTCGGCGCTGCTCCTCCGGCACGATGTCCGGACGGTCGTCCGGTGGGGGTGGGTGGAGGTCCGCACCCCGGGTCGCTTGCAGGCGTTGCTGCGGGGTGCGGGCCTCCCGACCGGTCCGTGAGCGCGACCCGGCCCGGCCCGCAAAACGCAACCCCGGCGGCGAGGCGCCGCGGTACTGCGCTGCGAGAAGCCGCCGAGGTTGCGTTTTGCGAGGACCTACGCGCTGCGCCAGTCGTTCGACGTGATGTGGCTGCCGCCGTGGGGGCCCATCTGCAGCATGCCGCCGTCGACGGGCAGCGAGACGCCGGTGATGTAGGACGACGCGGGCGAGGCCAGGAACGCCACCGCGGCCGCGATCTCCCACGCGTTGCCCGGACGACCGAGCGGCACTCCGGGACGGGAGATCGTGTGCGGGTCCTCGTCCTCGGCGCCGGTCATCCGCGTGGCGATCTCGCCCGGAGCGACGGCGTTCGCGGTGATCCCGTGCTCGGCGAGCTCGATCGCGATCGTCTTGAGCAGTCCGCCGAGCCCGTGCTTGGCCGCGTCGTACGCACTCGAGCCGTAGCGGGGCTGGTGCTCGTGGACGCTCGTGATGCCGATGATCCGGCCGCCGGTGCCCTGCGCGACCATGCGCCGAGCAGCAGCCTGGATCGTGACGAACGCGCCGTCCAGGTCGGTGGACACGGTGTGCCGCCACTGGTCGAGCGTCATGTCGAGGAACGGTGCGTTGTCGCCCGTGCCGGCGTCGGCGACGATGACGTCCACCCCGCCGAGCTGCTCCGCGAGCCGCTCGATCACCGCGCCGGCGCCGGCGAGGTCGGTGACGTCGATCTGCTCGACGAACGCCTGACGGCCCTCGGCGCGGATCTCCTCCGCGGTCTCCTGGGCACGGTCGGGCTCGGACAGGTACGTGATGCCGACGTCCATCCCGGCAGCCGCGAGGGCGACGGCGGTGGCGCGTCCGATACCGGATTCGGCACCGGTGACGATGGCCCGGGAGGGCCGGAACTGGGTGGTCGAAGATGGCTCGCTCATGCCTCGGCAACGTACGCCGGGCCTCCCTGACGGCCGTCCGGAACCGCGGAGACCGTCCAGACGGACTCCTCATCAGGGGTTCCGGTGAGGCTGTTCAGAAGAGTCACGGCTCTGTAACGAAACATCCAGGTGTGTACTTCCGTCACACGGGCGAAACACATCGACCCTAGTTTTCTCCACATCCCACGCGGAGACGCCGCGCTCGACCCGATGCGGTAGGGCCTCCGCGCAGAGAAAGGGTTCCACGGATGATCAGAACCACCCGCGCCACCACGGCGCTGGCACTGGCGGGAGCTGCAGCGGTGCTCCTCGCCGCCTGTTCCACCTCGAGCAACGCCGGTGGCGGCTCCTCCGAGTCGGCTTCGGCCGGCGGCGCGAAGAAGGACCCGGCCGCGAGCTGCCAGGCCCCCTCGTCGCCCAGCACCGACGCCCTGAAGATCGGCACGATCCTGCCGCTGACCGGATCGCTCGCCTACCTGAACCCGCCGGCCGAGTCCGGCGTCGGCCTCGCGGTCGAGGACATCAACTCCGGCGGTGGCGTGCTCGACAAGGACGTCACGATCGACCCTGCCACCGACTCCGGTGACAGCAACGACATGACCGTGTCGAGCTCGGCCGCGACGAAGCTCGTCAACGCCAAGGTCCCGGTCGTCATCGGTGCCGAGTCCTCGTCCGTCACGCTCAACGTGATCGACCAGCTCACCAGCAACTGCATCGTCCAGGTCTCGCCGGCCAACACCGCGACCGACCTGTCCGGGTACTCCTCGCACTACTACCGCACCGCTCCGCCGGACTCGGTTCAGGGTTCCGCACTCGGCCAGCTCGTCACGGGTGACGGCAACGCCAAGGTCGCGTTCCTCGTCTTCAACGACACGTACGGCACCGGCCTCCGCAACTCCGTCCAGGAAGCCGTCGAGGCCGCTGGCGGCCAGGTCGTCTACGGCGCCAAGGGCAAGGGCCAGGAGTTCCCGCCCGGACAGACCACGTTCTCGTCCGAGGTGACCGCGGCCCTCGCCGCGAAGCCCGACGCGATCGTCGTGCTCGCCTTCGACGAGACGAAGTCGATCATCCCCGAGCTCGTCTCGCAGGGGAACAAGGCGAAGATCTACATGTCCGACGGCAACACCGCGGACTACTCGAAGGACTTCGACAAGGGCACCCTCGACGGCGCCCAGGGCACCATCCCCGGTGCCAGCCCGAAGGACGAGCTGAAGCAGCGTCTGGTGGAGTTCTACAAGAAGTCCTCCGGCAAGGACCTCGCCGACTTCTCGTACGCGGCTGAGTCCTACGACGCCACCACCATCGCCGCCCTCGCCGCGGTGAAGGGCAAGGGCACCGACTCCGGCACCATCCAGGCCAACATGGCTGCGGTGTCCGGCGCCGACGGTGGCACCGAGTGCGCGACGTTCAAGGAGTGCAAGGCCCTGCTGGACGACGGCAAGGACATCCACTACACCGGTCCGTCCGGCATCGGCCCGTTCGACAAGAAGAACGACCCGTCGAGCGCCTACATCGGCATCTACAAGTTCGACTCGGACAACAAGCCGGTCTACCAGAGCGCCATCCAGGGCTCGGTCTCGAAGTAACCGCACCAGCACCACGACGGCCCCCGGGAGCAGCAGCTCCCGGGGGCCGTTCGCGTGCGCCGGGTGGTCCCCGCGGGCGCGCGAGACGGTGGCGTCACCGGATGACACCGCGATGCCGCCGAGACACCGCCGGATCCCGCGGCGTCTCGCAGCGGTCGCGGCGTCTCGCACACACGGCGGCGTCTCGCACAGACGGGGGCGTCTCGGGCAGACGGCAGACTGGAGGCCCGGCGAGACCCGGAGGACCGCCTACGCCCCGGCGTCCACCACCTCCGGCGCCGCCGTGCGTCGCGCACGTCGGGCCGCTGTGAACGAGTCCACCGTGAGCACCATCAGCGCGACCCACACGATCGCGAAGCCGACCCAGCGCGAGCCCGACATCGCCTCGTGCTGGATCGTCACCCCGACCACGAGCTGCATCACCGGCGTCAGGTACTGCGTCAGCCCGAGCGTGGAGAGCGTCAGCCGCCGAGCGGACGACGCGAAGAGCAGGAGCGGGACGGCCGTCGCCGGTCCCGCGCCGATCATGATGAGCGTGTGCAGCCAGCCCTCGCCGCCGAGGGTCACGCCGCCGGCCAGACCCGTGGTGCCGAGGACGACGAGCGCCCCCACCGCGAGCGGCGTCAGCCACATCGTCTCGATCGTGAGTCCGCTGAGCGCGTCGACCGTGCCACCGACCCGCTTCTTCACGAGCCCGTACAGCCCGAACGAGAACGCCAGGGTGAGCGAGATCCACGGGACCTGCCCGTAGCCGACCGCGATCACGACGACCGCCACCACGCTGATCCCGACCGCTGCCCACTGCGCCGGCCGGAGTCGCTCGTGGAGCAGGACGACACCGAGCGCGATCGTCACGAGCGGGTTGATGAAGTACCCGAGCGCGGCCTCGACGGTGTGCCCGGTCGTCGTCGCCGCGACGTACACGGTCCAGTTCACCAGGATCAGGACGGCGGCGAGTGCCAGGACGGCCATCACGCGGCGGTCGGCGAGCAACACCCGGGTGCGGAGCCACGTCCGCGTCACGGCGATCGCGATCGCACAGAACCCGAGGCCGAAGACGATGCGCCAGGCGACGATCTCGAACGGCCCGGCCGGAGCCATCGCGGCGAACAGGAGCGGCATCAGCCCCCAGAGACCGTAGGCGATGACGGCCTGCACCACGCCGACGGACGCCTCGCTGCGCGCGGGGCGCCTGGGACTCGGTTCACTCACGGAACCATCCTAGGAAGGCGAGCCGACGTCGGGTGCTGGTGGCGGGCCTCCCGGCGGACGACGGAACGCCCCGCCGGCCAGGCCGACGGGGCGTTCCGTGGAGCGGGTGTCAGTGCTCGATGACCGCGAGGACGTCGCGGGCGGAGAGGACCAGCAGGTCCTCGCCCGAGTACTTGACCTCGGTGCCGCCGTACTTCGAGTAGATGACCTTGTCGCCGACGGCGACGTCGAGCGGCACGCGGTTGCCGTTGTCGTCGATGCGACCGGGGCCCACGGCGACGACCTCGCCCTCCTGGGGCTTCTCCTTCGCGGTGTCCGGGATGACCAGACCGGACGCGGTGGTCTGCTCCGCCTCCACCTGACGGATGACGATGCGATCTTCGAGCGGCTTGATGCTGACGGCCACGGTGACCTCTTCTTTCTCGGTACGTGTTCGGTACTGACGAAAACCGGGTTGGCACTTCCCTCGGGAGAGTGCCAACCCCAACTGTAGGACGTCACTGGCACTCGGTCAATCCGAGTGCCAGTGCACCACGGCCGCGTCCGCCGCCTGGGAGGATCGGGGCATGGACGCCGCCGAACTCACCCAGCTGCTGACCCCGGCCGGGATGGACCTGCTCGACCGTACGCCCTCGGTCTCCGACGGCGGCGAGATCGTCCGGGTGGTGTCGCGGCTGCGGGCCGAGGGGCACGACCCGGCCCTGGTGGCTGCCGTCCTGACCCAGGCGAAGCTCCGGCAGAAGGCCCGCGGCAAGTTCGGCGAGTTCGCCGCGCGCATGCTCTTCACCGAGGCGGGCCTCGAGCAGGCCACCCGGCTGCAGGTCGCCGCGCAGCACGCCGGACGCTTCGCCGCTGCCGGTCTGCACCGGGTCGCGGACCTCGGCTGCGGGATCGGCGGTGACGCGCTGGCCATGGCCGCGCTCGACCTCGACGTCACCGCGGTCGACCGCGACGAGGTGACGGCGGCCGTCGCGACGCACAACCTCGCCCCGTGGCCGAACGCCCGTGTCGCGCTCGGTGACGCCGCCTCGTTCGACCTGTCCACCGTCGACGGGGTCTGGATGGACCCGGCCCGGCGGACGAGCGGGCACTCGGACACCCGCCGCCTGGCCGACCCCGACGACTGGTCGCCCTCGCTCGACGCGGTGTTCGCGGCCGCCACGACGACCCCGACCGGGGTGAAGCTCGGCCCGGGCATCGACCGTGACCTGATCCCCGACACCGCCGAGGCGCAGTGGACCTCCGTCGACCGGGAGGTCGTCGAACTCGCCCTGTGGTTCGGCCCCCTCGCCCGCCCCGGGATCCGTCGTGCCGCGACCGTCGTGGGGCCGCACGGCATCGCCGAACTGACCGGTGCCACCGACGCCGAGGACGTCGAGGTCGGACCGCTCGGTGGCTACCTCTACGAACCCGACGGCGCGGTGATCCGTGCGCGGCTGATCGGGGACCTCGCCCGTTCGATCGACGGCCGGATGCTCTCGGAGGGCATCGCGTACATCACGTCCGACCAGGCCGTCGTCACACCGTTCGCGCAGGGGTTCCGGGTGCTCGACACGATGCCGCTCGACGTCAAGCGCCTGGCGGCACGTCTGGCCGCGGACGACATCGGCACCGTGGAGATCAAGAAGCGCGGGGTCGACGTGGACCCGGCCGAGTTCCGCAAGCGGTTGCGTCTGCGGGGTCGCGGGAGCGTGACGCTGGTGCTCACCCGCCTGGAGGGACGACACACCGCCGTCCTGTGCGAACGGCTCACCGACGTGGCCGGCTGAGCGGCGGACGCCGACCGGCGCACCGCGCTGCGCCGCGCCGTGCCGTGCCGGGCGCCGCCTGGGTCAGCCGACGAGCGCGCCGACGCCGCCGCCGGAGCTGTCCCAGTCGTAGCCGCCCGAGCCGGCCGCGGCGGCGAAGACCGCGATGATCGCGATGACGAGGAGGATGAAGAGCCCCGTCAGGACCCAGCCGCCGATGATGCCGGCGAGCGCCAGGCCGCGGCCCTGCTCCCCCGTCTGCTTGATGCGGCTGAGGGCGACGTGCCCCAGGATCGCGCCGACCGGGCTCGTGAGGATCAGGAGCGGCCCGAGGACGAGGCCGCCGAAGGCGAAGACGATCGACAGGATCGCGAGGGTGCTGGTCTTCTGCGGGGCGTACGGGTTGTGGGTGCTGGCCCGGTAGGGGTCGGAGGTGCCCGGCTGACCGTACTGCGGAGCGGCGTACGGGGCCTGCTGGGCGTACGGGGCCTGCTGGGCGTACGGGTTCTGCTGGTACTGCTGTGCGGAGGGGTCCTGGGGCGCGGCACCGTACTGCCCGTACTGCTGCGGCTGCCCGTACTGCCCCGGCTGCTGCCACCCCTGGCTCTGCTTCCCGGACGGGTACTGCTGCCCGGACGGGTACTGCTGCCCCTGCCGGGGCGTCTCGTCCGGCTTCGATCGGTCGTTCAGATCGGACACGTTGCACCCTCCTGACGGCCGCTCGACCGCCGTCCTCGATCCTCCCACACGGCACCCGGACGGACCCGGGCGTTCAGGCTCAGACCTGGACGGTCGTCACCGGCAGGGTGGAGTCCGCCGCGATGCCCAGGGCACTCGGCGCGTGCCCCTCGGCGACGAGTCGTGCCCCGACGGCCGCGATCATCGCGCCGTTGTCCGTGCACAGGTCGAACGGCGGGATGCGCAGCGTGACACCGGCGGCAGCGCACCGTTCCTCGGCGACCTGCCGCAGCCGGGCGTTCGCGACCACCCCGCCGCCCAGCAGCAGCCGGTCGACGCCGGTGTCCCGGCAGGCGTTCAGGGCCTTGGTCAGCAGGACGTCGACCACGGCCTCCCGGAAGCTCGCGGCGACGTCGGCCACGGGGACCTCGCGGCCCTCGTCACGGCAGCGCTCGACCCAGCGGGCGACGGCGGTCTTCAGCCCGGAGAACGAGAAGTCGTACCGGTGCGCCGCCATGTCCTTCGGCAGCGTCAGGCCGCGCGGGAACCGGATCGCGGTGGGGTCGCCGTCCGCCGCGGCCCGGTCGATCTGCGGTCCGCCGGGGTACGGCAGCCCGAGGAGTCGGGCGACCTTGTCGAATGCCTCGCCCGCCGCGTCGTCGATGGTCTCGCCGAGGAGCTCGACGTCGCCGACCAGGTCCCGCACGAGGAGCAGCGACGTGTGCCCGCCGGAGACCAGCAGTGCCACGGTCGGCAGGTCGATCTCGGACCCGTCCGGCCGCAGGACGTCCGCGCCCACGTGACCGACCAGGTGGTTCACGCCGTACAGCGGCTTGCCGGTCGCCACGGCGAGCGCCTTCGCGGCGCCGACCCCGACCATCAGGGCACCGGCGAGCCCCGGACCCGCCGTCACGGCGACGGCGTCGAGCTCGTCGAGGGTGACACCGGCCTGTTCGAGTGCCTGCTGCAGGGTCGGGGTCATCGCCTCGAGGTGCGCCCGTGCGGCGACCTCGGGGACCACTCCGCCGTAGCGGGCGTGCTCGTCCATGCTCGACGCGATGACGTTCGCGAGCAGGGTGGTGCCGCGGACGATGCCGACGCCGGTCTCGTCGCAGCTCGTCTCGATGCCGAGCACCAGGGGTTCAGTCGCGCTCATCGAGCGCCTCCTGTCCGATCGGGCCCGGGGCGGACCGGGTCGCGGGCTCCAGCGCTGCACGCATCACCCACGCGTCGATCCCGTCGGGCTGGTAGTACCGCGGCCGGGTGGCGATGTGCTCGAACCCGAAGCCGGTGTACATGGTCTGCGCGACGGGGTTGTCGGCGCGGACCTCGAGGAAGACCTCGTGGACGCCGCGGCGTCGGGCTTCGTCGAGGAGCTCGGTGAAGAGCACCCGGCCGAGGCCCTTCCCCCGCTGCTCGGCGGCGACCGCGATGGTCTGCACGTCGGCGACCGGGTTGCCGGGCAGCGACGACAGTCCCGCGTACCCGACGACGGTCGGCGCCGTGCCCTCGTCGGTCGTCTCGACGACGACGTAGTACCCGTGCGGGGAGTACAGCTCTCCGGACATCTGCGACATCGACCACGCGTCGGTCGGGAACGAGGCGCGTTCGAGCCACATGACGTCGTCGAGGTCCTGGGGGTGCGCCCGACGGATCCGCAGACCCTCCGGCAGCGCGGTCACCGAGCCACCCGCTTCGGCGCACCGGGCACCGTCACGTCGGGTTCGCGCAGGTACACCGGCGTGTCCGCGGCCAGGGGTGCGCCCGAGGCGAGCCGGTCCGCGGCGAGCACCCCGAGCCTCCCGGCCGGGATCGTGGCGGCGGTGTGACGGGGCCAGTCGACGAGGTCGGGACGGGAGGCCCCCAGCACGTCGTCCAGGTCCGCCGGCCTGGCGAGACCCGGGCCGGCGACGCGGACGCCGTCGGCGTCGTACGCGCTCCACGCGACCTCACGGCGGCGGGCGTCCGTCAGGACGACGAGCGGACCCTGCTGACCGGCGGCCACGGCGTCGTGGCTGACCATCGGCAGGAACGGGACACCGCGGGCAGCGGCGAAGGTGCGGGCGCCGGCGATGCCGACGCGGAGGCCGGTGAACGGTCCGGGGCCCATGCCGGCGACGACGCCCGTGACGTCCGCGGGCGTGATGCCGGCGGCACGCAGGACCTCGTCGAGGAACGGCCCGATCATCTCGGCGTGACGGCGGGTGTCGTCGGTGCCGCGCTCGGCGAGGACCCGGCGGGTCGCCGGGTCGACGACGGCGACCGAGGTCCCGGCGGAGGTGTCGATCGCGAGCAGCACCCGACCATCGTAGGCGCGGACCGACGCCCGCCCTACGCTGACGGGATGGACCACGATGCCCTGATCGAGCACGTCCGGACACTCCGTGGATCGGCACGGTCGCCTCTCGTGATCGGGGTGTCCGGCCACTGCGGGTCCGGCAAGTCGACGCTCGCCCGTGCGCTCGTCGACGCGCTGCCGGGGGCGGTCCGGATCCGCGGTGACGACTTCCTCGATGCGACCCGGTCGCACCGGCGATCGACGGACTGGGACGGCGTGGAACGCCTGCGGCTCGCCGCCGAGGTCCTCGAGCCACACCGCGCCGGTCGTGCGAGCACGTTCCGCCGGTTCGACTGGTCGAGCCGTGCGCTCGGGACGCCGGAGCCGTTGCCGGCCACCGACCTGCTCGTGGTCGATCTGATCGGGCTCTTCCACCCGGAGGTCCGAGGGGCGCTGGGCCTCACGGTCTGGTGCGACGTCGACCTCGACGAGGCGGCTCGGCGCGGGATCGCCCGGGACCACGAACTCGGACGGTCACACGACGACCTGTGGCGGGATGTCTGGATCCCGAACGACCGTGACTTCACCGAGCGTTTCGCCCCGCGGGAGTCCGCAGACGTCCGGTACCGCTCGCGCGCCTGACGCCCGCTCATCCGGACGCCCGAGAACGGGTGAAGCCGCCGTGACCCGAGGGACTACGACGGCTTCCAGAACCCGAGCAGCCTTTCGACTGCGGGACTATGCATCGATAGTAGCGTGCCTGGGTGATCCCGCCTCCGACGTACGACGAACAGCGAGCTCTGATCGCGAGTCTCGCTCCCTCTCGCCTGCGACGCTTCCGCGCTGCAGTCGGTGGTGCAGACCGCGCAGCCGTCGAGCTGGCCCTCGTCGACGCGTCGCTGGCCTCGCACTTCCACGCCGTCCTCCGGCTCGTGGAGGTCGCGCTGCGCGAGCACCTGCACCGGTCTCTCGCAGCGCAGTTCGGTCCCCGCTGGTTCGAGAACCAGCGGCATGCGTTCGATGAAGACCTCCTCGGGCAGGTGGAGACGGCGATCGCACGCGTCGGCGTCGCTGCGCAACCGGGCCAGGTCGTCGCGCAACTCATGCTGGGGACGTGGGTGGCTGTGTTGGGTCGCGGTGGCCGGAAACCCGACGGGACGAAGGCGTCCTACTCCGAGTCCTTCTGGGAACCAGCTCTCGGCGTTGCGTTCCCGGGCCGAACCCGCCGCGAAGTCCACCGGCTGGCACTCCGCCTCAATTGGGCACGGAACCGCATCAACCACTGCGAGCCGGTCGTCTTCGGGTTCCCCCAACCCGGAACCGGGGCCGAGGGACGCCAGCTTCGCCGGTCCCCGGCGCTGGTCCTCGAGGATGCGCGCTCGCTCACTGCGGCGATCAGTCCTGAACTCGGTGCGTGGGCACGCCGCTGGGATGCGGTGGATGCCCTCATCCACGACAGGCGTGCTGAGGCGGCCCTCGACCACATCGCGACCCATCCGCACACGACGCTCGAACGCTGGCCGACACACTCGCGGCCTTCCGGGGACGAAGATGGAACTCCCCCACCCCGATCGGGCAACACCAATCGTGCCCAGCAACCATCCCCCGCCAGACGCCGCCGCCGAGCTCGGTCGCCAGTTCGACCTGCACGGCCGCCGCATCCTGCGCTACCTCGCCCGCCGCACGGACCTGCAAAGCGCCGAGGACATCCTCAGTGAGACGTTCGTCACCGCCCTGGTGCGGTGGGGTTCGTTCGACCCGGAGCGGCAGGAGCCGTTGCCGTGGCTGTTCGGCATCGCGACGAACCTGCTCAGCCGACACTGGCGATCGCAGCGACGGACGCTCCGGGCGATGTCCCGTTCCGCGACTCCGGAGCACGTCGAGGACGAGACCGGCGACCGCGTCGACGTGCAGCGTGCCGTGCAGGCGGTGGTCCGGGAGCTCGACCGGATGCGCCCCGCGGTCCGGGACACCGTGCTGCTGTACGCATGGGCCGAGCTCACCTACGAGCAGATCGCGGCGGCCACGGGCGTCCCCGTCGGGACCGTCCGCTCCCGACTGAACCGCGCCCGCACGGCCCTCCGTGCCGTCCCGGGCGCCACCGACTCCCTGAACGGACCCCTCCATGTCTGACGACGACCTCTCCACCCTCCGTCTGCTGCGGCGGGACGACGAGCCGCCCGAGGTCCTCGACGCGGCGCTCGACCGTGCACGTACGCGGTTCGACGCCGCCGCGCAGGCCGCGACGGTGACCGCCCCGGGGACGGGAGGCGCGGGTCCGGCCCGCACCGTCCCTCCCGTCCGTCCCCGTCGTCGGTTCCGACCCGTCCTGGTCGCCGGTGCCGCGGTGGTGCTCGCCGGCGGACTGGTCGCCTCCGGGATCGGGATCACGCACTGGTCGTCGCCCGCGCCGGCTGCTGCGGCGACGTTGCGCGAGGCCGCCCGTGCCGCCGCGGACGACCGGGCACCCGTCGGCGCCTTCACGAAGGTGGTCGAGACCGAGCGGGCGCTCGGGTACGCGACCTCGGACGGGGAGCACTACGACGAGGGGTACCTGGCGCCGACGACGAGCACGACGTGGGTGCCCGCCGACGTCTCCGGCACCTGGGTCCGCGAGACGTGGTCGGGGCCGGCGACGACCTTCTACGGCGGCGCCGCTGCCCGGAAGGCCGCGGCGGACGACTACGCGACCGAGGCGCACCGCGACGACCCCCGGTGGGAGCGTGCGGTCGGCGGGGACTTCACGGTCGGCGAGCTCGGCGGGGTCCGACCGGGCACGCTGACGGCGGCGGACATCGAGGGCCTGCCCCGCGATCCCGATGCCCTCGTCCGCCGGATCGAGGACGCGCCCCGAGCGGTGGACACGACGGACGCGGAGCACGTGTTCGACACCGTCCAGGAGCTCCTCCGGACCGGACTGGTGCCCGCCGACCTCCGCGCGGCGATGTACGAGGCACTGGCGACCCTGCCGGGCATCGTCGTCACCGAGGAGCAGGCGTCTCTCGACGGTCGGGTCGGGACGGCGGTCGGGCTGCCGGCCCGCACCGGCGGGGAACGCCAGGACGTGATCATCGACCGGACGTCCGGCACCTACCTGGGCGAACGGACCGTGCAGACGCAGCGGAACGGCAGCATCCCTGCGGGGACGCTGATCGACTCGGTGTCCGTCCGGGTCCTCCCGGTGGACGACCAGCCCTGACCGGTGCGCGGCAGACGCGCTCCAGTCGCGGCAGCGTGGTCCGGACGCCGGCGCGCCAGACGCGCGGACGCCGCGGGCAACGATTCGCGCTGAGCGACAGGCCTCGCGGTCTCGACCACGAACGGTGTCGCTCAGCGCGAAGTCGGGGGGAGCCCGCCCCTCACAACGGCGGGTCGACCACGAACGGTGTCGCTCAGCGAGAAGTCCCGGGGGAGCCTGCCGCCTCACAACCGCGGGTCGACCGCCTCGGACTCCATCGCCAGCACGCCGAACACGGCCTGGTGCACGCGCCACAGCGGCTCCCCCTCGACGAAGCGCTCGAGCGACTCCAGCCCGAGGGCGTACTCGCGGAGCGCCATCGACCGCTTGTGCCCGAGGTCCCGGTCCTTCAGCCGCGCCAGGTTGCCGGGCTCGGTGTACTCCGGGCCGTAGATGATCCGCAGGTACTCCCGCCCGCGGACCTTCACGCCCGGCTGCACGAGTCCCTTCGGCCCCCGGGTCAGGTTCGACTCCGGCTTCACGACGGCGCCCTCGCCGCCGGCACCGGTGCGTTCCTGCCACCACTCGGTCCCGGCCGCGCAGCTGGCCTCGTCGCGGACGTCGACGAGCAGCGACCGGGTCGCGCGCACCACGTCGGGTGCGGCGGCAGCCAGCCGGTCGGCGACCGCCGTGTGCCAGCCGTGCGGCCGGTCGGCGAACGTCCGTCCCTGGGCCGCGAGGACCTGGAACGGCGCGAACCGCACGTCGTCGAGGCCCGTCGCCGGGTCGGCGTACCGCCGGTAGGACTCCGTGTAGGCGGTCGCGTCGGCCGCGCGCTGCTCGGTCCGGGCCAGCAGGTCGCTGACGTCGACGCCGCTGTCGCGGGCTGCGGCGAGCGCGGCCAGGGCGTCCGGGAACGCCCCGCCGGCAGCGGCGCCCACCTCGGCGTACCAGTCGCGGATCATGCCCTCGGCCTTGACCGCCCACGGCAGCACCTCGCCGTCGAGCAGCAGCCAGTCGGTGTCGAGCTCGTCCCAGAGCCCGGCCGCCTCGACGGCCGCGTCGAGCCGTCCGAGGAAGGTCCGGGTGTCGGCAGCGTCGAAGAACGCCCGGCCGGTGCGGGTCGTGACGACGCCGTTCCAGTCGGCCGCAGCACCGAACCGTGCGGGGTCGCGTGCGAGCAGCACGGTCCCGCGGGAGCCCATGTGCTTCTCCTCCATCCGGACCTGGTCGACGCCCTGGCCCCGGTAGTACGCGAACGCCTCGTCCGGGTGCTCCAGGTGATCGGGGCGTGCAGAGGTCGCCACCGGGCTCATGGTCGGCGGCAGGTACGGCAGCCAACGCGGGTCGACGGCGAAGCGGCTCATCACCTCGAGGGCACCGGCGGCGTTCTCGGCGCGGATGCCGATCCGGCCGTGGTGCCGGGTCTCGACGATCTGTTTGCCGGTGACGTCCTCGATCGGCAGCAGTCCGGGGACGCGACGCGGTGCGGCGGGGCCGGCCACGGGCCTCCCGGCCGGACTGGAGGCCCGGCCCGCGTCCGCACCGTCGGCACCTGTCGTCGACGTGCCCGGTCCGCGCAGCGGCTCGAGCGGCTTGGCGGCGACGTAGTGGACCCGCTCGGCGTCGACCTGGACGACCTCGCGCTCGGGGTAGCGCAGCGCGGAGAGCTTCCCGCCGAACACGCACCCGGTGTCGAGGCACATGGTGCCGTTAATCCACTCGGCGTCGACGGTCGGGGTGTGCCCGTACAGGACCATCGCCGATCCGCGGTAGTCCTCCGCCCACGGCAGGCGGACGGGCAGGCCGTACTCGTCGCTCTCCCCGGTGGTGTCACCGTAGAGCGCGAAGGACCGCACCCGGCCGGAGGCCCGGCCCTGGTACTGCTCCTTCAGCCCGGCGTGCGCGACGACGAGCCGGCCGTCGTCGAGCACCAGGTGGCCGACGAGGGCGCGGCAGAACTCGCGGACCTCGTCGCGGAAGGCGTCCGGCTCGGCGGCGAGCTGGGCGAGGGTCTCGGCGAGCCCGTGCGCGGTCTGCACCTTGCGGCCGTCGAGCGCGCGGACGAGCTTGTCCTCGTGGTTGCCGGGCACGGCGAGGGCGTGGCCGTTCCGCACCATGCCCATCACGAGGCGGAGGACGCCCGGGGAGTCCGGTCCGCGGTCGACCAGGTCGCCGAGGAACAGCGCCTGACGGCCCTCCGGGTGAACGGCGTCGACGGGGCGACCGAGGTCGTCGCGGACCAGGCTCCAGCCGAGCCGACCGAGGAGCGTCTCGAGCTCGGAGCGGCAGCCGTGCACGTCCCCGATCACGTCGAACGGGCCGTGCTCGCCTGTCCGGTCGTTGAGCAGGGGCTCGCGGACGATCGTGGCGGCGGCGATCTCGTCCTCACCGTGCAGCACGTGGACGCGGCGGAAACCCTCCTTGCTCAGACTCTTGAGCCCGCGCCGGAGCTGCCCCTGCTGGCGGCGGATGACCTCGGGTCCGAAGTCCCGACCGGTGCGGGCGGCGTTCCGGGCGACACAGACCGACTCGGGGACGTCGAGGAGGATCGCGACCGGCAGGACGTCGTGCGCGCGGGCGAGCTCCACGAAGTCGCGGCGGGCCTCGGCCTGGACGTTCGTCGCGTCGACGACGGTGAGCAGTCCGGCGCGCAGACGCTGCGCGGCGACGTGCTTCAGGGCCTCGAAGGCGGCCGGGGTCGCGGCCTGGTCGTCCTCGTCGTTCGAGACGAGGCCGCGGAAGAAGTCGCTCGACAGGGTCTCGAACCGGCCGAAGTGCTGCGCGGCGAACGTGGACTTGCCGGAGCCGCTCGTGCCGACGAGGAGCACCAGGGACATGGTGGGGACGGTCAGGGCGGTCATGCGGCGGTGCCTCCGGTCGTCGTGCTGATGGTCGTCGGGCTGCCGTTCGTCGGGCTGCTGGTCGTGTGGCGGCGGAACAGGGCGAGCTGCGTGGGTGGGCCGACCTCGGGGTCGTCGTCACCGACGGGTCGGTGCTCGACCGTGTAGCCGTGCCGGTCGGCGACGGCCTGCGCCCAGGTGCGGAACTCGTCGCGCGTCCACTCGAACCGGTGGTCCGGGTGTCGGAACCGGCCGGCCGCCAGCGAGGCGAAGCGGACGTTGTGCTCGGCGTTCGGGGTGGTCACGACGACGGCGGCGGGTCGGGCGGCCCGGAACACCGACGCCTCGAGCGCCGGCAGCCGCTCGGGGTCGACGTGCTCGACGACCTCCATGAGCACCACCGCGTCGAGTCCGGCGATGCGGTCGTCGGAGTACGTGACCGACGACTGCAGCAGCCGCACCCGGGCACGCTGCTCGTCGCTGACGTCGTCGAGCCGCAGGCGCCGCTCGGCCCGTGCGAGTTCGCGGGGTGCCACGTCGGTGCCGATGATCGTCGTGAACGACCGGTCGGCGAACAGGTGTCGGAGCAGGGCACCCTCGCCGCAGCCGACGTCGGCGACGGTGTGGGCCTGCACGTCGGCGAGCGCCGTCAGGACGGCCTCGGCGCGGCGCCGGTACAGGGGCGTCTCGCGAGCCGACGTCCCGTCGTCCTCCGCGGACGCCTCGTCGACGGGCGCGTCCACCGCCCCGCCGTCGCCGGCCGTGCCGTCGAGCCCCAGCAGCCGGGACGTCGCATCGTCCACGAGCGACCGCTGGTGCGCGAGCGACCGGGTGGTGATGACCTCCCGGAGCGGGTGCTCGGCGAGCCACCCCTCGCCCCGGCGGAGCAGCATGCCGACCTCGTCGTCCCCGACCCAGTAGTGCTTCGCGTCGTCGAGCACCGGCAGCAGCACGGTGAGCTGCCGCAGCGCGTCCGAGAGCCGGACCCGCCCGCGGAGCCGCAGGCCGACCGTGGCAGCGTCGCCCCACTCCGGTCGCGTGTCGTCGAGCGGTCGCCGGGTCTCGTCGACGTCCCAGCCGAGGGGCGCGAACAGCCGCGAGGCCAGGCCGACGCCGTGCTCGTCGACCTCGCTCGGCACGCTGGTCAGGGCGAGCTCCAGGTCCATCGGTGCGGCCGCGCGCTCCGGCCGGGAGGTGCTCCGACCACCCATGGCGCTGCGGAAGACCTGCCCGATCGCGAGGGCGAGCATCGAGGTGGAGGCGTACGGCCGGTCGTTGACGTACCGGGACAGGGCCTGCGCGTCCGCGCCGTACCGCTTGCTGCGCGCGAGGGCGATCGCGTCGACCTCGAGCAGCAGGGCGGCGGAGCACACGTCCGGGGTGTCCACGGGGTAGAAGACGTGCGCCGTGCCGACGCTGAGGTCGAATGACTGTGCCCGACCGGGGTGCTTGTGCAGCAGGTGGGAGAGGTCCGGGGCCGCGTCGCCGCGGGTGGTGATGGTCACGAGCATGCGCGTGGCCTCCGATCGTCGTCGTCCGGCACCGCTGCCGGCCGGCTGGTCCGAGGCCGGAGAGCGAGCCTAGTACCAGCGAACGGCGCACAGGGAACGTCAGCAGACTGGGACGTCGACCGTCCCGCCGACCCCGGCACCGGTCCCGCCACAGGAGGCCCACGCCGGGTCCCGGACAGGAGGCCCGTGATGGTCGTCTACGACAGCCGCCCGACCCGACGTGCCCGGCAGGTCGTCGCCGACGTGCTCGTCCTGGTCGGCATGGTCCTGGCGGTGGTCGTCGGCCGCGACGTCGCCGGTTCGATCGCGCGGCTCGCCACGATCGGAACGCGCGTGCAGTCCGAGGGGTCGGCGTTCCAGCAGCAGCTGTCCGCCACCGCCCGGACACTGTCGCGGATCCCGTTGGCCGGCGACGCCGTCAGCACGCCGCTCCGGAAGGCGAGCGAGCACGCGGGCGCCGTCGCTGCCGCGGGCGCCCAGCAGCACGACACCGCACTGCACCTCGCGCACCTGGTCGGCGGTGGCCTGACCGTCGTCGTCATCGCGCTCCTGCTGCTGGTGTGGACGCGGACCCGTGGGCGTTTCGTCCGGGTGGCGACCGCGACCAGTCGGGTCGACCGGTCGCCGGACGGGGCGGAGTTGCTCGCGCTCCGGGCACTCGTCGGCCGGGACGCGGTCGTCACCCTCGGCCCCGGTGTGGTGGACCGGTGGCGTGGGCGGGACCCGCAGACGGTGGCGGCGTTGGCGGACCTGGAGCGTCGGAGCTGTGGCCTGCGGACCCGAGCGGCGGCTCGTCGCTGAGCGGTCCGCTCGCCCTTGTCGGTGCGCTGCTGCGGCGCTACCGTCGAGACACCGACGAAGGAGTCCGCCGTGCCCGCTCGGTTCGTGTACTGGATGAACGTCTCGCTCGACCTGCTCATCGAACGCGACCGTGACGACCACAGCGGCCTGGACGGCCCGGACTGGCTGCACATCGACGAGCCGCTGCACCGGGAGTTCAACGACCGGGCACGGTCGATGTCGATGTTCGTCGAGGGCCGGGTCGTCCGCGACATGATGGACCCGTTCTGGCCCGACGCCCGGCACGACGATTCACTGCCGCAGTGGTTGCGCGAGTTCGGCGAGATCTGGACCGACATCCCGAAGGTCCTGGTGTCCCGGACCCGGACGAGCGCCGAGCACCACACGCGCGTCATCGGCGGGGACGACGCGATCGAACAGCTCGCGGCGCTCCGTCGGGAGTCCCAGGGGGACATCGCGGTCGGCGGTGCCACCCTCGCCACGCAGCTGCTCACCGCCGGGCTCCTCGACGAGCTGCTGCTCTACACGCACCCCGCGGTCCTCGGCACCGGTCGGCCGCTCTTCGACGAGCCGGTCGCGGAACCCCTGCTGCTCGACCTGCTCGAACAGCGTTCCTTCCACAACGGCGTGACCCTCACCCGGTACGCGATCCGCTGAGTGACGCGTCGGCACACCCGTCTGCCGCGTCGTGATCCCCCGACATCGACAACTCGACGTTCGAGATGCGCGGATCGCGGGACCTCGGAGCGATCGGCGTGAGGTCGAGGGCGCCTGACTCGGGTTCGGGTCACGTGGCAGGCGCCCTCGCGCTACGACGCCGTCGGGTTCGACGTACGATCACGACGAGGCCGGCCCGGTAATGGGGGACGGGCATGCCGCGGCTAGGGACCGCGGTGTAGCCCGAGGGACGCTACGCGCTCCGTTCTCGATACCCAAGCGTTCCGAGATCATCGTCCGATCTCCGCGGGAACCGGACCGCACTTGTCCGTCGATGTGCCGACTTGGCAGCCGGCCGCCACGAGCAGGAGGCTTGCGCTCGTTCGACTCACGAGAGAAGGCAACGATGCCTCACATGACCATCACCCTGCGACGGGCGGCGCTCGCGTCGTTCGCGGTGTTCGCCGCCGCGGTCCTGCCGATCGCCTCCGTCACGGCGCCACAGGCCGCCCACGCCGCGATCCCGTCAGCACCTGCGGGCTTCACGCAGACCTGGAGCGACGACTTCACCGGTGCCGCCGGCACCGGACTCGACCAGGGGCAGTGGAAGTACGACACCGGACCGGGCAGCAGCTTCGGGACCGGTGAGATCGAGACCATGACGAGCAGCACGGCGAACGTCCGCCACGACGGTCAGGGCCACCTGGTGCTGCAGGCGCTGCACAGCGGCACGAACCCGTCGACCGGCTGGACCTCCGGCCGGGTGGAGACGCAGGCGGCCACCTTCGGGGCTGCTCCCGGCGGTGTGGTCCGGATCGAGTCCGTGCTGCAGCAGCCGAACGTCACCCCGGCGAACGGCATGGGCTACTGGCCCGCGTTCTGGATGCTCGGCGCGCCCCTCCGGTCCGGGGTCACATGGCCCGGTTCCGGCGAGGTCGACATCATGGAGGACGTCAACGGCCGCAGTTCCGTCTTCAGCACCATCCACTGCGGCGTCAACCCCGGCGGCCCCTGCAACGAGTCGACGGGCATCGGTTCGGGCGAACACGCCTGTGCCGGCTGCCAGACCGGGTTCCACGACTACGCGGTCGAGATCGACCGGTCGACGTCGCCGGAGCAGGTCCGCTTCTCCCTCGACGGCACGGTCTTCGCCACGGTGAAGGCGAACCAGGTCGATGCGACCACGTGGTCGAACGCCATCGACCACCCGTTCTTCATCATCTACGACCTGGCGATCGGTGGCGGCTTCCCGAACGCGTTCGGCGGTGGTCCGAACGCGTCGACCGTGTCCGGCGGTCAGCTGGTGATCGACTCCGTGGCGGTGTACAACAAGGGTCAGGTCGCCGGTGGTGGGACGGTCACCGGGCGGACCATCGCCGCGCCCGGGGGCACGTGCGTCGACGTCGCGGGTGACGACACCGGTGGGGACGGGTCCGCGGTGCAGCTCTGGGACTGCGCGGCGGCGGCGAAGGACCAGCACTGGACCGCCAGCGGGCAGACCCTGCAGACCCTGGGCAAGTGCCTCGACATCGCCGGAGGGGTGAGCGCCGCGGGCACGAAGCTCCAACTCGCGACCTGCAACGGCGGCGGCTACCAGAACTGGGTGGCGCAGTCGGACGGGTCGCTCCGGAACCCGACCAGCGGCCGGTGCGTCGACGCACCGGGCGGCGCCACGACGAACGGCACCCGGTTGCAGATCTGGGACTGCAACGGCACCCCGGCGCAGCGCTTCGTCCTCAGCTGAGCCGGGCCGGCCGGTCGGGGTCCGCGGGTCGGGGTCCCCGCTGGCCGGTGTCCCCGCTGGTCGGTGTCCCCGTTGGTCGGGCGTCAGAGCCTGGTGCCCGACCACCGGGGACCGGTGCCGGTCACCACCACGCGACGGGGTTCGTCGGGGACGTCGTCCGGATCGAGGTCGTCGCCGAGGCCGTCGCCACCGCCCGTCGGCCGGGTGATCTCGACGTCCAGGACACTGTCGCTGACCCCGTCGACCATGCCGCGGCCCCACTCCACGACGACGATCGAGCCGTCCCAGTCGAGGTCCAGGTCGTCGAGCTCGACCGGGTCCGACAGCCGGTACGCGTCCACGTGCACCAGGTCCGGGCCAGCCGTGGTCGGGTGCGTCCGCGCGAGCACGAACGTCGGACTCGACACCTGCCCGCGCGCACCGAGCGCCGTGCCGAGTCCCCGCGTCATCGTGGTCTTGCCGGCGCCCAGCGGCCCGGTGAGGACGACCAGGTCGCCGGCCCGGAGCACCCCCGCGATCCGGGCACCGAGAGCCCCCATCTCGTCCGTCGTCGCGACCGTGGTGTCGAGGAGGACGCTCACGAGCGTTCGCCCCGCAGGTACTCCCCCACCCGACCCTCGCCGGAGTGCCCCTCGTGGACGCGCTGGACCCGGCTGCCGATCCGGCAGACGATCTCCTCGCCGATGGTGTCGAGCGCACGGCCCCATTCGAGCACCGTGGACTCGCCGTCCTCGCCGGTGCCGAACAGCGTCACGGTGTCGCCCACCCGGACGTCGTCGTCCCCGACGTCGACCAGGAACTGGTCCATCGCGACCCGCCCCGCGATCGGGTAGCGGGTGTCGTTGATCGCGACCTCGATGCGACCCTGTGCCGCGCGGGGGACGCCGTCCGCGTAGCCGACGGGCACGAGCGCCAGGGTCGTCTCGGTGTCCGTGCGGTACGTGTAGTCGTAGGAGACGCCGGTACCGACCGGGACGCGCTTGGTCTTCGCCACGGACGCGGTCAGGGTCATCACGGGCGTCAGGCCGAGGTCGGCGGCGGACACTCCGTCCGCACCGGGGATGCCGAACAGGTTGGCGCCCATCCGGACCATGTCCTTCCGGAACTCCTTGCGTTCCAGGCCCGCGAGCGATGCGGCGACGTGCTCCCACCGGATGTCGAGCCCCAGGTCCTCGGCCTGCTCGACCATCGCGTCGAAGTGCGCCACCGCCGCGGCGTCGTCGGCGTCCGAGGACTCCGCCAGGTGCGTGTAGGCGGCGACGACCTCGATCCGACCGTCGCGCTGGGCGTCGCGCGCCAGTTCCACCAGCGCGGTCCAGTCCGCCGCCGTGGCGCCGTCACGGTGCAGACCGCTGTCGACCCCCAGGTGCACGCGGGCCGGTCGCTGGTCCACCGCGTCGACGATGCGACGCAGCTCGGCGACGTTCGAGACACCGAGGTCGACGGCGGAGTCGATCGCGTCGCGGAAGTCCAGCCCCGGGTCGTGCTGCCAGGTGAACAGGTGGACGTCCTCGCCGACGCCGATCGAGCGCAGCCGCAGCGCTGCCGGCACCGTCAGCACCCCGATCCACCGGATCCCCGCGTCGACCGCGGTCAGCGCGATCGGTTCGAGGCCGTGGCCGTACGCGTCGGCCTTCATGATCGCCATCACCTCGACCGGGTCCATCCAGGAGCGGACGAGATCGAGGTTGGCACGGTAGGCGTCCAGGTCGATGACCGCCCGGCGCAGTCCTGCGCTCACGTCGTCCTCCGTTCGACGCTGCGGCCGACGCGGGCGACCACCTCGTAGTTGATGGTGCCGATCGCCTCGGCCCACTCCTCGACCGCGGGGTCGCCGTTCGCCGGGTCGCCCCAGAGCACGACCTCGTCCCCGATCGCGACGTCCGCGTCCCCGATGTCGATGTGCATCGCGTTCATGGCCACCCGGCCGACGACCGGGAACCGGCGGTCCCCGATCCGCACCGAGACGTGGTTGCCGTAGGCACGGTCGAAGCCGTCGGCGTAGCCGAGCCCGATGACCGCGAGCCGGGTGTCCTGCTCGGCACGCCACGTGTACCCGTACGAGACGCCGTCCCCGGCGGGCACGGCGACCGTCCGCAGCACCGCGGCGGTCACCCGCATCGCCGGCCGCAGCCCGAGGTCGGCCGAGGTCCGGTCCGGGAACGGGCTGAGCCCGTAGAGCGCCAGGCCGACCCGGGTCAGGTCCCGTCGGGTCTCCGGCAGCGCCAGGCTGCCCGCGCTGGCCGCGAGGTGCACGACGTCGGGGCGGATGCCGACCGCCGCGAGGCCGTCGAGCGCCCGCTGCAGCGCCGCGTCCTGGTCCAGGTCGTCCGAGCGCGACGCGTTCGACAGGTGCGACATCACCCCCTCGATCCGGGTGCGGTCGCCGCCGCGGGACAGTGCGGCTGCGGTGGCGAACAACTCGGGCCACTCGGACTCCACCGCACCGTTGCGGCTGAGGCCGGTGTCCACGACCAGGTGCACCTCGGGGACGTCAGCGTCGGCCGCGGTGGAGAGCTGCTCGACGCTGGAGACCGCCGGGGTGACGCCGTACCGGGCCGCGCGACGGAAGTCCTCGTCGGGGGCGTGCAACCACGCCAGGATCCGGACGCCCTCGTCGATGCCGGCCTCGCGGAGTGCCACCGCCTCGTCCAGGTCGGCGACCCCGAGCCAGTCCGCACCCGCGTCCACCAGGGCCCGGGCGACCTCGACGGCGCCGTGCCCGTACGCGTCCGCCTTCACCACCGCGACGACGCCGGCCGGAGCCACCTGTTCCGCGACCGTGGCGTAGTTGGCGATCAACGCCTCCCGGTCGACGGTCACCCCCGTGAACGCGCTCACGCGATCGGTCCTTCCGTTGCGGGCCGGTCCCGGCCCTCGATGACGACGAACGCCGTCGCGATCCCACCGTCGTGCGACAGCGAGAGGTGCACGTGCACGACGCCGCGCTCGTCGGCGACCCGCAGGGCGCCCTCATGCAGAGTGAGGGACGGGTTCCGCTGGTCGTCGGCGACGACCTCGAGTTCCCGCCAGCTCAGGCCGGCGCTCGACCCGAAGGCCTTGATCAACGCCTCCTTCGCCGCGAACCGGGCGGCGAGCGACGCCACCGGGCGCGGCTCACCGTCCCGCAGCTGCTCGGCGTCGGTGAACAGCCGCGACCGCATCGCGGGGGTCCGTGTCAGGACCCGCTCGAACCGTTCCAGGTCGACCACGTCGACCCCGATGCCGATGATCATCGCCGACTACTCGACGGTGACCGACTTCGCGAGGTTGCGTGGCTGGTCCACGTCGAGCCCCTTCGCGGCCGCGAGCTCCATGCCGAACATGTGCAGCGGGGCGACGGCGAGCAGGGGCTCGAACAGCGGCGTCGCGAGCGGGATCCGCAGGACCTCGTCGGCGAAGGGCAGCACCGCGGCGTCGCCCTCTTCCGCGATCGCGATGACCCGGGCACCGCGGGCGCGGATCTCCTGGATGTTCGACACGACCTTCGGGTGCAGCGAGCGGGCGTCACGCGGCGACGGCACGATCACGAAGACGATCTGACCGGGCTCGATCAGGGCGATCGGACCGTGCTTGAGCTCACCGGCCGCGAAGCCCTCGGCGTGGATGTAGGCGAGCTCCTTGAGCTTGAGCGCACCCTCGAGTGCGATCGGGTACCCGACGTGGCGCCCGAGGAACAGCACGCTGCGGGTGTCGGCCATCCACTTGGCGAGCTCGGCGACCCCGGCGGCGTCCTCGATGGTCTGCTGGAGCTTGGCGGGCAGGCCCTCGAGCTCGGCGACCTGCTCGGCGATCTGCTCGGCGGTCAACGTGCCCCGGAGTGTGGCGAGGTGCAGCCCGAGCAGGTAGAGCGCGACGCCCTGGGCCAGGAACGCCTTCGTCGACGCCACGGCGACCTCGGGGCCGGCGTGCGTGTAGATCACCGCGTCGGACTCGCGCGGGATCGTCGCGCCCTGGGTGTTGCAGATCGAGAGGACCTGCGCGCCCTGCTCGCGCGCGTACTTGACGGCCATCAGCGTGTCCATGGTCTCGCCGGACTGGCTGATCGAGACGACGAGCGTGCGGTCGTCCAACACGGGGTCGCGGTAGCGGAACTCGTGGGCGAGCTCGACCTCCACCGGGATCCGGGACCACTGCTCGATCGCGTACTTGCCGAGCATGCCGGCGTAGGCCGCGGTGCCGCAGGCGATGACGATGACGCGGTCGACCTGCTGCAGGCGCTCCGCGATCGGGTCGAGGTCGGTCAGGGTGACCGCACCCTCGTGCACACGGCCGAGGACCGTGTTGCGCACGGCCTCGGGCTCCTCGCTGATCTCCTTCGCCATGAAGGAGGACCAGCCGCCCTTGTCCGCGGCCGAGGCGTCCCAGTTCACCTCGAACTCGTTGCGGTCGGCGGGGGTTCCGTCGAAGTGGATGACGTCCACGCCGTCGGGGCGGATCGTCGCGATCTCGTCCTGGCCGATCGCGAGCGCGCGCTGCGTGTACGCGACGAACGCGGCGACATCGGAGCCCATGAAGTTCTCGCCGTCGCCCAGGCCCACCACGAGGGGCGAGTTGCGACGGGCGCCGACGACGACGCCCGGCTGGTCGGCGTGCACGACGAGGAGCGTGAAGGCGCCGTCGAGGCGGGCGACCGTGCGACGCATCGCCTCGGTCAGGTCGCGGCTGTCGCGGAACTCACGCGCGACGAGGTGTGCTGCGACCTCGGAGTCGGTCTCGCTGTGGAACACGACGCCCTCGGCCAGCAGTTCGTCCTTCAGCGGGGCGAAGTTCTCGATGATGCCGTTGTGGATCAGCGCGAGCTTGCCGCCGTCCGCCAGGTGCGGGTGCGCGTTCTCGTCCGTCGGGCCGCCGTGCGTCGCCCAGCGGGTGTGGCCGATGCCGGTGCCGCCGTCCGCGATCGGGTTCGTGTCGAGCTCGTCGACGAGCATCTGGAGCTTGCCGGCCTTCTTCGCCGAGGTCAGGTCCCCGGACGGGTCGACCACGGCGATGCCGGCCGAGTCGTAGCCGCGGTACTCGAGGCGCCGGAGGCCCCCGAGGAGGACGTCCGTGCTGCTGTTGCTGCCGACGTATCCGACGATTCCACACATGGGATCGATCCTACGGGCAGCGCGGGGAGCACCCTGCGAACCGCACGGCGGGTGGGGATAGCCTCCGGACATGGGACGCTTCGACGACATCGAGATCACCACCATCAAGGGCGAGACCACCACGTTCGGCAGCTTCGGTGACAAGGCGGTGCTCGTGGTGAACGTCGCCTCGCGCTGCGGCCTCGCCCCGCAGTACGAACAGCTCGAGGAACTGCAGCGCACGTACGGTCCGCGGGGCTTCACCGTGCTGGGCTTCCCGAGCAACCAGTTCCTGCAGGAGCTCGGATCGTCCGAGGCCATCGAGGAGTACTGCTCCACCACGTGGGGCGTCAGTTTCCCGATGTCGGAGAAGGTCAAGGTCAACGGCCGCTCGGCGCACCCGCTCTACCGCGAACTCACCCAGGCTCCGGACGCCTCGGGCAAGGCCGGACGGGTCATCTGGAACTTCGAGAAGTTCCTCGTCGCCCCGGACGGCACGGTCACGCGCTTCCGCCCGACGGTCAAGCCGGACGCCCCCGAGGTGGTCGCCGCCATCGAGGCGGCGCTCCCCGCCTGATCCGGCACCGGCACCGGCACCGGCACCGGCATCCGGACGGGAGGCCCGCCCACCGTCGGCGACGTCCCTGACCGGAGACGCGCCTCCCGGCTGAGTACGCTCGATCCCATGCCGATCCCGGAGACGACCGTCGCGCACCCCACCCCCTTCGTGGAGATCCCCCGGGACGAGTGGTCGCACCTCGCACCGAAGGAGCACCTCTCGCTCACGGAGACCGAGATCGTGCAGTTGCGCGGCCTGGGCGACCGGCTCGACATCACCGAGGTGCAGGACGTGTACCTGCCGCTGTCCCGGCTGTTGACGCTGTACGCCGCCGGCGCGCGGGACCTGCACGCGGAGACCAGCCGTTTCCTCGGTGAACGGGCCGGCCGGACGCCGTTCGTGATCGGGGTCGCCGGGTCGGTCGCCGTCGGCAAGAGCACCGTCGCCCGTCTGCTCCGCGAGCTCACGAAGCGCTGGCCGGACACACCCCGGGTGGAACTCGTCACGACCGACGGGTTCCTGTACCCGAACGCCGAGCTCGAACGCCGCGGGATCATGGACCGCAAGGGCTTCCCGGAGTCCTACGACCGCCGCTCCCTGCTGCGCTTCGTCAGCCAGGTGAAGAGCGGCGCCACCGAGGTCCGGGCGCCGTACTACTCGCACCTGGTCTACGACATCGTGCCGGACGCCGAGATCGTCGTGCGGCAGCCGGACATCCTCATCGTCGAGGGGCTCAACGTGCTCGCGCCGCCGGTGCACGGGCGGCTCGCGCTGAGTGACCTGTTCGACTTCACCATCTACGTCGACGCCAAGACCAAGGACATCGAGTCCTGGTACGTCGACCGGTTCCTCGCGTTGCAGGAGCAGGCGTTCTCGAGCCCGGACTCGTTCTTCCACCGCTTCGCCGCGCTGTCCCGCGAGGACGCGGTGCAGACCGCCACCGGGGTCTGGCGAGCGATCAACGAGCCGAACCTGCTCGAGAACGTGCTGCCCACGCGTTCCCGGGCGACCCTCGTGCTGAAGAAGGCCGCCGACCACAAGGTGACGAGCGTCCTGCTCCGCAAGATCTGACGCGCGGCGGTCCGGGCGGTCTCGGTTCGGACCGGCGCCGCACAACAGAAACCCGTTCGAACCGCTGAAGTCAGCGGTTCGAACGGGTTTCTGTTGTGCGAGTCGGGAACGCGCCGGGCGGCCCGGCGGGCCGGCGCGCCGGCGGTCCTACGCGGCGTCGAGCGTCAGGCGCTCACGGACGACGTCCGCGAGCTCCTCGGCGACGCGCTGGGCGTCCTCCTGCGAGGCGGCCTCGACCATCACGCGGACGACCGGCTCGGTGCCGGACGGGCGCAGCAGCACCCGGCCGGTGTCACCCAGCGCCAGCGTGGCGGCAGCGATCGCGTCCTGCACGCCCTGGTCCTGCAGTCCGTGCCGGTCCACGCCCTTGACGTTGAGCAGCACCTGCGGGAACACGGTCATGCACGCCGCCAGCTCGCCGAGCGTCTTGCCGGTCCGCGCCATCTCGGCGACGAGGTGGAGGCCCGTCAGGACCCCGTCGCCCGTCGTCGCGTAGTCGTTGAAGATGATGTGGCCGGACTGCTCGCCGCCGAGCGAGTAGCCGCCCTCGGTCATCTTCTCGAGCACGTAGCGGTCGCCGACGCCGGCCTCGATCACGGTGATGCCCGCGTCCGCCATCGCCCGCTTGAGCCCGAGGTTCGACATCACCGTCGCGACGAGGGTGTCGTCGATCAGTCGGCCGCGTTCCTTGAGGGACAGCGCGAGGATCGCCATGATCTGGTCGCCGTCCACCGCGTTGCCCTCGGCGTCCACCGCCAGGCACCGGTCGGCGTCGCCGTCGTGCGCGATGCCGACGTCGGCTCCGGCCTCGAGGACCGCACGAGCCAGGTTGTCGATGTGGGTCGAGCCGACACCGTCGTTGATGTTGATGCCGTTCGGGTCGGCACCGATCAGCGTCACCTTCGCGCCGGCGTTGACGAACACCTCGGGCGAGACCCCGGAGGCTGCCCCGTTGGCGCAGTCGAGCACGACGTGTATGCCGTCGAGCCGGTGCGGCAGCGTGCCGAGCAGGTGCACGACGTAGCGGTCCTCGGCGTCGGCGAAGCGCGTGATGCGCCCGACTTCGGCACCCGTGGGGGTGGGTGCGGACTGGTCGTGCATGGCCGCTTCGATGCGGTCCTCGACCTCGTCCGGCAGCTTGCGGCCGCCAGCGGCGAAGAACTTGATCCCGTTGTCCGGCGCGGGGTTGTGCGACGCCGAGATCATCACGCCGAAGTCGGCGTCGATGTCCGCGACGAGGTACGCCGCTGCGGGGGTGGGGATGACCCCGGCGTCGAGGACGTCGACGCCGGCGGAGGCGAGCCCGGCTGCCACGGCAGCACCCAGGAACTCGCCGGAGACGCGCGGGTCGCGCGCCAGCACGGCCTTGGGGCGCGTGCGACCGGACGCTCGACGAGCGTCCGCATGGTGTCCGTGCGTGAGCACGGCCGCGCTCGCCTGGGCAAGGCCCAGTGCGAGCGCGGCCGTCAACTCGCCGTTGGCGAGGCCACGAACGCCGTCGGTACCGAACAGACGCGGCATGCGATCTCCCGCCGTCAGGCGATCAGCGCTTCGAGAACTGCGACGCCTTGCGGGCCTTCTTGAGACCGGCCTTCTTGCGCTCGATGACGCGGGCGTCACGGGTGAGGAAGCCGGCCTTCTTGAGGGCCGCGCGGTTGTTCTCGCGGTCGATCTCGTTCAGGGTGCGGGCGATGGCGAGACGCAGCGCGCCGGCCTGACCCGAGGGGCCGCCACCCGTGATGCGGGCGGTGACGTCGTACGAGCCGAGAAGCTCGAGGACCTTGAACGGGTCGTTGATCAGCTGCTGGTGCAGCTTGTTCGGGAAGTAGTCCTCGAGGGAGCGGCCGTTCACGACGAACGTGCCGGAGCCCGGGACGAGACGGACGCGGGCGATGGCCTCCTTGCGGCGACCGACGGCACCGCCCGAGACGTTGAGGATCTGACGGGGAGCCGCCTCCGACGCGACGGGCGCGCTCTCGGTGGTGAAGGTCTCCGGGGTCTGGTCGATGGAGTCAGCGATCTGAGCCATGAGTGTTTTCTCGTTCCTGGAAGTCGTCGTGGCCGCTGTTACTGCGAGACCTGGTCGAAGGTGTACGGCTTGGGCTGCTGCGCCGCGTGGGGGTGCTCAGCGCCTGCGTAGACCTTGAGCTTCTTGAGCTGCTCGCGACCGAGGGTGTTCTTCGGCAGCATGCCGCGGATCGCCTTCTCGACGGCGCGGGTCGGGTGCTTCTCCAGCATCTCCGGGTAGGTGGTGGCCGTGAGGCCGCCCGGGTAACCGGAGTGACGGTAGTAGACCTTCTTGGCGAGCTTCGACCCGGTCAGGGCGACCTTGTCGGCGTTCACGATGATGACGTAGTCACCCATGTCCATGTGCTGGGCGAAGGTGGCCTTGTGCTTGCCGCGGAGGAGGGCGGCGACGTGCGAAGCGAGGCGGCCGAGCACGACGTCGGTCGCGTCGATGACGATCCAGTCGTGCTGGACGTCTGCCGGCTTCGGGGAGAACGTACGAGTCACAGGAGTGCTGCTTTCGTGTCGAGGTGAGGAGTCCGTGAATCCCACTCCGGTGGGCGTTCCCGCGGGCAGATGCCCGGTGAACGACCCGGTGGAGGGCCCATCTGACTGTCTGGCGCAACAGAGCGCGCAGACCAAGAGATGAGCCTAGTCGACGCCGATCCTCCCGGTCAACCGCGCATCGCTCCCCGACACCACGGACGGGAGGCGCGGCACGGGTCGGACCCGTGTCGCGCCTCCCGTCGGTGGCCGTGTCCAGTGCGCGGTCAGACTGCGCTGCGACCCGTCGTCCGACGACGACGGAGGGCGAGGAGCCCGCCACCGGCGGCGAGGAGCGCGAGCGCCGCCGCGAGGCCACCGCCGATCTCCGCACCGGTGAAGGCCAGGCCGCCCGCGGTCGTCCCACCCGCACCCGGGGTCGTGCCCGCACCACCGGCGATCGGCGCCGGGGTCGGGTCGGCCGTGGGTTCGTCGTCCGTGCCGGGCTCCGGCGTGGGCTCGGGCGTCGGGCCGCCCGGCGCCTCGGCCGCGGTCAGGTCGAACCCGACGAGGATCGGGTCGTGGTCGCTCGCGCGGTACACGTCGTCCGTGTAGAGGTCCGAGACGTTCACGTTGTACCGGCTGTACTCCAGGCCCACCGACTCGGTCGAGTTGATGTTCCAGATGTCCACGCCCTGCACGGTGGCGAGCGCTGCCGGCGACGCGAGCACGTGGTCGAGGGAACCGCTCAGACCGCTGAACACGTACGAGTACTCGGTCCGGTCACGCGCCGGGGCGAGGTCGGTGTACCCGGCGTCGCGGAGCACGACCATCGGGTCCTCCTCGCTGTACGCGTTGAAGTCACCGATCAGGAACGTCTTGTCGGTGCCGTACTGCGCCTGCATCGCGGCGGAGAAGGTCGTGAGGGCTCGGGCCTGGCGCACGCGGTCCGCGTTCGAGGCGCCCTGGCCGTCGCCCTGGTCGGCGTTCTCGCCGGTGCCGGAGCCCTTCGACTTGAAGTGGTTCGCGATGACCAGGAAGTCGTCCTGGACGGTCCCACCGACCGGGCGGAACGCGTCGGCGACCGGCTGGCGCTGGAAGACGTCGGAGTCGGTGAGGATCGTCGACTCGGCGGTCGGAGCGACCCGGGCCTTCTTGTAGATGAGGGCCAGGCGGATGACGTCCTCGTCGGTGGCGAGCTTCGTCGGTGACGGGACGTACGCCCAGGTGTCGGAGCCGGTGGCGGCGTTGAGCGCGTCGACGAGGGTGGCGACCGCGGCGTCCCGGTCCTGCCCGAAGGCCGCCGAGTTCTCGATCTCCTCGAGCGAGACCACGTCGGCGCCCAGGCCGTTGATCGCCGTGACGATCTTCACCTGCTGGCGTGCCAGGTCCTCCGGCTCGGCGGCGCCGCGGGCGTCACAACCGGAGTCCACCGTGATCGGGTCACCCGTGCGGTCCCGGAAGTACGTGCAACCGGTCAGCTGGTCGCCCGTGGTCGGGAAGTAGTTCAGGACGTTGAACCCGGCGAGCTTCAGGTCCCCACCGACCGCGGCGGGCGCGGCGGTGCGCACGTCCGAGAACGTCGCGGGCAGGTCGGCCTTCGGGGTCGCGCCGGTGATCGGCGCCGTCGGCTGGAACTTCCAGGCGTTGTTCCGGTAGTCGAGCACCACGGGTGCGGTGAACGTCGCGGTGGCGCCGACCGTGACCGGGCCCGCGTTCGTCAGCCAGGGCACGGGGATCGACCGGGCCGACTGGTCCTGGTCGTCACGGGGCAGGAAGTTCGTGCTCGCGCCGTCGTCGAGCGTGACCTTGCGCGCTGCGTTGTCGGCGGCCACCGCGGCGGCCTCGGCGCTGCCCGGGCGGGCGACCTCGGTCGGCTGCAGCAGACGTCCCGGGCCCGTGGCGAGCGCGATCTCGCCGTACTGGTTCGTCGTGTAGTTGTCGGCGACCGTGTAGTCACCCTGCGGGGCGACGAGCATGCTCTCGAGCATCTCGCGCTCGGCGTCCGTGCGGGGGAAAGCCACGGCGGCCGGGACCGGGGCGGCGGCCGGGGTGGTGAGCTCCGTCAGCCCGGCGGCGCTCGGGACGGTGAGCTCGGTGAGGCCGTTGAACTCGGACACGGTGCCGGTGACCTGGACGTGGTCGCCGATCGCGACCAGTCCGGCCGTGGCGGCGGAGTAGACGTACAGGCCGTCGGAGGCGGTCCGCGCGGCCAGGGTGGTTGCGCCTCCCGTGCCCGGCGTCTGGATCGTGTACCCGTTGAGCCCACCGGTGGCGTACACCGCGGTCACGACACCGCTGGTGGTGACGGTCGAGCCGACGAGCGGCGAGGTGTCCGTCGTGCCCTGGATCTCGGGGATGGTCGCGGCGACGGGGGTCGTCGGCGGGGTCGTGCCGCCACCGCCCGGAGTCGGCGTGGTGCCGCCTGGCGCCGTCTCGCCGGCGGCGTTCCGCGGGGTGATCGACCGCGTCAGCGTGAAGTCCGCCGCGTTCGCGTCGGTGTCGGTCGTCCCCTGCCGGACGAGGGCGTCCGGGGTGCTGTTCGCGCCCGAGGGGTTCGTGGCCGGGGCGGTCTCCGACGTGTTCGCGGCACCGTACCCGAGCAGGTCCACCACGCCGGGCGTCCCCGTCGTGACCGCACCCGCGGGCAGCGACAGTGCCGTCGGCTGGTCGGAGAGGACGAGTGTCCCGCTCGCGCCGGAGGCGTTCAACGTCGAGACGACGTCGGGCGCGGGCAGTGCATCGCCGACCTTCCCGTTCGACGCTCCCTGCACGAGGTACGTGCCGTTCGCCGGGACGGAGCCGGTGAGCGGCACGACGGTGCTCGACGCTCCCGTGCCCGTCGCCGACCGGTACTGCAGCGACCACCCGTCGACGGACACCGCGGCGCCGGTCGGGTTGCCGATCTCGACGAACCGGTTGGTGAACGGCTGGTTCGCGCTGCCGCCCTTGAGGTACGCCTCGGTGATGACGAGTCCGGTGCCCGTCGGGTTCGCGGAGGCGGTGGCGACGGTGACGAGCGGTGCGGCGACCAGGGTCGCGGCAGCCGTGGCGCACAGCAGGGTGCGTCCGAGGGTTCGTGGCATGGGGACCTTCGGTTCGTGGTCGGGAGTGATCCCGTGAACCGTACGGGCCTGCGGGGACACACAGGTTACGACGAGGTGAAGCCTCTCCCCCGGACGAGGGTCGACCGGGTGTTCCATCCGGCCCGCGCGAGCAGCGACGCAGCCGCCGTCACCACGACGGGCTCGACCACTGCCTCACGACCCGGAGAGCACACGCAACAGCGCCACCCCCGCTGCAGCGACGTACCACCCCACGAGGTTCCCGCGTCTCCTCGCGAACGCCAGCGAGCCGGCCATGGCAGCCACCGTGACGACGGCCGCGACCCCGCGGATCGTCAGACCCTGGCCCGTCACGCCGACGACGCAGCACCCCAGGGTCGCGACGACCGCCAGGAGTGAGACGACGGCCTGGCGGATCCTGCCGCGTCCGAGCGACCCGGCGTCGGCCTCTCCAGTCATGCCCCTGCGGACGATGTCCATGGTGGTTCCCTCTTCGTCGCGGCTCCACTGCCGGTCGACCACCATGTCACATCTGCCGTTCCGGTACCGGTCGCCGATGCCGGGCAACGCCGTCACGCCTGGATCGGCACCCACTCCGACCCCACCCGGTGCACCGCCGGCCCGTGCCCCGGCAGCACGATCGCCGGGTAGGCCAGCGCCCGCGCCGACTCCACGGCGAGCGCCTGGTCCGCGCTGAAGAACGGTGTGATCATCCGCGGCCGTGGCGCCCACGCCGCGGGCTGCGTGTCGTGGTGCGTGACGACGGCGTCGCCGGTCACGATCGCGTCGGCAGCGGGCAGCAGGTACGCGGTGGAGCCGTCGGTGTGCCCCGGCACGGGCAGCGGCGTCATCGCCCGGCCCTCGAAGTCACGGGCGGTGAAGGCGCGCGCGCTCGGCACCGTCGTCGGGCGGAGGGCGTCCGAGGCGATCGCGCGGCCGAGCCAGCGCAGCACGCGGGGTGCGGCGAGGCGACCGCCGATCTCGGCCGGCGTCACCTGCTGGCGCGACGGTCCCCGGACGTTGTCGAGTTCGTCGGCGTGCGCCAGGACCTCGACGTGCGGGAAGCGCTCGAGGATCCCGGGCAGACCCCCGACGTGGTCGACGTGCCCGTGCGTGACGTAGACGCGGCGGAGCTCGTCGAGGTCGTGTCCGGCGAGCAGCACGCTGTCGAGCACCAGGTCGGTGTCGGCCGGGTAGCCCGCGTCGATGAGGGCGACGCCGTCCTCCTCCGCCAGGACGACCCAGTTCGACACCGGCCCCTCGACGAAGACCACACCGGGTGCGACGGAGACGACGGAGCGCGGAGCACGAGGAGCCATCCCCCGACGCTACCGCCAGGCGCTAGCGCCCGCCCTCGTCCGACAGGTCGCCGGGCCGGTGTCCCTCCGCGTCGCGACGGGCGCGTGTCTGGACGGCCCGCGCCTCCAGGGCGTCTTCGTCCGGGTACCCGACCTCGGTCAGGGTGAGTCCGCGGGCCGGGGCGGTGGTGAAGGCGCTGGTACGTTCCGCCGCGACGCGGAGCCCGTCGAGTTCGTCTGGCGTCAGCCGGCCTTCGCCGACGGCGAGGGTGCCGCCGACCATCGCGCGCACCATGGAGTGACAGAAGGCGTCGGCCTGGAGGCTCGCCACCAGCACGCCGTCCGGCTCACGCTCCCAGCGGAACTCCTGCAGGGTCCGGATCGTGGTCGCGCCGACCCGCGGCTTGCAGAACGCCGCGAAGTCGTGCAGCCCGAGCAGCCGCAGCGCACCCCGCTCCATGGCCGCCGGGTCGAGGCGCCCCGGGTACCAGGTCGTGTGCCCACGGCGGAGTGGGTCGCGGAGGGCGTCGACGTCGGCGACCCGGTACCGGTAGCGCCGCCAGAGCGGGGAGAACCGGGCGTCGAAGCCGGCCGGGGCGACGCGCACGCTGCGGACGACGACGTCCCCGTCGGCGCCGGCGAGCCCGTTGAGCCGTCGGACGAGCCCGCTGAAGGCGTCGCGGACGGTGCCGTCGGCGCTCGGACGCTTCGGCCGGGTCAGGGCGGCCCACTGGTCCGGGCCGAGGTCGAGGTGCGCGACCTGTCCGGTGGCGTGGACGCCGGCATCGGTGCGCCCGGCGACCGTCAGCCGGGGTGGTTCGCCCCACCGGGTGAAGACGGTGGCGAGGGCGTCCTCGAGCACACCCTGCACGGTCCGGAGTGCGGGCTGCCGCGCCCATCCGGAGAAGCCGGAACCGTCGTACGCCAGGTCGATCCGCAGTCGCACGCCGGTGTCGTCTGCGCCGGTGTCGTCTGGTGTCCGGGCCGTCTCGCTCACGCCCTCCACGGTACCGATGTCAGCGCCGCGTCAGTGCCGCGTGAGCGGTGCTCGGCAGTGTCCTCCCCGTACACGACGTCGACGGAAGGACACGACGATGACCACGACACCGCTCGCGGTGGAGGCCACTGGCCTCGTGAAGACGTTCGGCAGCAACCGGGCCGTGGACGGGGTCGACCTCCGCGTGGAGGCCGGCACCGTCTACGGGGTGCTCGGACCGAACGGTGCCGGCAAGACCACCACGATCAGCATGCTCGCGACCCTGCTCCGCCTGGACGGCGGCGAGGCGCGGGTGTTCGGCCACGACGTCCGCCGGGAGCCGCACGTGGTGCGGCAGCTCATCGGTGTGACCGGCCAGTACGCCAGCGTCGACGAGACCCTGAGCGCGACCGAGAACCTCGTCGTCTTCGGCCGGCTGCTCGGGCTGTCCCGGACGGAGGCGAAGCGGAAGTCGACGGAGCTGCTCGAGCGCTTCGGGTTGAGCGAGGCCGCACGACGACCGCTCCGCGGGTTCTCCGGCGGCATGCGCCGACGGTTGGACCTGGCTGCGAGCCTCATCGCGCAGCCGCCGCTGATCTTCCTCGACGAGCCGACGACGGGCCTCGATCCCCGGACCCGGGCGCAGATGTGGGACACGATCCGGGAGCTCGTCGCGACCGGGTCGACGGTGCTGCTGACGACGCAGTACCTCGACGAGGCCGACCAGCTCGCGGACCGGATCGCGGTGATCGACCACGGCCGGGTCGTGGCCGAGGGCACGAGCGACGAGTTGAAGGCCTCGGTCGGCACCGCGTCGCTGCAGCTCCGGCTGGCCGACTCGACGCCGGCACGACTGGCCGAGGCGTCCGACCTGGTGCTCCGCGTGCTCGGGACCGCGGCGGTGGCGAGCCCGGAGGGCTCCCGCCTGACCGCGCCGATGGCGGACCCCGACCGTGTCACCGACCTGCTCGTGTCCTTGCGGGACGCCGGCATCTCCCTCGCCGAGATGAGCGTGCAGAAGCCGACGCTCGACGAGGTCTTCCTCACCATCACCGGCGAGGGGGCGGGCGCTGGCACGCCTGCACCCGCCGCCCGCGCGCTCGAAGGGAGCAACGCATGAGCACGCTCACCACCCCTGACCTGGCCGCCGCACCGTCGGGTGCCCCGCGGGTCGCCCCGCGGCCGGGTGTCGGCGGATCCGGCCTGGCCGCGACCGTCCGGCAGTCGCTGACGATGGCGTACCGCGGGCTCATCAAGGTGCGGCGCACGCCGGAGCAGCTCTTCGACGTGACGCTCATGCCGATCGTCTTCACCGTGATGTTCACGTACATCTTCGGTGGCGCGATCGCCGGCGACGTCAGCAGCTACCTGCCGATCATCATCCCCGGCATCCTCGTGCAGACGAACATCACGTCGTCGATCGTCACCGGCGTGCAGCTCCGTGAGGACATGGACAAGGGCGTGTTCGACCGCTTCCGGTCGCTGCCGATCGCCCGGATCGCCCCGCTCGCCGGAGCGCTGCTCGCCGACACCGTCCGCTACGCGATCGCCACCACGATCACCTTCACCGTCGGGTTCATCATGGGGCTGCGTCCCGCCGGTGGCATCGGCGCGGTGCTGGTCGCCGGCCTGCTCGTCGTCGTCGTGGCCTGGGCGATCAGCTGGGTCTTCGCCTACTTCGGTGTCGTCGCCCGCACCGCGTCGAGCGTCTCGGGCATCTCGAACCTGGTGCTCTTCCCGCTGACGTTCCTGTCGAACGCGTTCGTCCCGGCGGACACGCTGCCGGACTGGCTGCACTGGTTCTCCGACGTGAACCCGATCTCGCACCTCATCACCGCGGTCCGCGACCTGGTCAACCACGGCACGGTCGGCGGCGACCTGTGGTTGAGCCTGCTCGGCGCAGCGGTCGTCGTCGCGGTGTTCGCCCCGCTCACAGTCCGCGCCTACATGCGGAAGGCCTGACCGCCTCGAGCGCCGCTCGCGCGGCAGCGACGGCCTCGGCCCGGGACATCCCGGCCGAGGCCGTCTCGGCGTCCACCACGAGGGCCTCGCCGACCGCGGCCACGACCAGCGGCCGGAGCCGTCCGTGACCGAGGACCGCGAAGTCCTGTCGGGCACCCAGACGGAGCGCACTGCCCCAGACAGCGGCGACGAGGGCCGGGTCGACTCCGCGGTCGATCGCCTCGAGCGCGGTGCCGAGGACGGCCGTCCCGACGACCGGCAGGTCGTTCCACAGCGACGGCATGCGGAGCGCGACCAGGGCGCTCACCCGGACCTGCCGGGCGAGGTCCGCACGGGCCTCCCGACCGGCGTCCTGGAGGCCCGCTGCGGCCCCGGCGGACCGGCCCTGCGCCGCCTCGTCCTGCGCCGCCTCGTCCTGCGCGGCCAGGAGCGCCGCACCGATGACCATCACCCACTGGCTCGCCTCGCGCCGGTGCGGCACCACCTGGTCCCAGGCCCGCCGGTACTCGACGACCGCGCGTGCGGGGTCTCCCTCGGTCCGTGCGACCTCGGCCCGGACCGCGTGCGCGAGCAGCGTCATCTGTGCCCGCTCCCCGCCGGGGCCGCCACCCGGGCCACCGACCGGTCCGGAACCGGGGGACGCCGGGAGCGCGGCGAGTTCGGCCGCCAACGAGCGGGCGCGGTCGACGTCCCCGGTCGCCGCGGCGCTCAACCCGACGCTCCACCCGACCTCGACCAGGTCGTCCTCGGCGCCGAACTGCTCGAGCCGTTCCCGGGCTGTGGCCGCCGCGGCGAGTGCCTGCTCGTACCGACCGAGCTGCCCGGCGAGCTGCGTCACCGAGACGGCAGCGGTGCCCGAGGTCCAGACGTCACCGGCCTGCTCGGCGAGCAGCCGCGCGCGGGTCGAGAAGCCGAGGGCGCGTTCGAGTTCACCGTCGTTCTCGGTCAACGGCGCGCTGAGCAGGTGCGCCAGGCACGCCACCCCGGTGTCCGGGTCCGCGCGGAGTCGGGTCAGGGCGCTCTCACCCGCGGCCCGACGGCCGAGGGTGAGGAGCAGCTCGGCCTGGGCGTCGACCACCGGGACGCCGGTCACGCCGGCCCGGCGCAGGCGGCGGAGCGCGGCGCGGGCGCGCACCGAGGTGCGGCGGTCGGAGAAGGCGGCGGTCGCGCAGGCGATGACGAGGCCGAGGACGGCGGCCGTGCGGACGCCGGTCGCGGGCTCGTGCTCGTACTCGGCCTCGGGCTCGGGCTCGGACTCGGCCTCGGGTGGGACGGTGCGGAGGACGGCCACGACGTCGGACGCGATCGCCGCGACCTCACCGTGCGCCCCGCGGAACGACCAGTACCCGGCGAGTGCCGAGAAGAGCGGCGCGACCGCGACGGCGTCCCCTGCGCGCAGGCTCCAGCGCAGCATCGTGACGAGGTTGTCGGCCTCTCGTTCGAGCACCCGGAAGCGCGCGACCTGGTCCGTGGTCCGCACGATGAACAGGTCGTGTCCGGCCGCGACCCGGCAGGCCCAGCGGGTCATCGCGGCGCGGACGTCCCCGGTGGCGCCGGACTCCTCCAGCCGTGCGGCACCGAACTCGCGGACGGTCTCGAGCAAGCGGTAGCGGACGGGCTCGCCCTCCTGCTCGACGAGCTGCACGAGGGACTGCTCGACCAGTTCGGCCAGGTCGTCGAGGGCGTCGTGCACCCGTGACGGTGCGGCGACCGCTTCGACGGCGTCGACGGACAGGCCGTCCGGGAAGAGCGCGAGTCGGGTCAGCAGGTCGCGGGCCCCGTCGTCGAGCAGTCGCCAGCTCCACTCGATGACGGCGAGCAGGGTCCGGTGCCGTTCCGGGGCCGACCGGTCGCCACCGCGGAGCAGCGCGAAACGGTCGTCGAGTCGTCGTTCGATCTCGTCGACGCTCATCCCGCGGATCCGCGCGGCGGCCAGCTCGATCGCCAGCGGTGACCCGTCGAGCCGGGTGCAGATCCGGCGGACCGCGTCGACCGGCAGCACCGCACCCGGTCGTGCCGCGCGTGCCCGGTCGGTGAACAGGCGGACGGCGGCCCCGTCGGCTTCCACCGGCAGTGGCGCCAGCGGTGCGACGACCTCGCCGGCGACCGCGAGCGGCGCACGCGAGGTCGTCAGGACCCGCAGTCCGGGCAGCTCCGCGAGCAGGTCGGCGGTGAACGCGGCGACGGGTTCGAGGATGTGCTCGCAGTTGTCGAGCACGAGCAGGGTGGGTTCCTCACCGAGCGCTCGGACCACCCGGCTCCGCAGGTCGGCCACCACGGCGTCCCGCAGGCTCCGTGCGCTGCGGACCTCGGCGATCCCCAGCAGCGCACCGATCGCGGGCACCACGTCCTCGCCGGTGGTGAGCGGCGCGAGCTCGACCACGACGACGCCGCAGGCAGGCGGGACCGTCGTCGCCGCGGCCTGCGCGAGTCGCGTCTTGCCGAGACCGCCGGCACCGAGGATCGTCACCAGCCGCGCCTGGGACAGGAGGCGCGTGACGGTGGCGAGGTCGGCCTCCCGTCCGATGAGCGCGTTCGGCGCGGCCCGCAGCCCGACCCGCCGGACCGAGCCACTGACGGGACCGGTGCTGCGGAGCACCTCGGCGTTGAGTCGCACCAGGTCGGCGGACGGGTCGGCGCCGAGTTCGTCGGACAGCCGGTCGCGGTGCGCGGCGAAGACGGCGAGCGCCTCGGCTGCCTGCCCGGCATCGGCGAGGGCACGGACCAGCCCGGCGACGGCTGCCTCGTCGAACGGGTCGGCCGCGGCCTCGTCGCGCCAGAGGGCTGCGGCGGCATCCGGGTCGCCACTGGACTGGAGGACCGTGGCGAGTCGACGACGGAGGTCCCGTCGGACCGCGCCCGCCCGGGCGGCGAGCTCCCCGGCCACGGAACCCTCGAGGTCCCCTCCGGGCTCGCCGCGCCAGCGGTCCAGGGCCGCGCGCAGCACTGGCGCGTCCGGGGTGACACCGAGCATCCGTTCGGCCGCACCGAGGTCGGTCGCGTCGGTGTCCACGCCGAGGGCGTACCCCGACGCGGTGGAGACGACGAGCCCGTCGGCGGTGGCGCGGCGGAGGCGCGAGACGAGCGTCTGCAGGGCCGCGCGGGCGCCTCTGGGTGGTTCGTCGGCCCACAGGTCGTCGATGAGGGACTCCGTGGTCACGGCGCGGCCGCGCGCCAGGACGAGTGCGGTGAGGAACGTCCGAGCCAGCGCCCCGGGGACCGGGACGAGGGCACCGGTCGGGTCCTCGGCGAGCACCGGACCGAGGACGGCGACACGGAGCTCGGGCACGCTCGGAGTCTAGGCGCGCCCCGTCACCCGATCGTGGTGGGACGGCCTCTGCTGCCGTCGCGCCCACCCGTACCCTGAGCATGTGTCCACACGCCTCCGCCGCATCACGACCGCCGCCGTCGCGGTCACGGACGACGTCAGCGACGTCGACCTCTCGACGCCGTCCGACGTGGCCACCGACACCGCCGCTGAACTCGGCGACTTCGCGATGCACCGGGTCGAGGGCGCCGTGTGTGTCTTCCGCTACGACGGCTCGGGGCGCTACCCGCTGACCGGTGCCGCGTACTCCGAACTGCCCGACGGCGGGTGGGTGCTCGAACAGCGGCTCGGCAACGGCACGGTCGACCGGTCCGGCCGACTCGACCTCGACGGACTCGAGAGCGGCGACGCCGCCTGGCGCACCTGCGACGACATGCTCTGCTCGGTGGACGTCCTGCGGGACGGCACCTGGGAGCACTTCGCGCTCTGGCGCGCGGTCGCGCCGGACACCACCTCGGCGATCGTCCGCTGGGTGGAGGCCTCGCTGGCCGCCTGAGCCGGCTACCGCTCCCGGGGGCGCTGCGGACGGCCCGTTCGCGGCCGTCGCCCGACCCGGTCGCGGACCCGCTCGCGGATCGGTCGCCGGTCCGTGTCGTCCGAGGGCCCGGTCGCGGTGTCCAGGTCCTGCGTCGCCTGGCGCTCGGACTCGACGATGCCGCGGAGCGACACCAGCGCGGACGAGGTCACCGCCACGTCCGACGGGTACTCGCGCGATGCGTCGAGCGCCCGCTCGAGTTCGGAGATCGCCCGGTCGCCCTCCTCCGGCGGGTGGTCGCCCCGGATCATCGCCGCCACCTGCCGGACCGCCGTCGTGAGCGGCACGGTGAACGCCTCGTCCGGCCGACCGAGGTTCGACGACACCGGGCCTGACCGGGCGACGAGTTCGGTGAGGTCCGTCGTGTACCAGGCGACCCGCTCGAGTGCGCGGAACCGGGAACCGTCGCGCTGCAACCGCGCACGCGATCCCCGGAGCGCTCCGCGGGGGTTGATGCGACGACTCTCCTGCGCGATCGACACCCGGCTCCGCACGTCGGCGATGGCACGGTCCAGGCGGTCCTGCGCGCGGTCCCAGGCCCGCTCGTCCCGCTCCCCCTGCTCGAGCACGTCGGCCAGTCCGTCGAGGTGTTCGGCCAGCACGCTGTTCACCTGGTCGATCCGACGTTCGGCGTCCCAGAAGCGCAGCGGTGGGAACACCAGGAAGTTCACCAGCAGGCCGACGACCACACCGACCGCCATCTGCACGAGGTACCCGAGCGAGTACCCCTCGGCGTGGGCGCCGCCGACGAGCAGCACGAAGAGCGCCGCCGTGGAGACCCACGAACTGCCCTCGCCGAGGATCCGGAACCCACCGACGAGCACACCGACGCCGACCGCGAGGGCGACCGCCAGGACTCCCGGGTCGCCCACCCACATCGTGAAGGCGGCGACGGCGATGCCCAGGGCGATGCCGACCAGGGTCTGCACGCCGCTCCGGAGGCCGGCGAACACCGTCGTCTGCATGGCCACCACCGCACCGAGCGGGGCGTAGTACGGGTAGTCGGACGCGACGCCCGGGACATGCCGGGCGACCGTCCATGCGAGTGCTGCGGCGGCGGCGGCCTTGCCGGCGTGCAGCAGGCGCGGCTGCGTGCCGGAGCTCCGACTCCACCGCCAGACGCGCGTGCCGACCCCGGCGATGTGCTGGAACTGCATGGGTGCTCTCGTCTCGTCGGCCGGCACCGTGCCGGGGGCGCTGGGCGTGCCTCCCGGCCGGGCGGGTGCACGCACGAACACGGGAGGGCCCCCGCAGCCTGCGCTGCGAGGGCCCTCCGGTGTGGTGCGGTGTGACTACTTGGACGTGTCCGCGGCGTCGTCCGACTTGGCGGCGGCGTCGGCCTCGACCTCGGCGGCAGCGTCGGTCGTGGTCTCCTCGGCGACCGGGGTCGACTCCTCGGTGGTCTCGGTCTCCTCGACCGGGGCCTCCGTGGTGTCGGACTCCGTCGCGGCCGGCGCTGCGGCGGCCGGAGCAGCCGTGCGCGAGACCGGAGCCGGCGTGCTCGACACGGGCTCGAGGACGAGCTCGATCGAGGCGAGCGGCGCGTTGTCGCCCTTGCGGAAGCCGAGCTTCGTGATGCGGGTGTAACCGCCCTGGCGGTCGGCCACCTGCGGCGCGATCTCGGTGAACAGCGTGTGCACGACGGTCTTGTCGCGCAGGGCTGCGATCACACGACGACGAGCGTGCAGGTCGCCACGCTTCGCGAACGTGATGAGCCGCTCGGCGACCGGGCGGAGGCGCTTGGCCTTCGTCTCGGTCGTGGTGATGCGGCCGTGCGTGAACAGGGCGTTGGCGAGGTTGCTCAGGAGCAGGCGCTCGTGGGCGGGACCGCCACCGAGGCGGGGGCCCTTGGTGGGCTTCGGCATGTCAGTTCTCCAGTGGTGATGGTGGTGCGCCCCGTGTCAGGAGCGCGTGCGCGTCAGCGCGAGGTCAGTTGCTGGACTCGTCCTCGTCGTACCCGCTGTAGAAGTGGGCACCATCGAATCCGGGGACGGTGTCCTTGAGGGACAGGCCGAGCTCGGTGAGCTTGTCCTTGACCTCGTCCACCGACTTCTGGCCGAAGTTGCGGATGTTCATGAGCTGCGTCTCCGAGAGGGCGACGAGCTCGGACACCGTGTTGATGCCCTCGCGCTTCAGGCAGTTGTAGCTCCGGACCGACAGGTCGAGGTCCTCGATCGGCGTCTGCAGCTCGTTCGAGAGCACGGCGTCGACCGGCGCGGGGCCGATCTCGATGCCTTCAGCCGCCGTGTTGAGCTCGCGGGCGAGCCCGAACAGCTCGACGAGCGTGCGACCGGCCGACGCGATGGCGTCGCGCGGCGTGATCGCGGGCTTCGACTCGACGTCGACGACCAGACGGTCGAAGTCCGTCCGCTCACCGGCACGCGTCGCCTCGACGCGGTAGGTGACCTTGAGCACGGGCGAGTAGATCGAGTCGATCGGGATCTGACCGGCTTCGCTGAACTCCGAACGGTTCTGCGTCGCCGAGACGTAGCCGCGGCCACGCTCGATGGTCAGTTCCAGCTCGAAGCGAGCGGCGTCGTTCAGGGTCGCGATGACGAGGTCCGGGTTGTGGATCTCGACACCGGCCGGCGCGGAGATGTCCGCAGCGGTGACCTGTCCGGCGCCCTGCTTGCGCAGGTAGGCCGTGATCGGCTCGTCGTGCTCACTGGAGACGACCAGGCTCTTGATGTTCAGGATGATCTCGGTGACGTCCTCCTTGACACCGGGAACGGTGCTGAACTCGTGGAGGACACCGTCGATGCGGATGCTCGTGACGGCAGCACCCGGGATGGACGAGAGGAGCGTGCGGCGCAGCGAGTTGCCGAGGGTGTACCCGAAGCCCGGCTCGAGCGGTTCGATGACGAAGCGCGAGCGGAATTCGGAGATGGACTCCTCGTTCAGGGTGGGGCGCTGTGCAATGAGCACTGTGGAATTCCTTTCGGCGAAGTGTCCGCTATATGACACTTGGCGGTACGACGGGGCCGGCCGGGCCTCGACGGGTCTGTTTCAGTTGTGATCACGCGCACAGGAGTGCGCGATCGAACGACCAGGAATGGCCGCCCCCACTCGTCCCGGTCAGGGAACGAGCGGGGAACGGCCGGTTGCTCCTCGCGTCAGACGCGGCGGCGCTTCGGCGGGCGGCACCCGTTGTGCGCCTGCGGCGTCACGTCGTTGATCGAGCCGACCTCGAGGCCAGCGGCCTGGAGCGAACGGATCGCCGTCTCGCGACCCGAACCCGGGCCCTTGACGAAGACGTCGACCTTCTTGACGCCGTGCTCCGCTGCCTGGCGGGCAGCCGACTCGGCGGCGAGCTGCGCCGCGAACGGCGTCGACTTGCGCGAGCCCTTGAAGCCGACGGCCCCGGAGGACGCCCAGCTGAGGACGGCACCCGACGGGTCGGTGATGCTGACGATGGTGTTGTTGAACGTGCTCTTGATGTGGGCCTGGCCCACAGCGACGTTCTTCTTCTCCTTGCGGCGCGGCTTGCGCGCGGCGGTCTTGGGGGTAGCCATCGTGATCTCCTATCGAGCCTTCTTCTTGCCTGCCACGGTGCGCTTCGGGCCCTTGCGGGTACGAGCGTTCGTCTTGGTGCGCTGACCGCGCACCGGGAGACCGCGACGGTGGCGGAGACCCTCGTAGCTACCGATCTCGACCTTGCGGCGGATGTCGGCGGCGACCTCACGGCGGAGGTCACCCTCCACCTTGAAGGTGCCCTCGATGAAGTCACGGAGGGCGACGAGCTGGTCGTCGGTGAGGTCCTTGACGCGGATGTCGCCGGAGATGCCGGTCTCCGCGAGCGTCTGGACGGCGCGGGTACGGCCGACCCCGTAGATGTAGGTGAGTGCGATCTCCACGCGCTTCTCGCGCGGGATGTCGACGCCTGCTAGACGTGCCATTGTGCTGGCTGCTCCTGTTGTCGATGGAGGTGTGGCGCAGTGCCGGTGCCCGGGCCTCCGACCCGAGGTGTCCCCCGACCGCTGGTGCGGACGGGATCTGACACTGCGTTGTCGATGTTCAGTTGTGGGTCGTGCTCGAGCCGCTGGCAGTCTCTCGACTGGCGGCCCCGGTCGTGCAACCGGACCGGAGTCCGTTCCGGAGCAGCTCTCGCTGGTCCGTCAGGGACTAACCCTGGCGCTGCTTGTGACGCGGGTTGCTCTTGCAGATCACCATGACGCGGCCCTTGCGGCGGATGACGCGGCAGTGCTCGCAGATGACCTTGACGCTGGGGTTGACCTTCATTGTTCGTTCCTCGTGCTCGCTGGCTTCGTGCTCGGCGGGTTCGCCTTGCCGTTCCTTTCCAGCTCGCGGATCACTTGTAGCGGTAGACGATCCGGCCGCGGGTCAGGTCGTACGGGCTCAGCTCCACGATCACGCGGTCCTCGGGGAGGATGCGGATGTAGTGCTGGCGCATCTTCCCGGAGATGTGCGCGAGGACCTTGTGTCCGTTGGTCAACTCAACGCGGAACATCGCGTTGGGCAGAGCTTCGAGCACCGAGCCTTCGATCTCGATGACGCCGTCTTTCTTGGCCATAGCCTCACTGTCGCTTGGTTGGATTACCGGTGTGATCCCCGAGCCGGTCTGCGGGTTCGGGCGCCACGCCAGAAGGCATGGCACACCAAAGATCGATCTTATGTGGTAGTCGGCGGATTGCCAAGTGCGGGTTCCGTGCTGCGCGCGTCGGGCCCCGGTCCGGCGCGCGGCGAGCACCCGTGCGGCAGGGGTCATGCACCCCAGTGCAGGGGGTGGATCGTCCGTCCGGGTCCGCAGATGCGCTGTTCCACAGGGATCTCCTGGCCACACCGTCGTCGCCACCGAGCCCGGAGCCGTACGGTGACGGGAGCAGTGACCGAAGGAGAACCCCGTGCCCGACGCCCCCGGCCGCACGCGCCCTGTCGCGCGACACGGTCGCCTCCCCCGCCGACGCGGGTGGACGACCCTGCTCACCGTCGCCGCCGCCGCCGCCGCGGTGGTGCTGGTCAGCGGCACCAGCGTCGCCACCATCGCCGCAGCGCAGCTCGCCGCCGCACCGCGGACCGTGCAGCTGAGCACCGACGACCAGAGCACCGCGAAGACCGCCGACATCACCGCGATCAAGGGCGGTGCGAACATCCTGCTCATCGGCAGCGACACCCGCATCGGACAGTTCGACTCCGACGAGGACGTCGAGGGCGCCCGGAACGACGTCACGATGCTCATCCACGTGTCCGAGGACCATCAGCAGCTCACCGCCGTCAGCTTCCCCCGGGACCTCATGGTCCCGATCCCGGCCTGCACCAACCCGGAGACCGGCACCACCTACCCGGCGGCGTCGTCCGCGCAGTTCAACACGGCGCTCGGGAACGGTGGTGTCTCCTGCGTCGTCGACACGGTCGAGAACCTCACCGGTCTGACGGTCCCGTACGCCGGACTCATCACCTTCGACGGCGTGATCGAGATGTCGAACGCCCTCGGCGGGGTCGACGTCTGCGTGGCCTCCCCGATCGACGACACGTACACGGGGCTGCACCTCAGCGCCGGCGCCCATTCGCTGCAGGGCTCGGACGCCCTCGCCTTCCTGCGGTCCCGGCACGGCGTCGGCGACGGCAGCGACCTGGCGCGGATCAGCTCGCAGCAGGTGTTCCTGTCGGCGCTGCTCCGCCAGGTGACGTCGAACGGCACGCTCTCGAACCCGATCACGCTCTACAAGCTCGCCGGTGCGGCGCTGTCGAACATGACGCTCTCGGACGGCCTCGCCCAGACCCGCACCCTGGTCGGGCTCGCCTCCGCACTCCGGGGGATGAGCACGTCGAGCATGTTGTTCGTCCAGTACCCCGTCGTCGACGACCCGGCGGACTCTGCCCGCGTGGTCGTCGACGAGGCGAACGCCCACACCCTCAACGTCGCCCTGCAGACGGACGAGCGGACGACGCTCAACGACTCCTCCACGGGTCGAGCCTCGCGGGAGTCGTCCGACACCGCGAGCCCGTCGGCCTCCGCGTCACCGTCGGACCCCGCGACGACGCCCGGTGCTGCGACGACGGCTCCCGAGACACCCGCTCCGGAGACCACGACGACCAGCAGCCCGTCCTCGACGCCGCTCCCCTCGTCCATCACCGGCCAGAGCGCCGCCGAGCAGACCTGCTCTGTGGGGAACTGACCCCGACGGCCCACGGTCACGACGCGGCGCGTCCACGACTCGACGGGAGGCCCGTCGCCAGCAGGCGACGGGCCTCCCGTCATGTGGGCCGGTGCGTCGGCAGGCCGCGAAGCACGACCCCGACGCGGGTGGAGTCGGGTTCCGCGGCTCCGTGGACCCTGTGGCCGTCCGGCTCCTTGGCGCAGTCCGCTACGGGACCGGGACCGGCGTCACGCCGAGCGGCTCGAGGCCGGCGGCACCACCGTCGGCCGCCGTGAGGACCCAGATCCCACCGGCGTGGACCGCGACGCTGTGCTCCCAGTGGGCGGCGTCGGAACCGTCGAGCGTCCGCACGGTCCACTCGTCGGCGTCGGTCGAGCTGTCGATCGTGCCCGCGGTGACCATCGGTTCGATGGCGACGGCCAAGCCCGGCTTGACGGCAGGCCCCGCGCCACGGACCCGGTGGTTGAACACCGGTGGCTCCTCGTGCATCGAACGCCCGATGCCGTGCCCCGTGTAGTCCTCGACGATGCCCCAGTCACCGGTCTCGTCGATGGCGTCCTCGACCGCCGCGCCGACCTCGTGCACGTGCTTCGCGTGCGCGAGCGCGGCGACCCCGTGCCAGAGCGCGCGTTCGGTGGTGTCGCAGAGCTTCTGACGCGCCGTGGCCGTAGCGGCGTCACCACCGGGCACGACGACGGTGAAGGCGCTGTCGCCGTTCCACCCGTCGACCTCGGCGCCGGCGTCGACCGAGACGATGTCACCCGGCTCGAGGGTGCGGTCCCCCGGGATGCCGTGGACGATCTCGTCGTTCACCGAGACGCACAGTGTGTGTCGGTAGCCCGGGACCAGCTGGAAGTTCGGCACACCGCCGCCGTCGCGGATGGTGCGCTCCGCGATCGCGTCGAGCTCACCCGTGGTGACGCCCGGCCGGACAGCGGCGCGGACGGCGTCCAGCGCCTGCGCCGTGAGCAGCCCGGGGCGCACCATGGCGCGGAGCTCCTCGGGCGTCTTGTAGATCGATGGCTTCCGGAAACGCGACACGGAGCTCAGACCGAGGCGGCGAGGCCGCGGGCAGAGAGCGCCGCAGCGATCCGGTCGCCGACCTCGTCGACCGCGCCGAGGCCGTCCACGTCCACGACCAGCCCGCGCTCCTGGTAGACCGCCACGAGCGGAGCGGTCTGCTCCTGGTACACCTGCTGACGGCGGCGGATGGTCTGCTCGTTGTCGTCGGCGCGGCCCTGGTCGGCCGCACGGTTGAGCAGTCGCCCGACCAGCGCGTCCTGGTCCGCGACCAGCTGCACGACGGCGTCGATCCCGGTGCCCTGCTCAGCGAGCAACCCGTCCAGGTACTCGACCTGTGCCGGCGTCCGCGGGTAACCGTCGAGGAGGAACCCGTCAGCGGCATCCGACTCGGCGAGGCGGTCGCGGACCAGCTCGTTCGTCAGGTCGTCCGGGACGTAGTCGCCCGCGTCCATGATCGCCTTCGCACGCTGACCCAGGGGCGTGCCCTCGGAGACGTTCTTCCGGAAGATGTCCCCGGTCGAGATCGCGGGGATCCCGAAGGACGACGCGATCCGACCGGCCTGCGTGCCCTTCCCGGCTCCGGGAGGTCCGACGATGACGAGACGTGCGCTCAACGGAGAAGCCCTTCGTAGTGACGTTGCTGCAGCTGCGAGTCGATCTGCTTCACCGTCTCGAGGCCGACACCCACGATGATCAGGATGCTGGCACCGCCGAACGGGAAGTTCTGGTTCGCCCCGAACAGCGCCAGTGCTGCGAGCGGGATGAGTGCGATGAGACCGAGGTAGAGCGCACCGGGCAACGTCACCCGGGTCAGGACGTAGTCGAGGTACTCGGCGGTCGGACGTCCGGCACGGATGCCCGGGATGAACCCGCCGTACTTCTTCATGTTGTCGGCGACCTCTTCGGGGTTGAAGGTGATCGCGACGTAGAAGTACGTGAAGCCGACGATGAGCAGGAAGTACAGGACCATGTAGAACCAGTTGTCACCCGAGGTCAGGTTGCTCTGGATCCAGGTCACCCACGGGGCCGGCGCGGAGCCGTCCGAGGGCTGGTTGAACTGCGCGATCAGCGCCGGCAGGTAGAGCAGCGACGACGCGAAGATGACGGGCACGACGCCGGCCATGTTCACCTTGATCGGGATGTACGTGTTGTTGCCGCCGTACGTACGCCGCCCGACCATGCGCTTGGCGTACTGCACCGGGATCCGTCGTTGCGACTGCTCGACGAACACGACGGCCATCATGATCACCAGTCCGACCAGGATCACGAAGAGGAACAGCTCGAAGGACTGCGACTGCTCGATCGCCCAGAGGGCCGACGGGAACTGCGCGGCGATCGAGGTGAAGATGAGCAGCGACATGCCGTTGCCGATGCCGCGCTCGGTGACCAGCTCGCCCATCCACATGATGAGGCCGGTACCGGCGGTCAGGGTGATGACCATGAGCAGGATCGCGTACCAGCTGTCGTTCGAGATGATCGACGTGCAGGACGCCGAGGCGCTCGTGCCGAACAGCGCGCCCGAGCGGGCGACGGTGATCAGGGTGGTGGACTGCAGCACGCCCAGCGCGATGGTGAGGTAGCGCGTGTACTGCGTCAGCTTGGCCTGACCCGACTGACCCTCCTTGTAGAGGGAGTCGAAGTGCGGGATGACCACGCGCAGGAGCTGCACGATGATCGACGACGTGATGTACGGCATGATCCCGAGCGCGAACACCGACAGCTTCAGGAGCGCGCCGCCGGAGAACAGGTTGATCAGGTCGTAGAGCCCGCCGGAGGACGACGCGGACGCCAGGCAGGCCTGGACGCTGGCGTAGTCGACGAACGGTGCGGGGATGTACGAGCCCAGGCGGAACAGCGCGATGATCGCCAGGGTGAAGCCGATCTTCTTGCGAAGATCTGGGGTGCGCATGATGCGCGCGACCGCTCTGAACACGAGTTACTCCGAACTTCTGTGACCGGTCGAGCCGGTCGAGCCGGGCGAGGTGCCCGTGGCCGGAAGCGCCGACCCCGTGGCCCGTTGACGCACGTCGAACGACGCAGTCTTGCCGGGCCTGCCATCAAGGAAACCGTAACGGCGGCCCGCGCGCAATGCGCGGGCCGCCGACGGGGACTACTTGGTGACGGTGCCGCCCGCCGCCACGATCTTCTCCTCGGCGGATGCCGAGACCTTGTCGACCGTGACCGTGAGCTTCACGCTGATGTCACCCTGACCGAGAACCTTGACCTTCTCGTTCTTGCGGACGGCGCCCTTGGCGACCAGGTCCGCGACGGTGACGTCGCCACCGTTCGGGTAGAGCTCCGCGATCTTGTCCAGGTTCACGGGCTGGTACTCGACGCGGAACGGGTTCTTGAACCCGCGGAGCTTCGGGGTGCGCATGTGCAGCGGCATCTGCCCACCCTCAAAGCCGACCTTGACCTGGTAACGGGCCTTCTGACCCTTGGTACCACGGCCGGCGGTCTTGCCCTTCGAGCCCTCACCGCGACCCACACGGGTGCGGTCCTTCTTCGAGCCAGCGGCCGGACGAAGGTGGTGCACCTTCAGGATCTGGACGCGCTCGTTCTTCTCGTCGCTCATGCGTCGACCTCCTCGACCTTCACGAGGTGCGCCACCGTGGCGACGTACCCGCGGTTCTGGGCGTTGTCCTCACGCAGGACCGTACGGCCGATGCGCTTGAGACCCAGGCTGCGGAGCGTGTCGCGCTGGTACTGCTTCTCGCTGATGACGGACTTCGTCTGCGTGATCTTCAGCATGGCCATCAGGCACCTGCCTTCTCGTTCGCGGCGGCACGCGCGGCTGCCTCGGCGTGCAGCAGGCGAGCCGGCACGACGTGGTCGACGGGGAGGCCACGACGTGCTGCGACGGCGCGGGGCTCCTCGAGCTGCTTGAGGGCCTCGACCGTGGCGTGCACGATGTTGATGGTGTTCGACGAGCCGAGCGACTTGCTCAGGACGTCGTGGATACCGGCGCACTCGAGAACGGCGCGGACCGGACCACCGGCGATGACACCGGTACCGGCAGCGGCCGGACGCAGGAGGACGACGCCAGCAGCGGCTTCACCCTGCACCGGGTGCGGGATCGTGTTGCCGACGCGGGGGACGCGGAAGAAGTTCTTCTTGGCCTCTTCGACGCCCTTCGAGATGGCGGTCGGGACCTCGCGGGCCTTGCCGTAGCCGACGCCCACCAGACCGTTGCCGTCACCGACGACGACGAGCGCGGTGAAGCTGAAGCGACGACCACCCTTGACGACCTTGGAGACGCGGTTGATGGTGACGACGCGCTCGAGGAACTGGCTGTCGCCACCCCGCCCGTTGCGGTCGCCGCCACGGCCACCCTGCTGGCGGTCACGGCCGCCACCGCTGCCGCCACCACGGCGACCACGGTTGTCGACGGAGTCGCGGTTGTTCGAAGCCGAACCCGCCGCGGTCTCGACGGGACGCTCGACGACGGGGACCTCAGGCTCCTTGACCGCGGGGGCCTTGGCGTCTGCGTCGGTCGTCTCGGCAGCGTCGCTGCTCTCCGTGGCGGTGTCCGCCTCGGTCGGCGCCGCAGCGGTCGTGTCGACCTCGGCGTCGGTCGTGGCCTCGGCCTTGACCTCGGCGTCGTCGTTGGTGTTCGCGATGTCGCTCACAGGTTCAGCCCTCCTTCACGGGCACCGTCGGCGATCGCGGCGACGCGACCGGCGTACTTGCTACCACCGCGGTCGAAGACCACGGCCTCGACGCCAGCCGACTTCGCGCGCTCGGCGACGAGCTCGCCGACACGACGGGCCTTGGCGGTCTTGTCGCCGTCGAACGAGCGGAGGTCGGCCTCCATCGTCGATGCGCTGGCGAGGGTGTGACCCTTCGCGTCGTCGATGACCTGGACGAACACGTGACGTGACGAACGGGTGACGGCGAGGCGGGGACGGGTCTCGGTCCCGGTGATCTTCTTCCGGAGACGGTTGTGGCGGCGGGCCTTGGCTGCCGCCTTGCTCTTGCCTCGAGTACGAGTTCCGATGGCCATGATCACTTACCTGACTTTCCGGCCTTGCGGCGCACGATCTCGCCGGCGTAGCGGACACCCTTGCCCTTGTAGGGCTCGGGCTTGCGCAGCTTGCGGATGTTGGCCGCGACCTCACCGACGAGCTGCTTGTCGATGCCGTTCACGGTGACCCGGTTGTTGCCCTCGACGGCGAAGCTGATGCCTGCCGGCGGGTTGACCGTGATCGGGTGGGAGTACCCGAGCGCGAACTCGAGGTCGCTGCCCTTGGCGGCCACGCGGTAACCGGTACCGACGACCTCGAGGCCCTTGGAGTAGCCCTGGGTCACGCCGATGATCTGGTTCGCGATGAGCGACCGGGTCAGGCCGTGCAGCGCGCGGGAGGAACGCTCGTCGTCCGGACGGCTGACGAGGACCTGGTTGTCCTCGACAGTGGCCTGGATGGGCTCAGCGATGACGAGCGTGAGCTCGCCCTTCGGGCCCTTGACGGCGACGTTCTGGCCGTCGACCGAGACGGTCGCTCCGGCCGGGATGTCGATGGGGAGACGTCCGATACGAGACATGATCGATCACCAAACGTAGGCGAGGACTTCCCCACCCACGCCCTTCTGCTCGGCTTCGCGGTCGGTCAGGAGCCCCGAGGAGGTCGACAGGATCGCCACGCCGAGGCCACCGAGGACACGGGGCAGCTCGGTCGACTTCGCGTAGACACGGAGGCCCGGCTTCGAGACGCGCTTGATGCCGGCGATCGAGCGCTCGCGATCGGGGCCGTACTTGAGTTCGATGGTCAGGGTCTGCCCGACACGGGCGTCCTCGACCTTCCACTCGCTGATGTAACCCTCGCGCTTGAGGATGTCAGCGATGGTCTGCTTGAGCTTGGAGCTCGGAAGCGAGACGGCGTCGTGGTGCGCCGAGTTCGCGTTCCGCAATCTGGTCAGCATGTCTGCGACCGGATCGGTCATCGTCATGATGCGTATCCGTTCTTCGTCCGGTTTCGATCACCCGTTCCACGAGTGCCGACCTCGACGATCGATGTGATCCCAGGGCGGTTCCCCGGGATCGGTGTGACTTCGTGCGTGCGGGCCGGAGGAGATGAACTCCTCCGGCCCGCACCGCCCGGAGTAGCTTAGACCGTCTGCTCGCCCGAACGGAACGGGAAGCCGAGCTGGCGGAGCAGCGCGCGGCCTTCGTCGTCCGTCTTCGCGGTGGTCACGACGGTGATGTCGAAGCCACGCACGCGGTCGATGCGGTCCTGGTCGATCTCGTGGAACACGCTCTGCTCCGAGAGACCGAAGGTGTAGTTGCCGTTGCCGTCGAACTGGCGGTCGCTCAGGCCACGGAAGTCGCGGATGCGCGGGAGCGCCAGCGACAGCAGGCGGTCCAGGAACTCCCACGCACGGTCACCGCGGAGGGTGACGTGTGCGCCGATGGCCTGGCCCTCGCGCAGCTTGAACTGCGCGATCGACTTGCGGGCCAGCGTGACCTGCGGCTTCTGACCGGTGATCGCCGTGAGGTCCTTGATGGCACCCTCGATGATCTTCGAGTCGCGCGCGGCCTCACCGACACCGGTGTTGACGACGACCTTGACCAGGCCGGGGACCTGGTTGACGTTCGCGTAACCGAACTGCTCGGTCAGCGCCGCCTTGATCTCGTCGCGGTACTTCTGCTTGAGGCGCGGCTGAACTTTCTCAGTCGTCGCGGCAGTCGTGTCAGTCATCAGAGCTTCTCACCAGACTTCTTGGCGTAGCGGACGCGGACGGTCTTGGTGACGCCGTCCTTCTCCACCTCTTCGTTGCGGAAACCGACGCGGGTCGGCTTCTTGGTCGTCGGGTCGACGATCGCGACGTTGGACACGTGGATCGGAGCTTCGTGCTGCTCGATGCCACCGGTCTTCGAACCGCGCTGGGTCTGACCGACGCGGACGTGCTTGGTCACGAAGTTGATGCCCTCGACGACCAGACGGTCGCCGCGGACCTCGATGACCTTGCCCTGCTTGCCGCGGTCGCCGCCACGCTCCTGCGTGGCACCGGTGATGACCTGGACCAGGTCACCCTTCTTGATGTTCGCCATGGCTTACAGCACCTCCGGCGCGAGCGAGATGATCTTCATGAACTTCTTGTCACGGAGCTCGCGACCGATCGGCCCGAAGATGCGCGTACCGCGCGGGTCGCCGTCAGCCTTGAGGATCACTGCCGCGTTCTCATCGAACTTGATGTAGGAGCCGTCGGCACGACGGGTCTCCTTCTTGGTGCGAACGATGACCGCCTTGACGACGTCACCCTTCTTCACGTTGCCGCCGGGGATGGCGTCCTTCACCGTGGCGACGATGACGTCACCGAGGCCGGCGTAGCGACGACCCGAGCCGCCGAGAACACGGATGGTGAGGATCTCCTTGGCGCCCGTGTTGTCAGCCACCTTCAGGCGGGATTCCTGCTGAATCACTGCTGTCTCCTATTCCGAAGCGGGCCGAGGCCTACTTGGCCTTCTCGAGGATCTCGACCAGGCGCCAGCGCTTCGTGGCGCTGAGGGGACGGGTCTCGCTGATGACGACCAGGTCGCCGATGCCGGCGGAACCCTGCTCGTCGTGGGCCTTGACCTTCGACGTGCGACGGATGACCTTGCCGTAGAGGGGGTGCTTCACGCGGTCCTCGACCTCGACGACGATCGTCTTGTCCATCTTGTCGCTCGTGACGTAGCCACGACGGGTCTTGCGGTAGCCGCGGGTGACGGCGGCGGAGTCCTTCTCTTCGGTGGCCATCAGTTCTCCTCGGCGGTCGCGGCCTCGGTCGACTCAGCCGGCTTCTCGGCCTTCTTCGACGACTTCTTGGCCTTCGGGGCGGTCTCGACGGGCGCGGGCGTGGCACGGATGCCGAGCTCGCGCTCACGGAGCACGGTGTAGATGCGCGCGATGTCGCGCTTGACGGCACGGAGACGGCCGTGGCTCTCCAGCTGGCCGGTGGCCGACTGGAAGCGGAGGTTGAACAGCTCCTCCTTGGCCTTCTTCAGCTCGTCAGCGAGACGCTCGTTCTCGAACGTGTCGAGCTCCGTCGGACGGAGCTCCTTGGAACCGATCGCCATTATGCGTCGCCCTCCTCGCGCTTGATGATGCGTGCCTTGAGGGGCAGCTTGTGAATTGCACGGGTCAGTGCCTCGCGAGCGACGTCGTCGCTCACACCGGCGAGCTCGAAGAGCACGCGACCCGGCTTGACGTTGGCGACCCACCACTCGGGCGAACCCTTACCGGAACCCATTCGGGTCTCAGCCGGCTTCTTGGTCAGCGGGCGGTCCGGGTAGATGTTGATCCACACCTTGCCGCCACGCTTGATGTGACGCGTCATGGCGATACGAGCGGACTCGATCTGACGGTTGGTCACGTAGGCCGGGGTGAGCGCCTGGATTCCGTACTCACCGAAGGAGACCTTCGTGCCACCGGTCGCCTGACCCGAACGCTTCGGGTGGTGCTGCTTGCGGTGCTTGACTCGACGGGGGATAAGCATGGTTACGCCTCAACTCCTGCGCCGGCCGGCGCGTCCTGCGGGGCCTGCTGCTCGCGACGGTCGCCACCGCGGTCGTTGCGGTCGCCACGGGGGCCGCCGCCACGACGGTCGTTGCCGCCGCCACGACGCTCCGGGCGGGACGAACGCTGGTTCGCCTGCTCGCGAGCGAGCTCCTTGTTCGTGATGTCGCCCTTGTAGATCCAGACCTTCACGCCGATGCGGCCGAACGTGGTCCGGGCCTCGTAGAAGCCGTAGTCGATGTTCGCGCGGAGGGTGTGCAGGGGCACGCGGCCCTCGCGGTAGAACTCCGAACGGGACATCTCGGCGCCGCCGAGGCGGCCCGACACCTGGATGCGGACACCCTTGGCACCGGCGCGCTGCGCACCCTGCAGGCCCTTGCGCATGGCGCGTCGGAACGCGACACGAGCGGAGAGCTGCTCGGCGATGCCCTGCGCGACGAGCTGGGCCTCGGTCTCGGGGTTCTTGACCTCGAGGATGTTGAGCTGGATCTGCTTCTTGGTGAGCTTCTCGAGCTCGCTCCGGATGCGCTCGGCCTCGGCGCCGCGGCGACCGATGACGATGCCCGGGCGCGCCGTGTGGATGTCCACGCGGACGCGGTCACGGGTGCGCTCCAGCTCGATGCGGGCAACGCCCGCGCGGTCGAGGCTCTTCGTCAGGAACTGACGGATCTTGACGTCCTCGGCCACGAAGTCGGCGTAACGCTGACCCTTCTTCGTGCTGTCGGCGAACCAGTGGGAGATGTGGTCCGTCGTGATCCCGAGACGGAAGCCGTACGGGTTGACCTTCTGGCCCATTACTTGCTCGCCTTCTTGCTCGTCGCGGCGGCCTCGGCCTCATCCGGCGTCGCGAGGACGACCGTGATGTGGCTGGTGCGCTTGTTGATGCGGAAGGCGCGGCCCTGGGCGCGCGGCTGGAACCGCTTCAGGGTCGTGCCCTCGTCGACGAAGACGCTGCTCACGTAGAGATCGCGCTCGTCGAGGAAGCTGTTCGTCGAGTCCGCCTTGACCCGTGCGTTCGCGATCGCCGAGGCGACCAGCTTGTACACGGGCTCCGAAGCGCCCTGGGGGGCGAACTTCAGGATGGCGAGCGCCTCGTGGGCCTGCTTGCCGCGGATCAGCTGGATGACGCGACGGGCCTTCTGAGGCGTGACGCGGATGTGTCGCACGCGTGCGATCGACTCCACCATTTCGTTCCTCCTCTTCGTCGCCGCCTTAGCGGCGACGGCCCTTCTTGTCGTCCTTCACGTGGCCGCGGAAGGTGCGGGTCGGCGCGAACTCGCCGAGCTTGTGACCGACCATCGACTCGGTGACGAACACCGGGATGTGCTTCCGGCCGTCGTGCACCGCGATGGTGTGACCGAGCATGTTCGGGACGATCATCGACCGTCGCGACCACGTGCGGATCACGTTCTTGGTGTTGGCCTCGTTCTGCGTGACGACCTTGCGGAGCAGGTGCTCGTCGACGAAGGGGCCCTTCTTCAGACTGCGTGGCATCTTCGGAACTCCTACTTGCGCTTCTTGCCGGCGTTACGGCGACGGACGATGAGCTTGTCGCTCGGCTTGTTCGGCTTGCGCGTACGGCCCTCGGACTGGCCCCACGGGCTGACCGGGTGACGGCCACCGGAGGTCTTGCCTTCACCACCACCGTGCGGGTGGTCGACCGGGTTCATCGCGACACCACGCACCGTCGGGCGGACGCCCTTCCAGCGCATGCGGCCGGCCTTGCCCCAGTTGATGTTCGACTGTTCGGCGTTGCCGACCTCGCCGATCGTGGCGCGGCAGCGGGCGTCGACGTTCCGGACTTCACCCGACGGCAGACGGAGCTGCGCGTAGGGGCCGTCCTTGGCGACGAGACGCACCGAGGCGCCGGCGGAGCGGGCGAGCTTGGCGCCGCCACCGGGGCGGAGCTCGATCGCGTGCACGACCGTACCCACGGGGATGTTGCGCAGCGGCAGGTTGTTGCCGGGCTTGATGTCGGCGCCGGGGCCCGTCTCGACGACGTCGCCCTGCTTGAGCTTGTTCGGCGCGATGATGTAGCGCTTGGTGCCGTCCACGAAGTGCAGGAGCGCGATGCGCGCCGTGCGGTTCGGGTCGTACTCGATGTGTGCGACCTTCGCGTCGACACCGTCCTTGTCGGCACGACGGAAGTCGATCACGCGGTACTGGCGCTTGTGGCCACCACCGATGTGACGCGTCGTGATGCGACCCGAGCTGTTCCGGCCACCGGTCTTCGGCAGCGGGCGCAGCAGGGACTTCTCCGGGGTGGAACGGGTGATCTCGGCGAAGTCGGCGACCGAGGAGCCGCGACGACCGGGGGTCGTGGGCTTGTAGTTACGAATAGCCATGATTTATCCCTCTGGTCCTCAGCCGACAGCCGTGAAGATGTCGATCGAACCGGACTTGAGCGTCACGATGGCGCGCTTGGTGTCCTTGCGCTTGCCGATCCCGAACTTGGTCCGGCGGGTCTTGCCCGGACGGTTCAGCGTGTTGATGCCGGCGACCTTGACGTCGAAGATCTTCTCGATCGCGAGCTTGATCTCGGTCTTGTTCGCACGGGGGTCCACGAGGAACGTGTACTTGCCCTGGTCGATGAGGCCGTAGCTCTTCTCCGACACGACCGGCGAGATGATGATGTCGCGCGGGTCCTTGTTGAAGCCGCTCATGCGGTGATCTCCTTCGCGGTCTTCGACGCGATGAAGGCGTCGAGGGCGCTCTTGCTGAAGACGACGGCGTCCGCACGGAGGACGTCGTAGGCGTTCAGCTGGCCGTACGAGAGCGCGTGGACGTTCGGCAGGTTGCGGACGCTCTTGAGCGTCAGCTCGTCGCCCGACTCGAGCACGATGAGCACGTGCTTGACGGGTGCGACCTTCTCGAGCAGCGTGCGGGCGGTCTTGGTCGACGGCAGTTCTGCCTCGACGAAGCCCTCCACAGCGGAGATGCGGCCACCGCGGGCACGGTCCGAGAGCGAGCCGAGCAGAGCTGCGGCGATCATCTTCTTCGGGGTGCGCTGCGAGTAGTCACGCGGGGTCGGTCCGTGGACGACGCCACCACCGGTGTGCTCCGGGGCGCGGACCGAACCCTGACGGGCGCGGCCGGTGCCCTTCTGCTTGAACGGCTTGCGACCGGCACCGCGGACTTCGCCACGGTTCTTGGTCTTGTGGGTGCCCTGACGCGCGGCGGCGAGCTGCGCGGTGACGACCTGGTGGATGAGCGGGACGTTGGTCTCGACGTCGAAGATCGCTGCGGGGAGCTCGACGGAGCCGGACTTCACGCCCGAGGCGTCGAGGACGTCGATCGTGGTTGCGGTCGTGGTGGCCATGATCACTTACCCTTCACGGCGGTGCGGACGAAGACGGAACGGCCACGAGCACCGGGGACGGCGCCCTTGACGAGCAGCAGACCCTTCTCGGCGTCGACGGCGTGGACCGTGAGGTTGAGGACGGTCACGCGGTCGCCACCCATACGACCGGCCATGCGCATGCCCTTGAAGACACGCGACGGGGTCGAGGAGGCGCCGATGGAACCGGGCTTGCGGTGGTTGCGGTGCGAACCGTGCGAGGCGGAGACACCGGCGAAGTTGTGACGCTTCATGACACCGGCGAAGCCCTTGCCCTTGCTGGTGCCGACGACGTCGACCTTCTGGCCGGCCTCGAACGTGTCGACGGTCAGCTCCTGACCGAGCGAGTACTCCGCGGAGTCGTTCGTGCGGATCTCGGTGAGGGTGCGTCGCGGCGTGACACCGGCGGCCTCGAAGTGGCCAGCGGCCGGCTTGTTCACCTTGCGGGGGTCGATCTGGCCCGCGGCGATCTGGATCGCCTCGTAGCCGTCGCGCTCGATGTTGCGGATCTGGGTGACCACGTTCGGGCCGACCTCGATCACGGTGACGGGGATGAACTTGTTGTTCTCGTCCCACACCTGGGTCATCCCGAGCTTCTTGCCGAGGAGGCCCTTGACGGTCTTGGTTGAGTTCGCCATGAGTTCCAGCCCCCTTACAGCTTGATCTCGATGTTGACGTCGGCCGGGAGGTCGAGACGCATGAGCGAGTCGACGGCCTTCGGCGTCGGGTCGACGATGTCGATGACCCGCTTGTGCGTGCGCTTCTCGAAGTGCTCGCGCGAGTCCTTGTACTTGTGAGGGGAACGGATCACGGGGATCACGTTCTTCTCGGTGGGGAGCGGCACCGGGCCGACCACGGTCGCACCGGCACGGGTCACCGTGTCGACGATCTTCCGGGCCGACGTGTCGATGACCTCGTGGTCGTACGACTTGAGCCGGATGCGGATCTTCTGTCCCGCCATGTGTTTTCCTGTCCTCTCTGCGCCGCGCACCCTCAGGCCGCCTGACGCCGCCGGGGCTCCGCTGTCGCGTGCCCGGCTGTTTACGTGAACCACCGGCTCCATCCGCAGGGATGACCGCTGTTCTCCTGTCAACCGCGCGAGTACCCGGGGCACACGCGTGGGCATGTCGTCACCCGCGCACCGTGGTGCTGGCGGATGTCGAGCGTGTTCTGCTGCCTGCGGCCCAACCCAGCCCTGCTGAACAGGGGGGTTGTGCACTGCCAGAGCAGTGACCCCACGGGCGCGAACGCCCGCGGAATTTCGGAACCGGACAAGTCTCGCATAGGCCATGCCTCCGTGCAACCCGGGCGTGTCGCGATCTCGACGGCGTGTTGCGGAGCCCGCCACGGGCCTCCCGGCCGGGCTCCCACCGCCGGTCCGGAGCCGGACTGGAGGCACTGCCCGCACCCGCCAGGTCGGCTCCCGTCGGGCCCTCCGAACGCCGCTGCTAGCCTTCGCGCATGCCCGATCTCGATGTGCTCGCCGATCCTTCCGACCCCGCCGTCCAGCGGCTCAGCGACCTCGCCAAGCCCGCCCGCGGGGCCGTCCGGACCGCGATCATCGAGGACCAGGAGCCGCTCGTGCAGGCCCTCCGCGCGGGAGTCCGGTTCATCGAGGTCTACGGCGAGTCCACGCGGGAGTTCCCCGACGACCTCGCGGCTCTCTGCGCCGAGCTCCGGGTGCCGGTCCGCCTCGTCGAACCGGCCGTGCTCACCAAGGTGTTCCGCAGCGAGAAGCGCCCGAAGGTCTTCGGCGTCGCGAACATCCCCGCACCCGCCCGTTTCTCGGCGCTGGCAGAGGGCACCGGCGACGTGCTGGTCCTCGACGGGGTGAAGATCGTCGGCAACATCGGTGCCATCGTCCGGACCGCCGTCGGCCTCGGCGCACGCGGGGTCGTCCTCGTCGACAGCGACCTGCCGACCATCGCCGACCGCCGGGTCGTCCGCGCGAGCCGCGGTCACGTGTTCTCGGTCCCGGTGCTGCTGGAGTCACGGGAGCGGGTCGCCCGCTGGCTCGCCGAGTCCGGCCTGCGGGTCGTCGACGTCGACATGGACGGGTCGCTGTCGCCCGAGTCGCTCGGTGAGCTCGAGGGCGACGTGGCCCTGCTGCTCGGTGCCGAGAAGACCGGCGCTTCGGACGTGCTGCAGGACCTCGCGGCGGACACGGTCTCGGTACCGATCGACAGCCGGGTCGAGTCGCTCAACGTGTCCGTGGTCGCCGGCATCGTCCTCTACGCCCGCAGCCGGCGCAGCGCCTGAAACAGGGACACTCGACACCCGGACACCGGATGCACAGAACGCCCCGGCCCGCACGTGCGGTCCGGGGCGTTCTGTCGTCCGGGGATCAGTCCTCGGGCAGCGGCGGGACGAACCACGGCGGGAAGACGGCCACGCGCGGAGCGGGCCCACCGTGTTCGGCGAAGACGGCCTTCACCTGCTGACGGACCTTGTCGTTCGGCACCCCCACCAGGGCGACCGAGGACATCGGCACCTGTGGGCCGGCGAGCAGCTCCACACCGTGCATGGACGGGTCGGTGATGTCGGTGCGGCGGAGGAGGTTGGTCGCTGCGTCCGGGCCGACGGCGAAGCGCACGTCCGGGTCGTCGGCGTCGGTGTCGGCCAGGATCACGGACGCACCGAACGCGGTCGTCGGGACGACGAGGACGACGAACTCGGTCGCGCGGGTGCGCCGGGCGGCGTCGGACCAGCGGTCCTCCTCGGCGCCGGAGCGCAGCTCGTCCCACCGGCGGGCGTCGGGCGAGAGGGTGAACGGGACGTGGCCGGCCACGCTGGAACCGTCGGGGGCGGTGGCCGCAGCACGGGCCCCCCGGGTGGCGGCGGAGCTGACGTCCACGGCCGGCGTGGCCTGGTCCGACGCGACGATCGCGCCGTCCGCCACGATGCCGGGGAGGTTGTCGATGTGGGTGACGTGGTGCGCGCGGAGCGCACCGAAGTCACGGGTCGCCGGCAGCACCTGCTCCGGGACCTTGCCGCCCGGCGTCGACGGCGTCGACCGCAGTGACGTGGTCACGCGGGTCCGACGCGGCGTCGGGGTCTTGATGATGTCCTCCGGATCACGCTGCCGTGGGGAGCAGATGTCGCAGAGTTCGATGGGGAAACCGTGGATGCACTCGTCGGTCACGACTGATGGGTCCTTCCGTGCCTCGTGGGGTGGGCGGGCACGACCACCAACGCTACGTCATCACGGCACTGCCGGCGACCGTTCACCACTCCACCACGTCATTGTCGGTAGAGCAGCGCCCGGACCTCGGACTCGGCCGCGTGCAGACGTCGGGGGTCGATCGTCTCGCCGTGCTCGTACGCGTCGAGCAGCCTGGGGTCGATGTAACTCTGTCTCGCGACGGTCGGTGTGTTGCCCAGGACCTCGCTCGCGGCCTTGACGGCGTGCGAGATGGCCTTCTTCCGTTTCGCCTGACTCGACAGCACGCCCGTCTGGGCCAGGTCGACGGCGGCCGCGACCGTCCCGTGCAGCGTCCGGAAGTCCTTCGCGGTGAAGTCCTCCCCCGCACGCTCCTTGACGTAGGCGTTGATGTCCTCAGCGGTCACCGGCTCCCAGTCGGCGCCGCGGCGCTCCCGGAACGACAGCAGGCGGGCGTTCGGACCGCGACGCTTCATGCCGACGAGCACACGCGCCAGGTCCGCGTCGTGGATCGTCGACGACCACGCCTGGTGGCTCTTGCCGGGGAACTCGAGCTCGATGTCATCGCCCGAGATGTGGGCGTGCGTGCAGAGGAGCGTCGACAGACCGTGACTGCCGTGCTCGGTGGCGTACCGCTCGGACCCGACGCGCAGGGAACCCTGGTCGAGCATCCGGAACGCCGCGGCCAGTGCACGGCGTCGGTCCGGCTCCGGACGGCGGAGGTCCTGTGTCACCATCCGTCGCGCAGCCGGCAGGGACTCGGCCAGGGCGAGCGCGCGGTCGTACTTGATCTTGTCCATGCGGTCGCGCCAGGACGGGTGGTACATGTACTGCCGGCGTCCGGCACCGTCGATGCCCGTCGCCAGGATGTGCCCGTTCTCGTACGGGGAGATCCACACGTCGTCCCACGCCGGCGGGATGACGAGGTCCTCGAGACGCTGGCGGACCTCCGGATCGGTAACAGTCGTACCGTGCGGGTCCTTGTAGGAGAAGCCCTTGCCGCTCCGGAGGCGGTGGTAGCCCCGACCCTTGGTCGAGGAACGGCGGAGACGTGTCACGTTCCCGATGCAACACCATGGGGGCTGCCCGACGGGGCAGGAACGTACCCCGGTGCGCGTGCTGGCCCGGACGGCGAGGGCAAACGGAAAGCGGGGCCGGACCCGAAGGTCCGACCCCGCTGACGCAAGTGACCGGAGTTACTTGATGATCTTCTCGACCGTGCCGGCGCCGACCGTACGACCACCCTCACGGATGGCGAAGCGGAGGCCCTCTTCCATGGCGATCGGCTGGATCAGCTCGACCGTCATGGCGACGGTGTCACCGGGCATGACCATCTCGGTGCCCTCGGGCAGCGTGATGACGCCGGTGACGTCCGTGGTGCGGAAGTAGAACTGCGGACGGTAGTTCGCGTAGAACGGGTTGTGACGACCGCCCTCTTCCTTGTTCAGGATGTACGCGTTCGCGGTGAACTCGGTGTGCGGCGTGACCGAACCCGGCTTCACGACGACCTGGCCGCGCTCGACGTCCTCACGCTTGAGGCCACGGATGAGCAGACCGGTGTTGTCACCGGCGACTGCCTTGTCCAGCAGCTTGCGGAACATCTCGATGCCCGTGACCGTGGTCTTCTGGGTCGCCTTGATGCCGACGATCTCGACCTCGGAGTTGATGTCCAGCTCGCCACGCTCGACGCGACCGGTGACGACGGTGCCACGACCGGTGATCGTGAAGACGTCCTCGATCGGCATGAGGAACGGCTGGTCGGTGGCGCGCACCGGGTCCGGGACGTTCTCGTCGACGGCGGCCATCAGGTCCTGGACGGACTTGACCCACTTCTCGTCGCCCTCGAGCGCCTTCAGCGCCGAGACCTGCACGACGGGGGCGTCCTCGTCGAACTCCTGCGAGCCGAGGAGCTCGCGGACCTCGAGCTCGACGAGCTCAAGGATCTCCTCGTCGTCCACCATGTCGGCCTTGTTCAGCGCGACGACGATGTACGGGACGCCGACCTGGCGGGCGAGCAGCACGTGCTCACGCGTCTGGGGCATCGGGCCGTCGGTGGCGGCGACCACGAGGATCGCGCCGTCCATCTGGGCCGCGCCGGTGATCATGTTCTTCACGTAGTCAGCGTGACCAGGAGCGTCGACGTGCGCGTAGTGGCGCTTCTCCGTCTGGTACTCGACGTGCGAGATGTTGATCGTGATGCCGCGCTGGCGCTCTTCGGGAGCGTTGTCGATCTGCGCGAAGTCGCGGGCCTCGTTGAGGTCCGGGTACTGGTCGTGCAGAACCTTGGTGATCGCCGCCGTGAGCGTGGTCTTGCCGTGGTCGACGTGACCGATGGTTCCGATGTTGACGTGCGGCTTGGTCCGCTCGAACTTGGCCTTGGCCACTGTGGGTCCTCCTCAGGACTCGGATGCGTCGCCCCCAGCAGGACCTGGTCGGTCCTGCGCTGTTGGCGCGCGGTGTGTGTGTCTCTACTTTACTTGGTGGCGAGGGGCCCGTCGCCGGGCACCCTCGCCTGGGGATGACGCGGGAGCGTCAGGCCCCGGTGCTCTTCTGGATGATCTCGTCCGCCACGTTGCGCGGGACCTCGTTGTAGGTCTCGAACACCATGGAGAAGACAGCACGACCAGAGGTCTTGGAGCGCAGGTCGCCCACGTAGCCGAACATCTCGGACAGCGGGACGCTCGCACGGACCACCTTGACGCCGGACGCATCCGTCATCTCGGAGATCTGGCCACGACGCGAGTTCAGGTCGCCGATGACGTCGCCCATGTACTCCTCGGGCGTACGGACCTCGACGGCCATGATCGGCTCGAGCAGCACGGGACCGGCCTTGCGGGCCGCTTCCTTGTACGCGATCGAGCCGGCGATCTTGAACGCCATCTCGGACGAGTCGACGTCGTGCGCCGCGCCGTCCTTGAGGGTCGCCTTGACACCGACGGTCGGGAAGCCGGCGAGGACGCCGACCTGCATCGCGTCCTGGATGCCCGCGTCGACCGAGGGGATGTACTCACGCGGGACGCGACCACCGGTCACGCCGTTCACGAACTCGTACACCTTCTCAGCGGTGACGGGCATCGGCTCGAGCGCGATCTGCACCTTCGCGAACTGACCGGAACCACCGGTCTGCTTCTTGTGGGTGTAGTCGTAGCGCTCGACGACCTTGGTCAGGGTCTCGCGGTAGGCCACCTGCGGCTTGCCGACGTTCGCCTCGACCTTGAACTCACGCTTCATGCGGTCGACGAGGATGTCGAGGTGGAGCTCGCCCATGCCCTTGATCGTCGTCTGACCGGTCTCGGCGTTCTGCTCGACGCGGAACGTCGGGTCTTCTTCAGCGAGCTTCTGGATCGCGACCGAGAGCTTCTCCTGGTCCGCCTTCGTGTTCGGCTCGATGGCGACCTCGATGACCGGCTCCGGGAACGTCATCGACTCGAGGACGACCTGGTTCGACGGGTCGCACAGGGTGTCACCCGTGGTGGTGTCCTTGAGGCCGATGACCGCGTAGATGTGACCGGCGGTGACCGAGTCGACCGGGTTCTCCTTGTTGGAGTGCATCTGGAAGATCTTGCCGATGCGCTCCTTCTTGCCCTTGGTCGAGTTGATGACCTGGGCACCGGAGTCGATGTGACCGGAATACACGCGGACGTAGGTCAGGCGACCGAAGAACGGGTGCACCGCGACCTTGAAGGCGAGCGCCGAGAAGGGCTCGGAAGACTCCGGCTTGCGGATGATCTCGACCTCTTCGTCCTTGACGTCGTGGCCGATCATCGGCGGCACGTCGAGGGGCGAGGGGAGGTAGTCGATGACCGCGTCGAGCATCGGCTGCACGCCACGGTTCTTGAACGCCGAGCCACAGAGGATCGGGTAGACCTCGGAGTTGATCGTCAGCTTGCGGATCGCAGCCTTGATCTCGGCCTTGGTCAGCTCTTCGCCACCGAAGTACTTCTCGAGCAGTGCGTCGTCGGTCTCGGCGACACGCTCGACGAGCTTGGCGCGGTACTCCTCGGCACGCTCCTGGAGGTCCGCGGGGATCTCCTGGACCTCGTACTGGGCGCCCATCGTGACGTCACCCTTGGCGTCGCCCGGCCACACCTTGGCGTGCATCTCGATGAGGTCGATGACGCCGGTGAAGTCGTTCTCGGCACCGATCGGGAGCTGGAGCACGAGCGGCTCCGCACCGAGGCGGTTGATGATCGTGTCGACGGTGAAGTAGAAGTCGGCGCCGAGCTTGTCCATCTTGTTGACGAAGCAGATGCGCGGGACGTTGTACTTGTCCGCCTGACGCCACACGGTCTCGGACTGGGGCTCGACGCCCTCCTTGCCGTCGAAGACGGCGACCGCACCGTCGAGGACGCGGAGCGAACGCTCCACCTCGACCGTGAAGTCCACGTGACCCGGGGTGTCGATGATGTTGATCTGGTTGTTGTCCCAGAAGCAGGTCGTCGCGGCCGACGTGATCGTGATGCCGCGTTCCTGCTCCTGCGCCATCCAGTCCATCGTGGCAGCGCCGTCGTGGACCTCACCGATCTTGTGCGTGATGCCCGTGTAGAACAGGATGCGCTCGGTCGTCGTGGTCTTGCCAGCATCGATGTGCGCCATGATGCCGATGTTGCGGACCTTGTTCAGGTCGGTGAGCACGTCCTGTGCCACAGGTTCCTCCGGGAGAGTTGTAGGAGAGGGTGGCGGCCGTCCGGGCGCCGCGGCTCTTGGCCGAGGCACCCGGACGGTGCCGGATGACTACCAGCGGTAGTGCGCGAAGGCCTTGTTCGACTCGGCCATCTTGTGGGTGTCCTCACGGCGCTTGACCGCGGCACCGAGACCGTTCGACGCGTCGAGGATCTCGTTCATGAGACGCTCGGTCATCGTCTTCTCGCGACGGCCCTTGGCGTACGAGGTCAGCCAGCGGAGCGCGAGGGTGTTCGCGCGGTGCGGCTTGACCTCGACCGGGACCTGGTAGGTCGAGCCACCGACGCGGCGGCTGCGGACCTCGAGGGTCGGGCGGACGTTGTCGAGCGCCTTCTTGAGCGTGACGACGGCGTCCTGGCCGTTCTTGGAGGAGACCCCTTCGAGCGCGTCGTAGACGATGCGCTCGGCGAGGCCCTTCTTGCCGTCGAGGAGGATCTTGTTGACGAGCTGGCTGACGACGGGGGCGCCGTAGACCGGATCGGCGACGACGGGGCGCTTCGGGGCGGGACCCTTACGAGGCATCTAACTCAACCCTTCTTCGCACCGTAGCGGCTACGAGCCTGCTTACGGTTCTTGACGGCCTGGGTGTCCAGGGCACCGCGGATGATCTTGTAACGCACACCCGGGAGGTCCTTCACACGACCGCCGCGGACGAGCACCATCGAGTGCTCCTGGAGGTTGTGGCCCTCACCGGGGATGTAGGCCGTGACCTCGGTGCCGTTCGAGAGCTTCACACGAGCGACCTTGCGCAGGGCGGAGTTCGGCTTCTTCGGGGTGGTGGTGTAGACGCGGGTGCACACGCCACGCTGCTGGGGGTTCGCCTTCAGTGCCGGCGCCTTGGTCTTGACGACCTTCGGCGTACGACCCTTGCGAACGAGCTGCTGGATGGTAGGCAACTGTTCTCCTGGTTCTTCGCTCGTGCTCTCTGGCCGACGCGGTCCGTCGGCTTCCTCATCCCACGCGGACCAACGCCTGACGGCGGAGGGAGATGGGGGATGGAGTGATCGGGAGGCCAGAGGCCTGCAAGATCTGGGCGCGCCCGAAGGCGCACACCCGGAAGAGCCTAGCCGTCGCGACAGACGAGGTCAATCCGTGGTAGGTCGGACACCGGCGCGTCCGCTGTGGGCGTGACCGGGGTCGTCGACGTCAGGACCCGGAGTCGGACTGGCCGTTGCCGACGGCCGACACGAAGGTCGCGCCGTCGTCGCTGAACGCGGTGATCCACCCCGAGGCGTTCACCGTGATCGGCCCGGCGGTGGCGGTGCCTCGGCCGGCCGGACCCGTGAACTGCGCCCGGAACGTCGCCGAGCCCGCCGAACGGGTCTCGACCGCCCATCCCTTCGACGCCCAACCCCCGACGGCGACCGACGGTCGCGCATCGAGCGTCCATTCCTGGCCGGAGTAGGTGTTCGCCGGGTCCTCGCCGTAGGCGTAGAAGCTGCAGCCGTCGGGAGCCGCGGAGGTCGAGGCAACACAGGCGTCCACCCACGCGTCCACGGCCTTCGACGCCGCCTGCACCCCCGCGTCGGTCAGGGTCGTCGCCACCACGACCGGGGTGCCGGCAGCGCCGAAGCCGGGGACCGCCGCGGTCGAGTCCGTCGCCGTGAACCACTTGCCCCCGTCGAGGTGCACCCCGTACGAGCCCGGGAACGCGCGGAGGTCAGCAGCACCGGAAGCGTCGGTCCGGACGTCGACGCCCGCGACCTGCACGGTGCTGCGTGGCGGCCCCTGCACGACGACCTGCACCGACCCCAGCGCCGGCGCCCGCAGCGACCAGACGGGGAAGACACCCCAGTCGGTGCCCGACCGCTCGAGTTCGAACGTCGCCGGGACGATCCGGCCCGCCTGGGTCAGCACGGCCTGGACGGTCGCCCGGTCCGACCCCTGCTGGACGGAGGTGATCCGGTGCGCCGTGATCTTGTCCCCGGCGCGCGCGTAGGCCGCGTCCGTGAGGAGCACGTCGTCGCGGCCGCGGTCGATGCCGGCGGTCCGGAGGGCGTCGGCGAGGTGACCGTGCTCGACGTCGTCCAGGAAGGACTCCACGGGCCGCTCGGCCGAGTGGCTGTCCGATCCGACGGACCACCCGATGCCCCCGGCGACGACGAGCAGGACCACTGCTGCGACACCGGCCACGATCCCGACGACCACGCCACGGCGCATCGGTCGACGCCCGCCGCTCGAGGTCGGCGACGACTGGGTGACGGTCATGGCGGGCGGCAGCACACGGTCGCCGTGCAACGACTCGTCGTCCGGCACCGACTCCCAGCCCGGCGTACGGTCAGCTCGGTCGGTCATCGGTCCCCCATGGTGCATCGGTCAGCGCTTCCCCGGAATCGTACCGGCCGGGGCGGGGGTGGGCCGCGCCTCCCGTCAGTCCTGTGGACGGACCGGCGGCCGCTGTGACCCCTGTGGATGACTCGCCTGCCAGCGCACCGCGGAGATGCCGCCGACGACGGTCAGGAGGGCGACGACGACCGCACCCACCACGAAGGGACTGAGGGCGTAGCCCGCGGGGAACACCAGGAGCTCCGCGACGTCGGACCGGACCAGGGCGTAGCCCACCGCGCCGACCCCGAGCATGACCAGGTAGGTGGTCGCGGCGGCGACCAGACCGGTGACGCCGGGGTTGCCCTCCCGGGAACCCATCGCGGTCGAGAGGAACACGACGAGCGCGGCACCGACGACCATCGCCGGGCCGAGGTACGGGGTCGCGTCGGGCTGGCGGATCGCCTCGGCATCGGCGAGCAGGGCTTCGAAGCCCGCCACCGCGATGACGAGCGCGATGAAGAGGACGGACGTCATCGTCGCCACCAACCACCGGGACATGGGCCGATCGTAGCCCTCCCCTGCTGACGGGCAGCGACGTGGCTACGGGGCGTCGGCGCGTTCCGGCTCGGGGGCGTGGTCGGCGGGCCGCGGGGTCGTGTCGTGCCCGGTCCGGTGCTGCTGGGTCGCGTGCTGCTGGGTCGCGTGCTGTTGGGTCGCGGCTCGGACGAGGGCGAGGGCGATCGTCGCGGTGATGACGGGGACGGACTCCGTCATCGGGGCGGGGGCATCCGTGCCGGTTCCGGTTCCGGTGCTGGCTCCGACTCCGGCTCCGGCTCCGGGCACGGGCACGGCCACGGCCGGGAGGCTCGGGGCCGCGTCGGCGACGGTTGTCACGTCGCCGTCGTGGTCGCGGAGCGCGGGACCGATGACGGGGAGGACCGCAGTGGTCGCCGGCAGTTCGGAGTGGAGGTCGGGGAGCCGGTTCTCGGACGGCCCGGTATCGCGGCGGCCGTGGGCTCGACGCAGACCCATCCGGACCAGGACGACGGCCGCGACGACCGCCCAGATGCTGTTGACGATCGTCGACGGCACGGCGTGGTGCGCGGCGACGTTGACCGCCACGGAGACTCCTCCGACCAGGTTGAACAGCTGGTACACCGGGCCGTTCGGGATCTTGCCGAGCGAGAAGAGCAGGTAACCAGCAAGAACGGTCACTGCTCCGAACCATCCGAGGAACTCGATGACACCGACGAACACGCGCGACTCCGGGCACGACGAGGAGCGCCCGTTTCGAGGGGCGTCCGAGAGGGAGATGGGCAGCCGCGAGCGCGGGCCCGAGCAGCATCGTAAAGGGAGCCGACGGCGCGGCGGAAGTGGGAGCGGCGTGGCGGGGTGGCCCCGGTGTGGGGGGGCTCCGAGACCGACTAACCCTCGGTGTCGGGTGAGCTGGACGGACTGGGCGCTGTCGTGGGGACCGCTGCGGGATCACCGGACAGGACGTAGATCGTTCCTCCGAACGTCCAGGTCGCCGCGCTGGACTCCTCTCCGGAGGTCTCCGCCGATGACGTGATGTTCGTGACGAGGAACAGACGCTCGCCGGTCTGCACGCCCTTGAGGAACGCGCGGGCCTGGTCGAAGGAGCCGGTCACGCCGACCGAGACAGCGATGGTGCTGAAGTTGGCCGCGGTCACGGTCGCGTCGGTGGCCGGCATGGGAGCGGCGTCGTTGCCAGCGGAAGCACTCGCGTCGTCCGCGGAGCTCTCGGGGCTCGTGTAGGCGACCGGATCCGCCGTGGTGATGGACGAGATGGTCACGCCCGATGCCGCCGCCACGGCGTTCAGCTCCCGGTAGAAGCCGGCCGTGGACACAGTGGACGGAACAGAGGCGTGGAGCACAGCCAGGGCCTGCTTCTGCGCGTCGAGCGTCTTGTTCTCCTCGCGGAGCTTGGCCAGCTCCAGACGAGACTGCTGATTCCGCTGCTCGATGGCAACACGCTGCCCGTCATTGTCCGACGCCGCTGTGAGTTGCGGTTGGACGCCGAGGAAGAACCCGCCAGCGACCACAACGATCGCGGCCAGCAAGGCGACCACGAGGAAGAGCCGGTTTCTGCTCACGATCAGTTCCCCTTGCCCTTGTACCGGTTGTCGTACGCGCCTTCATCGACGTGGAGGGTGAGACTCGCCGTGTAGGCAGTACCCGTCTCCTCGGAGAGGGTCACCGAATTCGCCGTTCCGTCCACGAACCCGGGCAGGCTCCGGAGCGAGTCCAACCAATCCGGCACCTGCGGGAGTGTCGGGCTGCTCGCGGTGAACGTGAGGGTCGCGACACGGGCGCCCTGCAGCGCAGATGTGCCCTGCGGGTACGGGGACGTCGCCGTGGCCGAATCCGCAGTGACGGTCGTGATGCTCACTCCTACCGGAAGCGACTTTTGAACAGCGTCGAGGTAAGCCGACCAGTCGATCTCCGTGGACCCGCCGACACGCTGGGCGGCACTCGAACGGGCGGTGTCCTTGACTGTGGACTGGAGGTCGGAGAACTCCCGCTTCTGTGCAAGCAGGGCAGCTGTCTCGCTTTGGGCCGCAGAGAGTTCGGAGGCCGACTGGAGGTTCAACGCACTGACCCCGATGATGGCGACGACCGTGACGAACGCGAGGACGAGAACGCCCAGCCAAGCGCGTCGGACTCCGGCTCGCTGCCGGCGATGGACGTGGACCTCGCCCGGGAGGAGGTCGACGCGTGGAGTCGCGCCGACGAGGGCTGCCGTCGACTTGGATCCGCGCGACGGCTTGCTCGAAGCGGCCGCCTTCTTCACAGAGGCGCGCGCTTCGGGGCCCCCGCCGGACTTCCCCAGTGCGGTGACGGTCGGCTCGTGGACGGTGGTCATGCTGCAGCGCTCCCGACAGCCAGGCCGAACGCGGTGGCGATGGAGGTTGCGCGATGACGGACAGACTCCAAGGAGATCGAGCGCGCGACTGCCACTCCCGAGAAGGGATCGCCGACCACGGTCGGGATGCGGTTGGAAGACTCGATCTCCGCAGCGATCCCGCTGAGCCGCGCTCCGCCGCCCGACAGGACGACCTGCGTGACCGACTGCCCAGGACGTGTGTTAACGAAGTAGTTGAGCGTGTTGCGGATGCTGGCGAGCAGTTCCGCGGTCGACTCGTGCAACACAGCGAGCGCGCGAGCGTCGTCGGCAGTTCGAGCACTGCCGTCGAGCCCGAGGTGTCGCTTCACGAGTTCGGCTGCCTCGCGATCGATCTCCAAGCGGCCAGCAAGGGTCTTCGTGAAGTCCTCTCCGCCGACGGGGATGATGCGGACGAACTGTGGAACGCCGTCGACGAGGATGACGACGCTGGTGGTCTCTGCGCCGAGTTCGACGAGCGCGATCGTGCCGTTCCGCTCGGGTCGTCGAACGAGCACACGGCTCAGGGCGAACGGGATGAGGTCGACGCCGGATGGGTTCAGTCCTGCGAGTTGTAACGCGCGGACGTTGTTGAGCACCGCGTCCTTGACGGCTGCGATCAACAGCCCGTGCAACACCGGTCCGGTCTCCGACTGCCCTTCGGCCGTCGGGTAGAAGTCGAGGATCGCGTCGCCGACGGGAACCGGGAGCATTTCCTGAACTTGGAACGGGAGAGACTCGCGGATCTGAGCAAGCGGCGCACGAGGCACCGTGAGGTCGCGGGAGAGAACTCGTTGGTTGCCCATGCCGATGACGACGTTCTTGCTGCGGAACCGACCGAGCGCCCACAGCTCTTTCAACGCAGTAGCGACCGTGTTCGGCTCGAGCACCTCACCTCGATGGACCGAGTCCTGCGGAGTGGGTACCTCTGCGAACCGGACGATCGTCGGCCGAGCACGGTTGGCGTCCGCGACCTCGACAGCTCGGATCGCTGAGCCGGAGAAGTCGAGGCCGACGACGGTCTTGGCCATGAGTGTCAGTTCCGTTCTGAGTCTCAGGAGAGACCGATGAGAGAGAGGTACGCCCCGAACAGGGGGTCGCCGAAGAAGATTCCGCACCAGGCACCGGCCAGCATCCACGGGCCGAAGGGGATCCCACTCTTCCGACCGACACGTCGGAGGAGCAAGAGGACGATCGAGACGGTACCTCCGAGGAAGAACGCGGCGAAAGCTCCCACTGCGAGGGGCCCCCAACCGAGGTACGCGAGGACGAACCCGAGGACGAGCGCCAGTTTCACGTCTCCCAGACCCATTCCCCTGGGGACTGCCAGCGCAAGCGCCAGGTAGAAGGCTCCAAGACCGAGTGACCCGATGACGCCCCGGGAAGATGCTGCCCAGTCGCCACTCACGAGCGACGTCACGACACCGAGAGCGACGACGACGGCCAACGACGGCAGGACCAACGCATCCGGGAGTCGGTGGGTGTCGAGGTCGATCAACGCCAACGCGACGCTGATCGCCGCCAGGAACAGCAAGGCCACGAGCATGAGCGTCCGCGCTGTGACGGCACGTCCGTCGGCCCCTCGGACGATGTCCGGGATGACGTGCGCCCCGACGACCGCGAAGGCCGTGGCGGTGAGGAGCTCCACGGCGGGGTACCGGCCTGAGATCGGAGCAGCACAGTCACGACATCTCCCGCGGAGCACGAGCCATGAGACGACCGGGACGTTGTCCCGGGCACGGATCTCGTGCGCGCACCGGGGGCAGGCACTCCTCGGGCGTACGACCGAGACACCAGCTGGAACTCGGTGGACGACGACGTTGAGGAACGAACCGATGATGAGCCCGAGTACGGCGGTCAGACAGACGAAGTACGCGAGGAAGAAGCCCGTCGCGTTCATCGGTTGCCTCCGTCCGCCCGGTAGGCCGCGGCGACCTCTCCGACGGTGGTGATCCCGTAGGTGGTCGTCACGGGGTTGAGGAACTTCGGCGGTGAGAGGTACTTGAGTCGGGAGTCGTACTGGTACTTCTTGATGTACCCGTTGTCGCCGCTCGACACGATGCCGCGGAACTTCTGAGCGATCGCCCCCTTGACCGTCAAGGTGCCTCGGAGCCCGCCCTTGTCGTAGTTCTGTACTCCGAACGTGTGCGCGACCGAGATGACAGCTGCGTCGATCTCTCGGTTCGTGTCCCCGAGGAGTGCGCCGTTCGTGGTCGAAGTGCAGGTACGCGGGTACCAGTAGGAACCGCAGTCGTAGCTCGTCGTCGACGTGCCCACCGGGTTCCAGACCCACACCGCGTTGGTGGCTGTGAGGCCCAGGACGTCCGAGCTGGCGTCGTTGTACGTGATGTTCCCGGTTGCGTAGAGGTAGTTCTCGGAAGCGATGGTGAGCTTCCCCTGGAGTTTCCCCTTCACGAAGGCGTCTCCGTTCCGAGATCCGTACGCACACGGAGCAGAAGAGGAGGCGAACGTCGGTGCGGTCTCACCCGCGAGCGGGTACCCCACGCCGTTGCCCTGGTTGCACGTGGCGGGGAGCGCACTCGTGCTCGTGTAGTTCTGGTCGGTCTTCGCGGACGGGACGTTCTGGACGTAGATCAGGTTGTTGTCCGGGACCGGGACGGTCGCGCCGTTGGCGGAACCGAGCTTCCCGGTTCCGGTGCCGGGTTCGCCACAAGGCTGGTCCGTCGACTGCGTGGACGCGATGGCACTGGCGTCGTCACCGGCCCAGCGGGTCTGCCGTGTGTAGGGCGACTTGACGATCATCTTCCCCACACCGTCGACCACGGTGAACTGGACGTCGGTCGGCCCCGTGTAGAGGCAGCCGGGTCGGGGGACGTCCGTGCGGAGGTCGGTTCGCGTCTCGCGCTTCTGCTGCGCGTTCGTCGCGGGCATGTCGATGGAGGACTCGAAGCCTGGTTGCGTCGTCCCGGTGGGGAACTGCTGTCCCGTGCACGAGTTGTTGTTCGAGTCGACCGCGGCGTACGTCTTCCCGCTGGCCGGCTTCCAGGAGGTCGTGACCGAGGTGGAGAAGGTCGCTTGACAGATCCGCATCGTGTCGTTCGAGTGGGCGGGCCCGGCGATGACGTCTCCCGATCCGAAGGCGATCTCGTTGCAGCCCGTTGCAGGACGACCGGCGTACGCGTACCGAGCACACGTCGTCGCGCTCTTGCCCGAGAGCTGTGGATCCTGGATCTCGTAGTCCGAGAAGTACAGGAAGTCGATGAACCCCTGCTGTCGAACACTCGCGGTGACGGATCGGACTGAGTTCCCGACCTTCCCCGTTGCACGGATCTTGATGGTGCCGTCCACGAGGTACCGGTGGTTGTCGACCTCGTACCGGTACTTGGCGCTGTCGCCACTGGAGGGCACGGTCGCCCATGTGCCGGACACGCCGGTGCCGAACGCGGGGTTCGCCTCGGTCGGCAGACGGACCGTTCCCGCACTGGCGTTCTTGGTGGTGTACTGCGCATCGGGGTTGCCGTACTGCGTGTAGCCGGTGTCGTTCGCGAGACGCGCCTGGTAGTCCTGGATCCCTGCGTACGCAGCGCTGAGTGCCCCGTTCCAGTCCTGGTCGTTGTCGGCTTTCCGGAGACCGGAGGTCGCCACCGTCAATGAGGTCGTGACCATCACGACGATGACCATGCCGAAGATGATCACCATCGCCATCGCCATACCGCGGTCATCGCGAAGCCCGTCGAGATGGAGCACACGTCGTAGACGACGCATCAGCCGTTCCCCTTCCGGAGGTTCTCGAGCATCACGGTGTTGACGAGCGTCACGCCGTTGTCGAGGGTGGACTTCGTGTTCGCCTGCCGGAGCGTGATCGCCACCGACGCGATGTCGTCCAGTGCGTCGCCGGACAACGACGAGCCGGCTGCGGGGACGAGTTCCGCGCCGTTGGCGTCGAAGTAGCGGAACAGCGGGTTCTGACCTGACGGCGTCGTCGAGACCGGGCTGGTCAGCGTCCGCGACGTCGTCGGAGAGGTTGCGTCGAAGACCCAGTACGGGCTCGTCGGTGCCGGATGCACCGCCTTCCGCGTGGTCTCACGGAGGTTCCGGCTCACGTCGACGGAGAAACTCACCTCGAGCGGAGTGGTGTCGTCCGCGGTGGACGGGTCGAGGTTGACCGCCGTCACGAAGGTCGCCGACTCGGACTGGGCGACGCTGAAAGCCGGGCGGTCCGTGGTGTTCACCTGCGGCAGGTTCTGGGCCGAGCGGAACATCCGGGTCAATCCGTTCATGCCGTTGGACGCGTTCCGGACGTTCTGGTCCGTCGCGTTCGCGTAGGTCGTCGCCTTCGTCATGGTCCCGAACACGGAACCGACGACGGTGAGCACGATCCCGAAGATCATCATCGCCACGATCAGCTCAGAGAGCGAGATGCCGGAGTCCGGGCACCCCGTCGAGGACAGTCGACGACGAATGCGCGTGATCATGATGCGAGCCTCGGGTCGATCGTCACGACGTTCGTGGATGTGCCGGTGCCGAGCAGGCCGCCGATCACGTCCTTCAACGAGACTGCTCGGAGGTTCGCCAAGCTCGTTCCGCTCCGGACTCCCCACGTCCCGTACGGCAGGGCGATCTTCACGTCAGCGGTACCCGTACCCGAGTTACCGGTCCTGGTGATCGTGAGGGTCTGTGTCGCTTTGCAGCCCGGGTCCCCGTTGGCCGGGGTGGTCGTGACCGCTTGGATGATCGTGTCGCCCTTCGGGATCGTCACGGTCGTGCCTCCCATGTTGACGGGTGCCGGCGCCGGTGAGGTCGGGTTGGCGGCATCCACCACCGCGGTACCCGGCGCGGTCAACGTCGTTCCCGGCTTCGCGGGCCACGTCGTGGGGTCGGTGGAGAGGCAACTCGTGTCCGCGCCCGTGGTCGGGGAGACGGTCCCAGCAGGAGCGTAGAGACCGGCGTAGACCTGGTACCCGGACGGAACGGGCGACAGGTACACATCGCTCGCCGGTGGGGTGATGGTCGTCGCGCCGTAGGAACTGACGAATGAGGTGGTGAGGTCCTTCGGGATCGCGAATCCGCCGGACAGGTTGCTGGCGTAGGAGGGTTGCGCGTCCATCGCGGGGTCGTAGGTGAACGATGCGCCAGAGGAGTCGCCCGCGGCCACCGTGATCGAACGCTTCACGGGGTTCGGTGCCTGGAGAGGATCGCGGTACTGGCTGCCCGCGGGCGGAGAGAGCGTCACGGTGTACGAGCCGGGACTGAGTTTCGTCGCCACGGTGCAGCCGTCGTTGTTCGTGCGACCGGGCTGGCCCGCGGCGGGCACCACGGTGGCCGTGTTCGGCGAGACGGTGGTGTCCGGCGCGATGGACGCTGTCACTCCGCCGACACCGCCGGTCCCCCGCACCGACTGCACCGAGATGAGCACCGTGCCGAGGGTCGGGTCGTTGATCTTGCTCGTCGGAGAAACGACGGTGTCCGCGCGGACGGGCTTCGTCGTGCCGCGCATGCCGTCCCAGGTCACCGTCACCGAGACACGACGGAACAACAAGGCCCCGTTCCCGCTGGTCGCCGGAACAGTGCACTTCGTGTCGATGCCCTTGGTGGTGACCCATGCAACGACGCTCCGCACCGTGAACTTGACGTCGTTGACGACGGGCGAGCTGACGTTCTCGTCCTGGTCGACGATGTTCGTCACTGCCTCGTCCCTGGCGACGTCGATCGCCTGCTGCGCGAGGTTCGATGCGACTTCCCGTTCCCGGTTGTCGGCCGTCATCGACAGGACGGTCCCGACCGCGGCGATGGAGCCAGCGATGATCGTGGCGAACACCAGGAGCGCGACGATGACCTCGACGAGCGTCAAGCCCTCGTCATCACCATCTCGGCGCAACCGCGCCGCCGTCCAGCTGATCATCGTCAGCGTCTCCTCAGAGTCGAGAAGGGGCGGGGCGTCGATGACGCCCCGCCCCTCGTGTCAGATCAGGAGCAGCTCGAGTAACCGGTCGGGACCGCCGTGGAGGCCGCCTTCGACACACCCTGCGTGTCCGTCACCCAGAAGAACTTCGCCCCGTCGCTGGCTGCGGGGACCTTGATGCAGAAGGTCGTTGCTGCGGTGTCGGCAGCCAGGTTCGTCGGGGCGTAGCTGAAGTCACCAGTGTCGCCACCCTTGGTGAAGCCGTACTTGCCGAGACCGGTCGTGTTGTCGGCCGTCAGCTTCGCGCCAGCAGGCACCTTGTTGTCGTTGTCGGTCATGTACGCGATCACCGCGGTCTTCGCGTTGGCGAGGTCCGACTTCACGCCGGCGTCCTTCGAGGACTTCTGAACGCCGAGGTACACGGGGATGGCGATCGCGGCAAGGATGCCGATGATGATGACGACGACCAGGAGTTCGATGAGCGTGAAGCCCTTCTCCTTGTCCTCGGTGAGGTTCTGCCGGCGAGCGTTCAGCTTGCCCATGAGCGCAAAGTACATTGCTCTTCCATTCTCTGGGATGGCGATAGGAATTGATCGGGGGCTGTGCGGTGCCGCCGCGGACAAGCGTATTGACAGGAGTTTCCGGTCATAATCCCGAGAACGGGGGTCACACCGCAGCAAAATGCCCCCAGAATCAGGGACACCCACTCGGCTGTTCGCCCCCGACCGAGGGGTAGAAAGCATCGAACCGGCTACTTGATCAGACTCGTGATCTGGAAGATCGGGAGGTAGAGAGCGACGATCATGCCGCCGACGACGACCCCGAGGAACGCGATGAGGAGCGGCTCGATGAGCGAGGTCAGGGCTTCGGTCGTCGCCTGGACTTCGTCGTCGTAGAAGGCAGCGATCTTCTCCAGCATGATTTCCATCGAACCGGCGTCCTCGCCGACCGCCACCATCTGCGACACCATTGTCGGAAATACTTTCTCAGAACCGAGCGGACCCGCTATGGATTCGCCTTTTCGCACACTCTCGGCGACGCGTTCCAGGGCTTTCTGAACGACGAAGTTGTTCGACACTTGTCCGACGATCTGCAATGCCGGCAAGATCGGTACACCCGCGCCGATCATGTTCGAGAAGTTCCTGGCGAATCGCGCGATGACGATCTTCTGGTTCAGCGCTCCGAACACCGGCATCTTGAGCTTCACCGGGTCGATGAAAGCCCGGACACGGTCGGTGTTCTTGTTCGCGCGCCACCAGACAGTCGTCACCACGATGACGACCGCCAGTACCGGGAGGACGTACACCATGGAGTGCGAGAGGTAGACGAGCATCATCGTCGGGAGCGGGAGCTTGCCGCCGAGCGACGAGAACATGTCCTGGAAGATCGGGACGATGAACACCAGCATGATGACGACGGCGATCAGCGACATGCACAGCACCACGACCGGGTAGGTCATCGCCGACTTGATCGTCGACCGGAGCTTGTGCTCCTTCTCGAAGTTCGTCGCGATCGAGTCCATGGCCTGGTCGAGGAACCCGCCGGTCTCCCCCGCGCGGATCATGTTGATCATGATCGGCGGGAACTCGATCGGGAACTTCGCCACGGCATCGGAGAACGAGACGCCCTGCTCGACCTCGTCGCGCACCTTGCCCAGGATGTCCTTCAGCTTCTTGCTCTCGGTCTGATCGGCCAAGATCGTCAGCGCACGCAGCAGCGACAGCCCCGACGACAACATCGTCGAGGCCTGCCGCGACATGATCGCCAGGTCCTTGAGCCCGACGCCCTTCTCGAAGCCCGGGATCTTGATCTCGGTTTGCAGGCCGGTGCCGGCCTTGGCTTCGGTGATGGCGATCGGCGAGACGCCCATGCCACGCAGGCGCTGGACGACGGCACCTTCGGACGCGGCGTCGACGCGCCCCTTGACGAGCTTCCCCGCCCCGTCCCGCCCGCGGTAGTCGAATGCGAGGGACATCAGTAGCCTCCGGAGAACTTGTCGCCGAAGTCGATCCCGCTCGCGGCGATGGCGTCGGCGGACGCGTCGGACGGGGACTCGACGCGCTGCACGAGCCGGTCGAAGCCCTCGAGGTCGTGGACCTTCTCGAGCGCCGCCTTGCGGGTGATGGTGCCGACGTTGACCAGTTCGGCGAGGTCCTGGTCCATCGTGTGCATGCCCGCGTCACGCCCGGCCTGCATGGCCGAGGTGATCTGGTACGTCTTGCCCTCACGGATGAGGTTGCCGATGGCCGGGGTGGTCTTCATGATCTCGGTGGACACGATGCGCCCGGTGCCGTTGGCCTTGGGGACGAGGGTCTGACAGACGACGCCTTCGAGGGTGGCCGCCAGCTGGGTGCGGATCTGCCCCTGCTGGTGCGGCGGGAAGACGTCGATGACGCGGTCGATGGTGCCGGGGGCGCTCTGCGTGTGCAGGGTGGCGAACACCAGGTGGCCGGTCTCGGCGGCGGTGAGCGCGACGGAGATCGTCTCGAGGTCGCGGAGCTCACCGATGAGGATGACGTCCGGGTCCTGACGGAGCACGTGCTTCAACGCTCGGGCGAACGAGTGCGTGTCCGCGCCGACCTCGCGCTGGTTGATGATCGCCTTCTTGTGCTCGTGCATGAACTCGATCGGGTCCTCGACCGTCACGATGTGGTCGGCCCGGGTCTCGTTGACCAGGTCGATGAGCGCGGCCAGGGTGGTCGACTTGCCGGAGCCGGTGGGTCCGGTGACGAGCACGAGGCCGCGCGGCAGCTTGGCGAAGTCCCCCACGTACTCGGGGATGCCGAGCTGCTTGAGGGTCTTGATCTTGGTGGGGATGATGCGGAAGGCCGCTCCCCAGTTGCCACGCTGCTGGTAGTAGTTCACGCGGAAGCGGAACTCGGGCGACAGCGAGTACGCGAAGTCGAGTTCCTGTTCCTGGTCGAACTGTGCGGCCTGCTCGGCGGACATGAGCGTCTTGAGGGCGGCGATGACCTTGTTGCGCGCCCACGGGCCTCCCGGCACGGCGGGACGCAGCGAGCCGTCGACGCGCACGGTCGGCGGTGCGTCGGCGGTGACGTGCAGGTCGGATGCCCCCTGGTAGACGACCTGGGCCAGGGCGGTCACGAGGTCGGAGTCGGCGTCTTCGCGGGCGTGGCGCGTGAAGTTGATCTCGGCGCTGCCCGTCGGGGCGACCATCTGCACCGGCGGGGCGGCGACGGTCTGGAGGTTCGTGGTGGCGACCGCAGGCACCACCGGCAGCCGTTCGGTCACCTGGTACCCGAGAGCCGGGTCCGGTTCGTACCCGTAGCTCGCGGTCGACGGCGGCACCGCGGCGGGAGGTGTGGCCGGTACGGCGTACGGCTGCGCGACGGGGACCGCGACCGGCACGCCACTCGGGGCGGCCCAGCCGGCGAGGTCGTCGCTGAGGTCGTAGACGGGGGTGGCTGGTGCGGCTGGTGCCGCTGATGCGGCAGGGACGACGGGTGCCCCGGATGGTGCCGGGGACTGCTGCGCGGCCTGCGCGAGGCGCGCAGCACGGCGTCCACCGACCTCGAGACCGGGGGTGCCGGGGTGCCAGCCGTCGACGGGTTCGTCCCCGGCTGGGCTCAGGTCGTACACGGAGTCGGTCATCTGTTCGTCTCCCACGGCTACGCGACCACGCGCAGGATCTCGTCGACGCTCGTCAGGCCGAGCTTGACCTTCTCCCACCCGTCCATGCGGAGGGTGAGCATGCCCTGCGCCTGGGCGACCCGGCTGATCTCGGCGCTCGAGGCCCGGGACACGGCGAGGCGCTCGATCTCCTCGGTCACGGTCATCACCTCGTGCAGTGCGATGCGTCCCCGGTACCCGGTGTTCGAGCAGACCGAGCAGCCGATCGGGGCGAAGAAGTCGGGCACGGGGGCGTCGGCGCTGTCGAGGAACCCGAGCGCGTGGAGCTGCTCGGCCTCGTAGAACGCCGGGACCTTGCACCGGTCACAGAGCTTGCGGGCGAGCCGCTGGGCGACGACGCAGTCGAGCGCCGACCCGACGAGGAACGGCTCGATGTCCATCTCGGTGAGACGGGTGATCGCCGAGGGGGCGTCGTTCGTGTGCAGGGTGGAGAGCACGAGGTGCCCGGTGAGGGACGCTTCGATCGCGATCTGGGCGGTCTCGTGGTCGCGGATCTCACCGAGCAGGACGACGTCGGGGTCGGAGCGGAGGATGCTGCGGAGCGCCGAGGCGAAGGTCAGCCCGGCCTTCGGGTTGACCTGCACCTGGTTGACCCCCGCCATCCGGTACTCGACCGGGTCCTCGACGGTGATGACGTTGATCTCGGGCTTCGCGACGGCGTTGAGCGTCGTGTAGAGCGTGGTCGACTTTCCGGAGCCGGTCGGGCCGGTGACCAGGATCATGCCGTACGGCTTCGAGTAGGAGCGCTGGTAGGCCGCGGCGTTCCGGTCGAGCAGGTTGAGGTCCTTGAGGGTCAACGACGTGTTCGTGTTGTCGAGGATCCGCATGACGACCTTCTCGCCCCACACCGTCGGCAGCGTCGCCACTCGGAGGTCGATCTGGCGGCCACCGTGCCGGACGGACATGCGGCCGTCCTGGGGCTTCCGTCGCTCGGCGATGTCGATGTCGCTCATGATCTTGAGACGGCTGATGACGCCGTTCTGGATGTTCTTCGGCGCCGGGCTCATCTCGTGCAGGACGCCGTCGATGCGGTAGCGGACCCGGACCTCGTGCTCGCCGGGCTCGATGTGGATGTCGGACGCGTGGTCCTGGATCGCCTGCGACACGAGCAGGTTGACGAACCGGACGATCGGGACGTCGTCGAGTGAGCCGTCGCCGATGTCGGCCTGCTGCTCGGTGGTGCGCGCCTCTTCTTCGAGCGAGGAGGTGAGGTCGTTGAGCTCGTCGTCGGCGCGCAGGTAGCGTTCGAAGGCGGACTGCAGGTCACGTTCGTCGACCTGCAGCGGCTTGATCGGCCGGCCCGAGGCGGTGCGTGCGTCGTCGATCGCCAGGACGTTGGCCGGGTTGACCATTGCGAGCACGAGGGTCTCGCCCTCGAAGCCGATGCCGAGCACCGAGTGCCGACGGCAGAGCGGAGCGGGCAGGACCGAGACGGCCGTGCCGTCGACCGGGTAGTCGGTCAACGGGACCGTCTTCGAGTTGTGCGACGCCGCACGCGCGGTGATGTACTGCGCCTCGCTCACGACGCCCTGCTCGACGAGTGAGCGGATCGCCTGCTCGTCGACGTCTTCGTGACCGGTCATCGCGTCGAGGTACTCGATCGGGAGGGCGCCGTTGAGGATCAGGATCTCGGACAGGGTTGCCATGTGCCCTGTACCTCCTTGCTTGCGCGCGCGACGGATCGGCGTGGTTCGGTGGGCGCCGCCAGGGTTGCGGCGCTCGACCACGGTACGTCCGGTGTCGCTGCGCAGAGCAGTCCCAGAAGGAGGGGGCGGCGGGGTCCTGACTGGACCCAGAACAGGGGTACCCGCGGGTATCGAGTTCCGAGCTCGGTTGTTAGAGGGCCATCGAGGTCGTGATGGTCGCGGTCCCCGCGACGAAGCCGAACCGTTCGTACAGCGCGACGGCACCGCTCGGGTTCTCGGCGTCGACCTCGAGCGACGCTGCGGAGAGGCCGGCGTCACGGACGGCGTCGAGGGTCGCCCCGAGCACCAGCGGGGCGAGGCCACGACCGCGTGCGCGACGGACGACACCGACCCAGTGGAGGTACCCGAAGCTCCGACCGCGGGCAGCGAAGGCGCCGGGGTCGGACTCGACGACGGTGAAGGCCAGGACGTCCCCGTGCTCGTCCACCACGACGCGCGACAGGTCCAACCGGCTCTTCTCCGCCGTGAGGTACCCGCGCCAGTCCGCTTCCACCATCGGCTGTGAGCCCCAGTGGTCGCGGAAGGCGTCGTTCTTGGCCGCGCGCATCGGCTCGACGTCGGCCACCGTCGCCGCGCGCAGTACGAGCCCCTCGGGCAGCGGCGGCACGGACTGCCGCCAGGGCGCATCCGCGTCGTCCAGGACGACCTGCATGTCGAGCCACGTCCGCACCGGGTGCAGTCCGGCGTGCGCAGCGAGCGCGAGTGTCGACGATCCCTTCGGAGCGGTGAGGTCGATGGCACCGGGCAGGTCGAGGTCGAGCCCGGCGAGGTGCTGCCGTGCCCGCCCGGTCTGCCACGCGAGCAACCGTCGGCCGATCCCCCGTCCGCGGTGCGCGGGGCGCACCGAACCGCCGAGGATGACCCGGGCGGCGGTGTCCCGCGTCGGGACCGGGATGACGATGGCGTAGGCGTGCACATGCCCCTCAGCATCGATGCCGACCACCGTGTCACGCTCGGGGTCGAGCCCTTCTGTGGACAGCCGGTGCACGAAGTCCTCCGTGGAGGGATGCGCGTGCGGCTCGTCGACCGCAGCCGACTCGAGGGCGATGCCGTGCACCTCCGGCAGGTCGGCCATCGTGGCCGGCCGGAACGTCAGGCCACCGACCGGGGTCGGGACATCGAGGTGAGCCGGAGCCGTGACCCGTTCGCGCAGCGTCGCCATCCTCACAGCATGCCCTACCCCTCGACGCACCGGGCATCGACGGACCATGATGAGACATGGACATCACGAGCGTGACCGTGGGGTTGCCCGTCACCGACCTGGAGGCCTCCTGCCTCTGGTACGGCGCGGTGTTCGAACGGGTCGAGCCCGATCTCGAGCCCACCGAGGGCGTCGCCGAGTACGAGGTCGGCGGCATCTGGATCCAGCTCCTCGAGGACCCGGACGCCGACGACAACCCCGTCATCGTCCGCTTCGGCGTCGACGACGTCGTGGCGCAGCACGCCCGGATCGCAGCCCTCGGGATCGACGTCGGACCGGTCGAGTGCGTCGACGGAGCCGTCGACTGGTTCGACGCCCGCGACCCCGACGGCAACGTCCTGAGCCTGTACTCGCTCGCCGACGAGAGCGGCCGTGGTTCCGGCGGGCGCGACAGCGACGCCGGTCGCTCCGTCTAGGACCGGGCCGGATCCGGACGGGAGGCCCGTGGCGGGCCCGCCCCGTGCCTCCCGTCCGGCGTCTCCCCCGCGACAGCGGAAGGGCCCCGCATCCGACTGGATGCGGGGCCCTCCTCAGGGACTCACTCGGTTCAGTTGTACGTACCCGGCGTGAAGTCGTCCGACGAGAAGCTGTCGAAGTCGACGAAGCTCAGGTCGGCGTCCGAGAACGACGAGTCGTCCGCGAAGATGCGGTTCGGGTACCGCTCCGCCTTCGCTTCTTCCGTCGCGTTCACGTCGACGTCGCGGTACCGGCTGAGGCCCGTCCCGGCGGGGATGAGCTTACCGATGATGACGTTCTCCTTGAGGCCGACGAGCTGGTCCTGCTTGCCCTCCATGGCCGCCTGCGTCAGGACGCGGGTGGTCTCCTGGAAGGACGCGGCGGACAGCCACGACTCGGTCGCGAGGGACGCCTTGGTGATGCCCATGACCTCCTGGCGAGCCGAGGCGGTCTTGCGACCCTCCTGCAGCGCCGCCCGGTTGATCGCGTTGTAGCGCGACCGGTCGACGAGCTCGCCCGGCAGCAGGTCGGTGTCGGCGTGGTCGACGACGGTGACCTTGCGGAGCATCTGGCGGACGATGACCTCGATGTGCTTGTCGTGGATCGGCACACCCTGCGAGCCGTAGACGTCCTGCACACCGTTGACCAGGTGCTTCTGGACCTCTCGGACACCCTTGACCCGCAGGACTTCCTTCGGGTCGACGGTGCCGGCGATGAACTGCTCGCCGAGCTCGACGTGCTGGCCGTCCTCGATGAGGAGGGTCGCACGCTTGAGCACCGGGTAGATGAACGGCTCGTCGCCGTTGTCCGGCGTGAGGATGATCCGACGACCCTTGTCCGTGTCCTCGATCGTGGCGCGGCCGGGGGCCTCGGCGATCGGGGACGCGCCCTTCGGGGTGCGAGCCTCGAAGAGCTCGGTCACGCGGGGCAGACCCTGCGTGATGTCGTCGGCCGAGGCCGAACCACCCGTGTGGAAGGTACGCATCGTCAGCTGGGTACCGGGCTCACCGATGGACTGGGCGGCGATGATGCCCACAGCCTCACCGATGTCGACCAGGTTGCCCGTGGCGAGCGACCGGCCGTAGCACTGCGCGCAGACACCGACGGCCGACTCGCAGGTCAGGACCGAGCGCACCTTGATGCTCTCGACCCCGGCGGCCAGCAGCTTGTCGAGGAGGACGTCACCGACGTCCTCGCCGCCCTCGGCCACCACGGTGCCCGAGGCGTCGACGGCCTCGGTCGCGAGGGTGCGCGAGTAGACGGTGTTCTCGACGCGCGGGTCGCGGACGAGCTTGCCGTCGGCACCCATCGTCGCGATCGGCAGCTCGAGGCCACGGGTCGTCCCGCAGTCGTCCTCACGGATGATGACGTCCTGCGACACGTCCACGAGACGACGGGTCAGGTACCCCGAGTCGGCGGTACGGAGAGCCGTGTCCGCCAGACCCTTGCGAGCACCGTGCGTGGCGATGAAGTACTCCGCCACGGTCAGGCCCTCGCGGTACGAGTTGATGATCGGGCGGGCGATGATGTCACCCTTCGGGTTGCTCACCAGACCACGCATACCGGCGATGTTGCGCACCTGCAGCCAGTTACCACGAGCACCCGAGGACACCATGCGGTTGATGGTGTTGTCGATGGGGAAGTTGTCCCGCATCTCCTGCGCGATCTCGTTGGTGGCCTCGGTCCAGATCTTGATCAGGTCGGCGCGACGTTCCGCGTCGGTGATCAGACCCTTGTCGAACTCACCCTGGACCTTGGCGGCCTGGATCTCGTAGCCCGCGATGATCTCCTTCTTGCGAGGAGGCGTCACGACGTCCGAGAGGGCGACGGTCACACCGGAGCGGGTGCCCCAGTAGAAGCCGGCGTCCTTGATCCGGTCGAGCGCGGCGGCCGTCTCGGTCTTGGAGTAGCGCTCGGCGAGGTCGTTGACGATCGCGGAGAGCGTGCCCTTGTCGGTGACCTTCTGGACGAACGGGTAGTCCGTCGGGAGGGTCTCGTTGAAGAGCGCACGGCCGAGGGTGGTCTCGAGGAGGATCGACTGACCGACCTCGTAGCCCTCGGGTGCTTCACCCTCGGCGAAGTGGACACCCGACATGCGGATCTTCACCATCGCGTTGAGGTGCAGCGTGTTCTGGTCCTTCGCCATGATCGCCTCGGCGACCGAGGAGAACGAACGGCCCTCACCCACGGCGCCCTCGCGGACGGTCGTGAGGTGGTGCAGACCGATGATCATGTCCTGTGCGGGCAGGGTCACCGGACGGCCGTCGGACGGCTTGAGGATGTTGTTCGAGGCGAGCATCAGGATGCGGGCCTCGGCCTGGGCCTCGACCGACAGCGGCAGGTGCACGGCCATCTGGTCACCGTCGAAGTCGGCGTTGAACGCGGCACAGACCAGCGGGTGGAGCTGGATGGCCTTGCCCTCGACGAGCTGCGGCTCGAACGCCTGGATGCCGAGACGGTGCAGCGTGGGCGCACGGTTCAGCAGCACGGGGCGCTCGCGGATGATCTCCTCGAGCACGTCCCAGACCTGGGCACGCGAACGCTCGACCATGCGCTTGGCCGACTTGATGTTCTGCGCGTGCGACAGGTCGATCAGGCGCTTGATGACGAACGGCTTGAACAGCTCGAGCGCCATCTGCTTGGGCAGACCGCACTGGTGGAGCTTGAGCTGCGGGCCGACGATGATGACCGAACGACCCGAGTAGTCGACGCGCTTGCCGAGCAGGTTCTGGCGGAAACGACCCTGCTTGCCCTTGAGCATGTCGCTCAGGGACTTGAGGGCGCGGTTGCCGGTACCCGTGACGGGGCGCCCACGACGACCGTTGTCGAACAGCGCGTCGACCGCTTCCTGCAGCATGCGCTTCTCGTTGTTCACGATGATCTCGGGAGCACCGAGGTCGAGCAGGCGGCGGAGACGGTTGTTGCGGTTGATCACACGACGGTAGAGGTCGTTGAGGTCCGACGTGGCGAAGCGGCCACCGTCGAGCTGCACCATCGGGCGCAGTTCCGGCGGGATGACCGGCACGACGTCGAGCACCATCGCTGCCGGCGAGTTGCCGGTGGCGAGGAAGGAGCTGACGACGCGCAGACGCTTGATCGCACGGATCTTCTTCTGGCCCTTGCCCTCGGCGATCTGCAGACGCAGCGCCTCGGCCTCGGCGGCCAGGTCGAAGGCCTCGAGCCGCAGCTTGATCGCCTCGGCACCCATGTAGGCGTCGAAGTAGATCCCGAAGCGGTCCTGCAGCTCGTGGAAGACGGCGTCCTCGGGCTTGAGGTCGCCCACCTTGAGGTTGCGGAAGTCCTCCCACACACGCTCGAGACGGGTGATGTCCTCGTCGAAGGACTTGCGGACCTGGGACATCTCCTTCTCGGCGGTGTCCTTGGTCCGACGCTTCACGTCGGCCTTGGCGCCTTCTTCCTCGAGCGCTGCGAGGTCGTCCTCGAGCTTCTTGAGGCGGTCGGCGATGATCGAGTCGCGCTGGTTCTCGAGGTTCTTGATCTCGAGGCGCATCTCGTTCTCGAGGCCGGGCATGTCAGCGTGACGGCCCTCCTCGTCGATGCTGATGATCATGTACGCCGCGAAGTAGATGACCTTCTCGAGGTCCTTCGGGGCCATGTCCAGCAGGTAGCCCAAGCGCGACGGGACGCCCTTGAAGTACCAGATGTGCGTGACGGGTGCGGCGAGCTCGATGTGGCCCATGCGCTCACGACGGACCGAGGACTTGGTGACCTCGACGCCGCAGCGCTCGCAGACGATGCCCTTGAACCGGACTCGCTTGTACTTGCCGCAGGCGCACTCCCAGTCGCGGGACGGACCGAAGATCTGTTCGCCGAACAGACCGTCCTTCTCGGGCTTCAGGGTGCGGTAGTTGATCGTCTCCGGCTTCTTGACCTCGCCGTACGACCACTGGCGGATGTCCTCGGCGGTAGCGAGGCCGATCCGAATGGCGTCAAAGGAAGTTGCTTCGAGCAATGTTCTTCTCTCTTGCTGGTTCGAAACGTGTTCAGCGGGCGGGATCAGATGTCGTCGACGGACGACGACTCGAACCGCGAGGAGATGTTGATGCCGAGCTCTTCAGCGGCACGGAAGACCTCGTCGTCCGTGTCGCGCAGGCTGACCGCCTGGCCGTCCGCCGAGAGGACCTCGACGTTCAGGCAGAGCGACTGCATCTCCTTCATGAGGACCTTGAACGACTCCGGGATGCCGGGCTCCTGGATGTTCTCGCCCTTGACGATCGCCTCGTAGACCTTCACGCGGCCGAGGATGTCGTCGGACTTGATCGTCAGGAGCTCCTGGAGGGCGTACGCGGCACCGTATGCCTCGAGCGCCCACACCTCCATCTCGCCGAAGCGCTGTCCACCGAACTGCGCCTTCCCACCCAGCGGCTGCTGCGTGATCATCGAGTACGGGCCGGTCGAACGAGCGTGGATCTTGTCGTCGACCAGGTGGTGCAGCTTCAGGATGTACATGTAGCCGACCGACACGGGCTCCGGGAACGGCTCGCCGGAGCGGCCGTCGAAGAGCTGTGCTTTGCCCGAGGAACCGATCAGGCGCTCGCCGTCACGGTTCGGGAGCGTGGAGTCGAGGAGGCCCTCGATCTCGCGCTCGTACGCACCGTCGAACACCGGCGTGGCGACCTTCGTGCCGGGGGCTGCGCTGTGCGCGGCTTCCGGCAGGTTCTCGGCCCACTCCTGGATGCCCTCGACCTGCCAGCCCTGCTTGGCGAGCCACCCGAGGTGGATCTCCAGGACCTGGCCGAAGTTCATGCGACCGGGGACGCCGAGCGGGTTGAGGACGATGTCCACCGGGGTGCCGTCCGCGAGGAACGGCATGTCCTCCACGGGCAGGATCGTCGAGATGACGCCCTTGTTGCCGTGGCGGCCGGCGAGCTTGTCGCCCGCGGTGATCTTGCGCTTCTGGGCGATGTAGACGACCACGCGCTGGTTGACGCCCGAGCCGAGCTCGTCGTCGCCGTCCTGCGAGTCGAACACCTTGACGCCGATGATCGTGCCCTCTTCACCGTGGGGCACCTTGAGCGAGGTGTCGCGGACTTCGCGCGACTTCTCGTTGAAGATGGCACGGAGCAGGCGCTCTTCCGCGGACAGCTCGGTCTCGCCCTTCGGCGTGACCTTGCCGACCAGGATGTCGCCGGGGCGGACCTCGGCACCGATCCGGATGATGCCGCGCTCGTCGAGGTCGGCCAGGAGGTCCGGGCTGACGTTCGGCAGGTCGCGGGTGATCTCTTCCTTGCCGAGCTTCGTGTCGCGGGCGTCGACCTCGTACTCCTCGATGTGGATCGAGGAGAGCGTGTCGTCCTTCACGAGGTTCTGCGACAGGATCATCGCGTCCTCGTAGTTGTAGCCCTCCCACGGCATGAACGCGACGAGGAGGTTCTTGCCGAGCGCGAGCTCGCCGTTCTCCGTCGCGGGGCCGTCGGCGATGACCTCGCCCTGCTCCACACGCTCACCGGCGCTGACGATCACGCGGTGGTTGTAGCTGGTGCCCTGGTTCGAGCGGTCGAACTTGCGCAGGTAGAAGGTCTGCGTGCCACCCTCGTCGAGCTGCAGGGTCACGGCGTCGGCCGAGACCTCGGAGACGACACCGGCCTTGTCGGCGGTGACGACGTCACCGGCGTCGATGGCGGTGTAGCCCTCCATGCCGGTACCGACGAGCGGCGACTCGGAGCGGAGGAGCGGCACGGCCTGGCGCTGCATGTTCGCACCCATGAGGGCGCGGTTCGCGTCGTCGTGCTCGAGGAACGGGATGAGCGAGGTCGCGACCGACACCATCTGGCGCGGCGAGACGTCCATGTAGTCGACCTCGTCGCGGGCGACGAGTTCGACCTCTCCGCCCTTCTTGCGGACGAGCACCTTGTCGTCGGCGAAGTGGAAGTCGTTCGTCAGCGGGGCGTTGGCCTGCGCGACGACGAACTCGTCCTCTTCCGAAGCGGTCAGGTAGTCGATGGTCTTCGTGACCTCGCCGTCGACGACGCGACGGTACGGGGTCTCGATGAAACCGAACGAGTTGATCCGACCGAACGACGCGAGTGAACCGATCAGGCCGATGTTCGGGCCTTCCGGGGTCTCGATCGGGCACATGCGGCCGTAGTGCGACGGGTGGACGTCGCGGACCTCGACGCCGGCACGCTCACGGGACAGACCACCCGGGCCGAGGGCCGAGAGGCGACGCTTGTGCGTCAGACCCGCGAGCGGGTTGTTCTGGTCCATGAACTGCGACAGCTGGGACGTCCCGAAGAACTCCTTGATCGCGGCGACGACGGGACGCACGTTGATGAGCGTCTGCGGCGTGATGGCCTCGATGTCCTGCGTGGTCATGCGCTCGCGGACGACGCGCTCCATGCGGGACAGACCGGTGCGGACCTGGTTCTGGATCAGCTCGCCGACCGCGCGGATGCGACGGTTGCCGAAGTGGTCGATGTCGTCCACGTCGAGGCGGAGCTGGACCGGCTCACCGTCACGGACGCCGTCCATGTGGGTGCGCTCCGCGTGCAGGGACACCAGGTACTTGATCGTCGCGACGATGTCCTGCACGGTGAGCACCGAGTCGGACAGCGGGGCGTCGATGCCGAGCTTGCGGTCGAGCTTGTAGCGACCGACCTTGGCCAGGTCGTAGCGCTTCGAGTTGAAGTAGAAGTTGTCGAGGAGCGCACGCGCGGCCTCGGCAGCGACCTGCTCGCCCGGACGCAGCTTGCGGTAGATGTCCTTGAGCGCCTCTTCCTTCGTGAGGACGGCGTCCTTCTCGAGGGTCGACTCCATGGACGCGAAGCCCTGGAACTCCTCCATGATCTCTTCGCTCGTCAGGCCGAGGGCCTTGAGGAAGACGGTCACGGACTGCTTGCGCTTGCGGTCGATGCGCACGCCCACCTGGTCGCGCTTGTCGATCTCGAACTCGAGCCAGGCGCCACGGGAGGGGATGATACGAGCCGAGTAGATGTCCTTGTCGGACGTCTTCTCCTGCTGGCGCTCGAAGTACACGCCCGGCGAGCGGACGAGCTGCGAGACGACGACACGCTCGGTGCCGTTGATGATGAAGGTGCCGCGCTCGGTCATGAGCGGGAAGTCACCCATGAAGACCGTCTGCGTCTTGATCTCACCGGTCATGTGGTTCATGAACTCGGCGTTGACGTAGAGCGGAGCAGCGTAGGTCTTGCCACGCTCCTTGCAGTCGTCGATGGAGTACTTCGGGTCCTCGAGCTCCGGGGACGTGAACGAGAGCTGCATGGTCTCGCCGAGGTCCTCGATCGGGGAGATCTCCTCGAAGATCTCCTCGAGGCCGGAGTGCAGCGCGAGGTCGGTACGACCCTGCTCCTGCCCTTCGGCGAGGCGGGCCTTCCATGCGTCGTTGCCGACGAGCCAGTCGAAGCTCTCCGTCTGGAGGGCGAGCAGATCAGGAACCGTGAGGGTGTCCGTGATCTTGGCGAACGAGAGTCGCGAGTGGTTGCGACCGTTCTTGGGGTTGGTGGATGCGTTGGGCGCAGCAGCCAAGGGTGTGACCTCCGGTAGGCCCCGTCGGGCCGACACTGACGAAGCAGTGTGTAGGTGAGTGGATTGATCGCTCGGCGCAACCCGGTGATCAGGACACGAGTACGGTGTGCTCCGGGTCCGGAGCCGCGTGTGGGATGATCGGTGAGCGGGTCCCGCCGCCATATACGGGACCGGCATCACCAGGCGTGTTCAGCGAAGCACCTGCTGAGAGGCGTCTTCGTGGAACTCGGTCGACCGCAATATGACGACACGGATGCCAGGGAGCGCGAACTGTCATCATAGGTGGCTCGACAGTGCGCTGTCCAGTCCCTGGCTTGACCGAGATCGAGTCCGACGTGTATAAGCCCCGGGCGACCGGTCTCATTCCCCGGTAGAGGGCCTTGCAGGCCCGCCGGGACGGCCACCAGGACCCGTGGCAGCGCCGTCGACAGTGCTGTCGACAGCGGCGCCGTCCAGCGCCCGCACCGCCTCCTGCGGCCGGTCGCTCCGCACGAACGTCGTCCGTCCCGAAACATCGGTGATCTCCACACCGGGTCCCGGCGTGAGCACGAGGGCCCGGCGACGACGACCGATCCGCAACCCGAGGCCGCCGTAGGTGTGCGCGTCCGCCTCGATCACCCGGACGGCCGTGATGCTGCGCCGGGCGATGCGCCGCCGCGGGAGCGGGCGGAAGTGCAGGACGACGGCGTCCTCGGTGACGGTCAGGCCGGCCCGGGCGACCAGCGCCAGGACCCCGACGACGACCGCGACGAGGCCGGGGATCACGAGCGCCGACTCCGGCGCGTCCCCGGGCCAGCCGAGGACGGCTGCGGTGAGCGCCAGCCCGGCGGCCAGGACGACCCCGCCGACGACGCGCATCCAGGCCGGCGCACCCTGGTGGTCGTCGACGAGCGGACGGGAGGCACGGCTCGGCCCCGCCGTGCTCCGCACCTGGTCCCGAGCGGACGTCGGCGACCGGTCCGGTCGGCTCGGTCGGACGGGGACGGACATGGTGTCGGCGGTCATGGGGTGCTCCTTCGGGCGCGGGGCCCGGACGTCGTGCGGCGGTGCGTCTGCAGCGGTGCGTGGTGCAACGCTCGGTGCAGCGGTGCGCGGTGCAGCGGTACGGGTGGACGCGGAGCACGTCGTCGAGACCCGCGACGGGAGCGGGGCTCGTCGTCGGGCAGGCGTCCGGGTCGGACCCCTGCGGGGACGCCCGAGGGACCGGGACGACGGGCACGACCGGTCGGTGGGGACCCGCGGTCGCGTCGCTCGTCGTCGTGAGGACCGCACCACGGTACGTCGCGAGGCTTGACGTCCCCTGTCAGTCGATGCAGAAGCATCGAAAAGCGCGGTACGACGAGCCCGGCCGGTCAGCGCAGGACGCGGGCGACCGCCTCCGCCCGGGTCCGGACGCCGAGCTTCGCGAAGACCTGGTTGACGTAGGACTTCACGGTCGGCACGGTCAGGAACAGCTCGGCGGCGATCTCCGGGTTCGTCCGGCCGTCGGCGATCCGGCTCAGCACGTCGGCCTCGCGCGGGGTCAGCCCCGGGAACCGCTGCCGGAGGTCCCGCCACGCACCGGCACCGTCGTCTGCCTCGGCAGCAGCACCGACACCGGCCGCACCAGCGGCGAGCCGCGCCAGCACCTTCGCCCCGACGGTCGCGTCGAACGTGGTCTGCCCGGAGGCCACCGAACGGATCGCGGTGGCGATCTCGGCGCGGCCGGCATCCTTCGTCAGGTACCCGCGGGCCCCTGCGGCGAGTGCGGTGAGGATCGAGTCGTCGTCCGCGTGCGTGGTCAGCACGAGGACCGCGACCTGCGGGTGTCCTGCGGTGATCCGCCCGGTCGCCGCCGCCCCGTCGAGGACGGGCATCCGCAGGTCCATGAGCACGACGTCCGGCGTGAGCGCCTCGACCATCGCGACGGCGGCCGCGCCGTCCTCGGCTTCGCCCACGACGTCCAGGTCGTCGACGAGCGAGAGCACCGTCACCAGTCCGTCGCGGACGATCGCCTGGTCGTCGGCGACGAGGACCCGGATCGTCACGAGGTCCGGCCGGTCGTTCCGTCGACGCCGGGCGGGTCGGCGACCTGGGCGACGGGCACGTGCATCGCGACGACGAACTCGCCGTCGGACCGCTCCGCCTCGACGGTCGCGTCGGTGCCGAGCTCTTCGAAGCGCTCGCGCATCCCGAGCAGGCCGTGTCCGTCCGCGGCGACCGGGTTCGCGACCACGACGTCCACGGCGTCGCCGTCCCGGATGACGGACAGGGACACGGGGCGGCCGGGAGCGTGCCTGCGGGCGTTGCTGAGGGCCTCCCGGACGCCGGCCACGACGACCGCGCGGGTGCGCTCGTCGACGTCGGGCAGGTCCAGGTCGCCCTGCACGACCGCGGTGCCACCGAAGGAGCGGTGCGCGTCGACCAGGGCGGCGATGCCGTCGCCGGCCGGCCGGGAGGCCCGTGCCGACTCCGGCGCACTGCTCTCGTCGGACGAGGGGTCACCCTGGGCGACGGCGGTCTCCGTGTCCGTGTCGGCGTCGACGTCGACGTCGGCGTCGGCGTCGGGCAGGTCGTCGCGGAGGGCGCGGACGGCCCGACGTGCCTCGGCGAGCCCGTCGGCGGCGAGCGCGCGGGCATCGGTCGCGCGCCGTCGGGCGTCGTCGACCCGGCCGACCTCGAGCAGGGCCTCCACCGCGTCGAGCTGCAGGACGAGTCCGCCGAGCGAGTGCGCGAGGACGTCGTGCACGTCCCGGGCGACCCGCGCCCGGTCGGCGAGCAGGCGGGCACGCTGCTGGTCGCGGTCGGCCTGGCGGGCCTGCTCCTCGAGGACGCGCGTCTGTTCCTCCGCAATCCGGAGCTGTCGGCGGCTCATGCCGATCACGACGCCGAGTGCCAGGCCGAGGGCGACACCGAGGACCAGGGCGATCGATGTGCCGACGACCGTCGCGATCCCGGCGACGACGACCACGGCGGCGAGTGCGGCGAGGACGGCAGCCCAGCCGGGGAGGGTCGGCGCGGCTCCGAGGACCACGAGCCCGATGATGACCGGGACGAGCAGGAGTCCGTCGGTGTGGACGACCGCGAGCGACCCCGCGGCGACCATCAGCACGGCCGAGGGCACGACGACGCGGGGTGGGCCGTACTCGCGGACCGCCCACGCGGCGAGCGCCACGGCACCGCCACCCCAGACCCAGACGGGGAGTTCCTGGGCGACGCCGTTCCGGACGAACCAGAAGGCGACGACGACGATGCCGATCGCGGTGAGCCCGACGGACAGCCCGGCGCGGGACCGGCCCCGTGCGGAGTCGGTCCCGGCGTCACGCCCCTCGGGGCCGCGGAGGTCGCTCATCACACCATCATGCCGCGGGCGGTGCGGGCGTCGTGCTGGAGGCGCTGGTCGACGACCAGGGCCCGTGCGGCGCGGTTGACGGCGAGCATGAGGAGGATGACGCCGGTCGAGGTGAGCAGGTGTGCGCCGAGGCGGGCTCCGACGACGTCGAGGCCGATCCGGACGACGATGAGGGCGATCCAGAGGCCGGCACCGACCCAGCCGGTGCGGGACTGCAGGGTGCGTCCCTTCCCGTCGGGGGTGCCGACGGTCCGGAAGCGGGTGCGGCTGCCCATCGCGAGGCCGATGCCGACGGAGAGCAGCGCCTCGATGCCGAGGAAGACGACGTCCTGGCTGTCGATCGTGGCGGCGCTCTGGGCGAGGACCACGATGCCGATGCCGGCCATCACGACCGGGCCGCGCCAGATCCGTGCCGGGTCGAGGTACCGCCAGGTGGCCTGCTTCCAGGCGAGGTACCCGACGAGTGCGAGTCCGATGACGGTGTTCGTGAGGAGCTGGACGGACATGGGGTGAGCCTCCCGGTCGTGTCCGGCGGGGTGTTCCCTGCCGGTGGTCCCATCGTCGCGAGGCCGCGTCCGCCGGCCCACCACCCACGGGTGGGGACCGGGCAGGGGTCCGGGTGGTGTTCCATGGACGCATGGCTGATGCGTTCGACGGGTTCCGGGTGGGTGCGGGGTACGCGGTCGTCGAACCGGACCGACACCGTCCGGGGTCGTTCACCCTGGTGGTGGACGGGACGCCGCAGTCGCACGTCGACCTCGAGGACCCGACGCACCTGGCGTTCGAGTACATCCGGCGGATCGGGCACGCGATCGACCTGCTGCCGCCGGGGCCGGTGACGGCGCTGCACCTGGGCGCCGGCGCGCTGACGCTCCCCCGGTACGTGGCGGTGACCCGGCCGGGTTCCCGGCAGCAGGTCATCGAGCTCGAACGGGACCTGGTCGACCACGTCCGGGACGCCCTGCCCTTCCCCCGCGGTGCGTCGATCCGGGTGCGGTACGGCGACGCCCGCGAGGTGCTCGAGAAGCTGCCCGCCGGGCTCCGCGGCACGGTGGACCTGGCCGTCGTGGACGTGTTCTCGGGAGCACGCACGCCCGCGCACGTCACGAGCGTGGAGTTCTACCGCTCCGTGGCGTCGTTCCTGTCGCCGACCGGCATGGTCGCGGTGAACGTCGCGGACGGTGCCGGACTGGCGTTCGCCCGCGGGCAGGCGGCGACGCTGCAGTCGGTGTTGCCCGCGGTGGCGGCGGTCGCGGACACCGGGATGCTGAAGGGTCGACGCTTCGGCAACATCGTGCTGCTCGGCTCCCCCGGCGAGTTGCCGATCGCCGACATGCCCCGGCGGTACTCGTCCGATCCGCTGCCGAGCAAGGTCGTCCACGGTGACGAGCTGCGGTCCTTCATCGCGGGGGCACCCATCGTCACCGACACCACGGCCGTCGGGTCGCCCGAACCGAACCGGTCGGTCTTCGGCGCCTGAGCCCCGGCTGCGGATCACCTCCTGGCCGTACCCCGCGCGGGGGACGCTGCCAAGATGGGCTGAGCACGCCGCGCCAGCGCGCGACCGCACACCACGAGGAGGCCGCCGATGACCAACGACGATCGCAACGACCAGCAGCCGCGCTACGGCGAGCGTGTCAGCCCGGAGCAGGGCGGAGCGCCGCGGTACGAGGACCAGCCGACACAGCAGTACGGGCAGCAGCAGTCGGCACCGCAGTGGGGCCAGCCGACACAGCACGGGCAGCAGCAGTACGGGCAGCCGCAGGACCAGCAGTACGGGCAGCAGCAGTACGGGCAGCCGCAGCAGTACGGCAACCAGCAGCAGCACGGCGGGGCGCCCGCCTGGCACTCGTACGAGGAGCCCGCGAAGAAGAAGAAGACCGTCGGCCTCATCGCGTTCGCCGCAGCCGTCATCGCGCTCGTGATCGGCGTGATCGGCGGCGTCATGCTCGGTACCGCCCTGTCGAGCAGTCAGCTGCTGCAGGACTACGCGCAGAACGGCGGATCCGGCAACCCCGCCGACTCGCAGGAGCTCCAGCGTCAACTCATGCAGGACCCGGAGGCGATGGCAGGACTCGGCACCGGCGCCGTCCTCATGCTCGTCGGGTCGGTCTTCGGCCTGTGGGCGATCGTGCAGGGCATCGTCGCGGTCGTCGCGAAGCGCGGTCGGCTCTGGGGTGTCCTGGCGATCGTCCTCGCCGTCCTGGCCTCCGTCGTGGCCGGTGCCGTGTACATCGCCGTCGCCGCCAGCTCCTTCAACGGGATGTGACCAGCAGCACTCCCGAGCACGGCCCGTCCCGGTGCATCCGGGGCGGGCCGTCCGCGTTCGTGCGCGTGGCACGGACACCTCCCGGGGCGACGCGGATACCCTCGACCGTGATGTCCCTCCCGCCCGAAGAACGCCGAGACCACGACCGTGCCGACCAGGCCCGGGAGCCCCGTCATGCCGCTCCGGTGACCGCCGGGGTCAGCCCCGGCAGCACCTTCGCGCCGGTCAGCCTCCGCCCGGCCGTCGACGTCCAGGCCGTGCAGGACCGCCTGCGCGACCTCGGGCAGAGCCGCAGCACCGACGCCCTGGCCGAACGCGCCGAGCTGCTCCGCCTGCTCGGACGGCTGGACGAGGCGCTGACCGTCGCCGAAGAGGTGTTCCGGCTGACGATGTTCACCGGGGAACGCCAGGACAAGGTGGCCGCCCGGATCCGCCGCGCCCACATCCTGCACGACCTCGGACGGTACGAACGTGCGGCGACCGAGGCCTCGATGGCGCGGGACACCGCCGCGACCGAGGAGTGGCCGGAGCTCGAGGGCGCCGCCGCCGAACTCGAGGGCTGGTCCCTCTACGAGCTGTCCCGCTTCGAGGAGGCCCGCGCCGTCCTCAGCCGGTCGTACGACGCGTTCCGCGCTGCCGGCGCCCCGGCGGAGCGCACCGAGGCGCTCCGGACCGCCGTCGAGGCCGCGCTCCGGGCCTCCATGACGCAGCCCGCGGTCGAACCGGAGGCCGAACGCCCGCGGACCGCCCGCGACTTCGCGGTGCGCACCGACTCCGAGCCCGCACCTCGTCCGGCCGAGACCGCGCCGCAGGTCCCACCGGCCCCGCGTCGGGTGCTCGGCGCCCCGGACGCGGCGCGGACCGAGGGCGACTCGCTCTGGGGTCGGCTGGCGCGTCCGTCCCGCACGGACCGGGACGAGTGACCCCGCTCGACCACGTGCGGAACCGCGCCGCCGAGCTGATGGGGCACCACCTGCCCGACGGCTCGTGGGCCTTCGCGTTCGACAACGCGAAGACCCGTGCCGGCCAGTGCGACTTCGCGCGACGCCGGATCACGGTGAGCCGCCACCTCGCGGTCCGCTCCACCCCGGAGGACGTCGAGCAGGTGCTGCTGCACGAGATCGCACACGCGCTGAGCGGGCCGCGCGCCGGGCACGGTCCCACGTGGCGGCGGACGGCCCAGGGCCTCGGGTACACGGGCTCGCGGCTGCACGACGGCCCGATCGCCAGCGAACTGGCCCCGTGGGTGGGGACCTGCCCCGCGGGGCACGAGCACTTCCGGTACCGCACACCCACCCGCCCGCTGGCGTGCGCGCGCTGCGGTCGGCGGTTCGACGAGCGGAACGTCATCACCTGGCACCGCCGGAACGGAACGGCTAGCCCAGCTTCGGGAGATCGTGTCGGAGGCGCGCCGCGCACCCGTTAGCCTGGGCGGATGCGAACAGGGCAGGACATCCGGACCGATGCCGGGTCCTCGTGGTTCTTCGACGCCGGTCGGATCGCCCTGGACTTCGCCCACACCGGTGGGTTCGCTGACGACCCGGACCGTCGACGCCCCCGCGGTCACCTCGGCGAGCTGCTGGCTACACCCGCTGACCTCGACGAGTGGCTCGGGTTGCACACCGAACCGATCGACGTCGGGGCGACCGCCCGTGAGCTGCAGGACGCCCGCGCGCTCCGGGCCGCGATCGCCCGCCTGGCCACCGCCGCCGCTCCGGCACCCGCCGACTCCGCCGCCGAACGGACCGCGGTCGCGGCGGGCCTCCGTGCCGGGACCGGACGGACCCGGCCGGTGCCGGACGACATCGACACGGTGAACCTGTTCGCCGCCCTGCCGGACGTGCCCCCGAGCCTCCCGGGTGGCCGACGCCGTGCCGGGGCGAACCGGGTGCGGCTGGCGCAGGCACTGTCGAGCGTCGCGCGCGACGCCGTCGCCCTGCTCACCGAGGTCGGTTTCGACGACGTCGAGGCCGACGGCCGGCCGGCACGCCTGAGCCGCTGTTCGGCGCCGGACTGCGGCCTCGTGTTCTACGACTCCTCGCGTGGCGGCACGCGCCGCTGGTGCTCGATGCAGCGCTGCGGCAACCGCGCGAAGGTCCGGGCCCACCGGGCCCGGCGCGCGGCCGTCTGAGCGGAGCTCGGGGCCCGCTCCCCGAAGATCCGCGGAGATCGGACGGCACGTCGAAAGTCTGGATTCGGCGAACCGAAAGCTCTGGCATGGTGGGTGCATGACGGACACCGCTGCCCCGGTCGTGGGCCACCGCCCGCCCGGTCGTCGTGCCACCGGACTCGGACTCCTCGGCCCGGCGTTCGTCGCGGCGATCGCCTACGTCGACCCCGGCAACGTCGCCGCGAACCTGACAGCCGGCGCCCGCTACGGGTACCTGCTGCTCTGGGTCCTGATCGCCGCGAACGCGAGTGCCGTCGTCGTCCAGTACCTCTCCGCCAAGCTCGGCATCGTCACGGGGAAGTCGCTGCCGGAACTGCTCGGTCTGCGGATGCGCCGCGCACCCCGGCTGCTGTTCTGGGCGCAGGCCGAGATCGTCGCCGCCGCGACCGACGTCGCCGAGGTGATCGGCGGCGCCCTCGCCCTGCACCTGCTCTTCGGCGTCCCGCTCGTGGTCGGCGGCGTGATCACCGGCGTGGTCTCGATGGCGATCCTGCTGCTGCAGCACCACCGCGGTGCCCGGACCTTCGAGGCCGTCGTCACGGCGATGCTCGCGGTCCTGACGATCGGGTTCTGCGCGGGACTGCTGTTCGCGCAGGTCTCCCCCGGGGCGCTGCTCGCGGGCATCGCGCCGCGGTTCGCCGACTCCGGCTCGGTGTTGCTCGCGGCGTCGATGCTCGGTGCGACGGTGATGCCGCACGCCGTCTACCTGCACTCGGCGTTGGCCCGCGACCGGCACGGCGACACCCCGGTGGGTCCGGAACGCCGACGGGTGCTGCTCGCCACGCGGTGGGACGTGGCGCTGGCGCTCGTCCTCGCCGGCGGGGTGAACATCAGCATGCTCGTCCTCGCCGCCGCCACACTGCAGGGGGTGTCGGGCACCGACTCGATCCCGGGAGCGCAGCACGCCATCGCCGAGAACGTCGGCCCCGTCGTCGGGGTGCTCTTCTCGATCGGTCTGCTGGCGTCCGGGCTCGCGTCGACCTCGGTCGGCTGCATGGCCGGAGCGGAGATCATGCACGGCCTGCTGCACATCCGGGTCCCGCTCGTCGTGCGGCGGCTCGTGACGCTCGTACCGGCGATCGTCCTGCTGGCGCTGCAGTACGACGCGACGCAGCTGCTGGTGATCAGCCAGGTGGTGCTGAGCTTCGGGATCGCCTTCGCGATCGTGCCCCTGGTGGCCTACACGTCACGGCGGAGCGTCATGGGCGACGACGTCAACGCGGTCGGGACGCGGGTGCTCGCGTGGCTCATCGCGGCGGTGATCGTCGCGCTGAACGTCGCGCTGATCGTGCTCACCGTCACGGGGTGACGCGACCAGGGTGCCGCGGCCGCGCCGCACGAACGTGCGGTGCGGCCGCGGGTGCTCACTCGGAGACCTCGACGTCCTTCCAGAACGCCACGTACCCGCTGTAGTCCTTGCCGACACGGTCGAACGACGTCGGGATCGGCTCCGGGTAGGACCATGCGTTGTCGACGTGCTGCTGCCCGTCGACGGTCACGGTCCAGTACTGCGTGTCGCCCTTCCACGGGCAGTGGTACTGGGTGGGGCTCTCGCTGAAGAGCTCGGTCTTCACGCTCGCCGGCGGGAAGTACCAGTTGCCCTCGATCTGGATGAGGTCCGTCTCCGGGGCCTCCGCGATGACGGTGTCACCGATCAGTGCCTGCATGGCTCACTCCTCGTTCTTCGCCGTCGGTGGGACGGCATCGAACCGGGACGTTACGCCCGCTCGGTGGACGGCCGTAGCGTGACGAGCTCCGGACCGACGGCGAGCGCCGCGTGGACCCGCTCGACACCGAGTACGTCTGCCGACTCGGAGGCGGTCACCAGGTGTCTCGCGGCCCGCCGGAGGCCCGTCCACGCCGCGCAGGCAGCCGCCGCCTCGGGTGAGGTGTGGTCGATCCCGGTGGTCACGAGCGCGTCGACGACGGCGCCCGCCGCGAGCAGGTCCTCGACCGCGAACTCCGGCACCGCGGGCACGTCGGGGAACTCGCCGGCGTCGTCCGCCGCACCGCCGCCGACGGGCTCGTCGAGGTGACCGGCAGCGACGACCGCCACGACGCAGCGGTCGCCGCGGTCGACCTGGAGGCGCAGCACCCGTTCCGCGACGGCCGTCACGTTCCCCAGGTGGCCGAGCACGACCTCCGGCCCGACCGGCAGCTGCGTGAGGGGCGCGCGGTGTCCGTCCGGTGCCGCTGCTGCTGCGAGGGTCGGGAGGACGTCGACCCAGACGAGGAGGTGCGCGTCCGGGGCGATCCGTGCCGCTCCCGCCGCACCCCAGCCGAACCGGACCTGGTACCTCCGCTGCCCTCGTTCCTGCACCCCGACACGATACCGAGACGGGAGCGGGCGCCCGCCGTCTCGTCCCGGGTGCGCGGCGGTCGCTGGATGCACCGTGCATCCCGTGTGTCGCGTGCACACGGGATGTGATGGCCCGCACGCAGCCTCGGTGTCCGCGCCGGCCGGTACGATCCGATGCCATGGAGACCGACCCCGCGCCCACCCTCACCGGCGACCGCGTCACGCTCGAGCCCCTGTCGCTCGAGCACGCGGACGACCTCCGGGCAGCGGTCGCGGACGGGGACCTCTGGCGCGCCTGGTACACGTCCGTCCCCGCGCCGTCGCAGGTGGACACCGAGATCGCTCGACGCCTGTCCGAGCAGGCCGCCGGCCGGATGCTGCCCTTCGCCGTGCGGGACCGCCCGACGGGCCGGGTCGTCGGCGCCACCACGTTCCTCGACCTCGACCGTGAGAACCGCCGGGTCGAGGTCGGGGGGACCTTCCTCGCCGCGTCGTCACAGCGCACCGGCATCAACACCGAGGCGAAGCTGCTGCTCCTCTCGCACGCGTTCGAGACCTGGCAGTGCATCGCGGTCGAGTTCCGGACGCACTGGCACAACACCCGGTCCCGTGCGGCGATCAGCGGGCTCGGCGCGAAGCAGGACGGCATCATCCGGAACCACTCGATCGGGCGGGACGGCAGCATTCGTGACACCGTGGTGTTCTCCGTGATCCAGTCGGAGTGGCCGACCGTGCGGCTGTCGTTGTCTGAACGTCTGCGCAGCCACGACCGGGCGGAGGGCGCGCGCCGCCGCTCGGCTCGTCACGCCTGACCCCGGGCCCGTCCCTCACCGCGGGAGTGCGCGGCCGGACCCCAGCCCGTCCGCGTAGCGTCCGCCGCATGCACGTCGGTCTCCGCATCGTCCTGGACGCTCCCGTCGACGCCGTCCGGGACGCCCTCCTCCGGCCGTCCGTGATGGTCGCCGTCACGAAGCCGTTCCTCGTCTACCGCTCGCTCGACCCCGCCGGGTTCCCCGAGCACTGGACCCCGCATCAGCCGCACCCGATCAGCGCGTCGACGTTCGGCCTGGTGCCGAGTGGGTCGAGCCACGTCGACATCGACCTGCACCAGACCGACGGGGTCCCGGTCCAGGTCGACCGCGGTGGCGGCACGAGCGGCCTGTTCGCCCGGATGGACATGCGGCACCGGATGGCCGTCTCCGCGCTCCCCGACGGCCGGACCCTGTTCCGCGACCGCCTGACCTACCGCACGCACCCCGCGCTCCTCGGCGTCGCGCTCTGGCCCGGCATGTGGGTCATCTGGCAGTGGCGGGCGTTCCGGATGCGCGCACTCGCCCCCACCTGGCGGGCGTGAGCGTACGCTCGACGACGTGACCCAGACGGAGACCGCCGACCGCGTCCGCACCGCCCTCGCCACCGCTGACTGGCGTCGCGAGACGTTCGACCTCTTCCGCCGGGTCCGGGCCACGCCCGAGCCCGAGGCGGCGCACACGCTGTGGCGCGAGGGCCGCGACGCGATGTTCGCCGGACACCCGGCCAGTCCGCTGCTCCCCGAGGACGCCGCAGGGTTCACCTCGCTCCCCTTCCCGGCGTACGACCCCGCCTGGCGCTTCCACGTCCGGATCGAGGAGGCCGAGCCACGGGTGCTCGACGTCGAGACCGGCACCGACGGCATCGTGCACTTCGACCGACTCGGCGTGGTGCAGGTCCCCGGCGTGGGCTCGCTCGACGTCTGGGCGCACGGCGGGTACGCGGGCGGGCTGTTCGTCCCCGTGAAGGACGCGAGCGCCGGCAAGCCGGGCGGCACGTACGGCGGCGGGCGCTACCTCATCGACACCATCAAGGGCTCCGACCTGGGTGGCGACGACGGCGTGCTGGTCCTCGACTTCAACTTCGCGTACAACCCGTCGTGCGCGTACGACCCGGCGTGGGCGTGCCCGCTCGCGCCTCCCGGCAACACCCTGCCCGTGGCGGTCCCCGTCGGCGAGCGGTACGGCTCCTAGGGTGGACCGCATGTCGGGATTCGTCGCGATCGACGCCGGTGGCCGCGTGCCGCCCTTCGAGCAGGTCCGCTCGCAGCTCGCCGCCCAGATCGCCGCCGGGTACCTGGTCGACGGCGAGCGCCTGCCCAGCGTCCGCGGACTGGCCGCCGAACTCGGGCTCGCCGCCGGGACGGTCGCGAAGGCCTATCAGCTGCTCGAGGAAGCGGGGCTCGTGCAGACCGCGCGCGGCGCGGGGACCCGGGTGGTGCGCCCCGCCGCCGTTCCCGACTCGGTGACGCACGCCGCGGCCGCCCTGGTCACGGCCGCCCGCGAGGCCGGTCTGTCGGCTGACCAGACGGCGGCCGCGCTGCACGACGCCTGGCCCGCGTAGCCCCGCACACCACCGCATCCGCGCTGGACACGAGGCCTCCCCGGGGCGCCCGGGGGCCGTCCGGGTCCGCTCAGCAGTGGCGGAAGACGTACCCGTCCTCGCCGGCAGCGACGAGTTCCCGGTCGCGGAGGATCGTCATCCGCGGGCGGTCGGTCATCGAGCAGACGGCGGACCACTTCCCCTGCAGCGTGTCCGCGTACTCGACGTCGATCACCCGCGCCCCGTACACGTCCGTGTAAGCGGCGCACTCGTCGTACTGCACGCACTCCTCGGCGACGGCGAAGTCGAACCCGGTGCGCTCCCGTCCGGCGACGCCGAGTTGCGGGGTGTTCTTCTGTGCGGCGGCCAGGCCGTGCTGGTGGGCGACCCGGACGAGCGACGTCGCCAGTGCGAGGTTCCCCGAGCGGGTCAGACGTCCACCGGAGCGGGTCCACGAGTCCAGGTTGTCGAACTCGACGGCGTCGAACCCGCGATCGGCGCACCGGGCGATCGACCGCGTCAACACCGAGGTGATCGTGGCCCGGGCGTTCGCGGTCCGGGTGTCGAGGATGAGCTCGTCCGGCCAGCCCGGGTCGATGACGGGCTTGCCGGCCGCCGTGCGGAGGACCGCTCCCGGGTGCTCGGACAGCCAGGAGGCCCGGTCCTCCGGCTGCGTCTGGAACCCGTTGACGTAACAGATGCCGTACACGTCGGCAGCGGGCTTCGCCGTGCTGTCCCGCTCGACGATCGTCACCCCGGCGGGTGGCGTGTACGACCCGCCGAGCTGGTAGTCGGGGATGCCGCCGGTGGGCAGTGCACGTGCGGCGACGTCGACACCTGCGGTCGCGCCTCCCGTCCCGGCGTCGTCGACGGTGCGGTGTGCGCCGGGCGTGGTGTCCGCGCCGCCGGTACCGGCGGCGCAACCCGTCAAGCCGGTGACGGCGACTGCGAGCAGGGCGGTGGTGACGAGGGACCTGCGGGAGAGCACGAGGCATCCTCGCACGTCGTCGTGACCCGCTCGTGCCACCGTGCAGGAGGCCGCATCGCCACGCTCGACGCGAACACCCCTCCCGTTCCGGCGCCCGAGCCCGCTATGCTGGGACCACTCGAGGCACCGATCGCCTCGTGCGTCGTACGGACGCCCCCGAAACCTCCCGGTGTCCCGCACGAGTCCACGTGACTCCCGCGGAACCGACACCGATGTGTATCGTGCACCACCCTCGCCCCGGAACCCGTCCGGTGGCGCAGATCCCGGTGCCAGGCTCTCTGCTGCGGCGACAGCACCCGCACTCCAGCGCGGCGTCCTCCCGGACCCGGACCGCTGAGCGGATGCGCTCCCGCCCGCGCCGGCCTCGACCGCGCGCCCTTCCGGCCCTCACGGGCCCGAGAGGTCACCATGACCACCCAGAACACCACCCAGAGTGCTGACAGCACCGACGTCCGGTTCGCCGACCTCGGTGTCCCCACGCCGATGGTCGACGTCCTCGTCGCCCAGGGCAAGGAGAACGCCTTCCCGATCCAGGTCGACACCCTGCCCGACTCCCTCAAGGGCAAGGACGTGCTCGGCCGCGGCCGCACGGGTTCCGGCAAGACGATCGCCTTCGCGATCCCCCTCGCCGCCCGTCTCGCCGCGTCGGCCCGCAACCGTCGCGCCGGTCGCCCCCGCGCCCTCGTGCTCGCACCGACCCGCGAGCTCGCGACGCAGATCGACGCGACCCTCGCCCCCCTCGCCAAGGCGATGGGCCTGAACACGACGACCATCTTCGGTGGTGTGGGTCAGGGCCGTCAGGTCGAGGCACTGAACCGCGGCGTCGACATCGTCGTGGCCTGCCCGGGCCGCCTGGCGGACCTCATGCAGCAGGGCCACGTGCATCTGGACGCCATCGAGGTCACCGTCCTCGACGAGGCCGACCACATGGCGGACATGGGCTTCCTGCCCGGCGTCACCAAGATCATGCAGGCGACCCCGGTCAAGGGCCAGCGTCTGCTGTTCTCCGCCACGCTCGACAACGGCGTGGACAAGCTCGTCAAGAAGTTCCTGCACGACCCGGTGATGCACTCGGTCGACGACGAGAACAGCCCCGTCGAGGCGATGACCCACCACCTCTTCGAGGTCGCGGACGCCGACGCCAAGAAGGACCTGGTCAAGGCCCTCGCCTCCGGCACCGGCCGTCGCATCCTCTTCATGCGCACGAAGCACCACGCCAAGCGCCTCGCCAAGCAGCTCTCCAGCCAGGGCATCCCGGCCGTCGACCTGCAGGGCAACCTGTCGCAGGGTGCCCGCGAGCGGAACCTCGCCCGGTTCTCCTCCGGCGACGCGCTGGTCCTCGTCGCGACCGACGTGGCCGCCCGCGGTGTGCACGTCGACGCCGTCGAGCTCGTCGTGCACGTCGACCCGCCGACCGAGCACAAGGCGTACCTGCACCGCTCCGGCCGCACCGCCCGTGCCGGTTCGTCAGGTGACGTCGTCACCGTGACGATGCCCGCCGAGCGTCGCGACGTCGCGCAGATGATGCGTGCCGCCGCGATCAAGGTCACCCCGCAGCACGTCACCGCGACCTCCGCGGCCGTCACCGAGCTCGTCGGCGAGGTCGCCCCGTACCGCGAGGACACCACCCCGGCGCCCCAGCAGCAGCAGCAGCCGCGCCGCCAGTCGTCCGGTGACGCCGCCGGCCAGGGCCGTGGCCGCTCGCGTGGTCGTGGCGCCCCCGCCGGTGGCACCGGTGGCCGGTCTGGAGGCTCGTCCTCCGCCGGTCGTTCCGCCGCCGGTTCCGAGTCGACCGGTTCCGGCGCACGCCGTGGCGGTCGCGCCGAGGGCGCCGGTCGTGACGACCGTCGTGGCGCCTCGGCCGGTCAGCGTGGCGGTGCCCCGCGCCGTGCCGGTTCCGACACCACCCGCGGTGGCTCGGCGTCGGTCTGGTCCTCGGACGGCGGCTACAGCGCCGGCCGTGCCCCGCGCGACGACGCTGCTCCCGCAGGCCGTCGTGGTGGCTCGCGCCGCGCCTCCCGTCCGGCCGGCTCCGGCCGCTGACCCCGGTCCTGGACGCTTCCTCCGAAGCGCGCGGATCGCGCGCGTACGGTTCTGGTCACCGGCGGGTGCGCGAGCAGCCGTCGGGGAACTTTCCGCTGTCGAGAGGAGCGCACATGGCTGGGATCGAAGACATCAAGAACGCCGCTGAGAAGGCGGCTGGCAAGGCCAAGGAAGGCTTCGGCAACGCCACGGACAACGACCGCCTGAAGGCCGAGGGTCAGACCGACCAGGGCAAGGCCTCGGCCAAGCAGGGCGTCACGGACGTGAAGGACGCAGCCCACGGCGTCGCTGACAGCTTCAAGAACGACAAGTAACGAAGCCGGTCTCGTACCGCGCTGCGAAGCCCCCGGATCCGATCGGATCCGGGGGCTTCGTCGTTCATGGGCTTCGTCGTTCATGGGCCCGAACGCGTCCCAGCGGTCAGTGCAGCGCGCCGACCGAGGCGAGGCCGGCGCGGAGGAGCGTGCCGCGACCGCCCTCCATCTCGTCCGCGACAGCGTCGGACGCGGCCTCCATCGGGCTCATCCAGGTGAGCTCGAGGGCGTCCTGCCGCGGCTCGCACGTCCCGGTGACGGGGACGACGTACGCCAGGGAGATCGCGTGCTGCCGCTCGTCCGTGTAGACCGAGGCTCCGGGCAACGGGAAGTACTCGGCGACCGTGAAGGGGTTCGGGCTCGCCGGCAGCTGCGGGAACGCCATCGGCCCGAGGTCCTTCTCGAGGTGGCGGAACAGTGCGGTGCGGATCGACTCGCCGTACATCACGCGACCGGAGACCAGCGTCCGGGCGATCGACCCGCTCGGCGACACCCGCAGCAGCACCCCGACCTCGGTCACGACCCCGAGGCCGTCCAGGCGCACCGGCACCGCCTCGACGTAGGTGATCGGGAGACGACGGCGGACGGACGCGAGTTCCTCGTCCGACAGCCAGCCGGAGCCGGAGTCGGGATCGGGATCGGGGGTGCGCAGCGAGGACATGCACCGTTCCTACCAGGCCCGGTCGCGGAAACGGCCCCCGGCGCGGCTTCTGTGGACACCGACCGCTCGCGACGAACGGACGGACTGTGGTGCTGCGGTGCGGGCCGCTCAGTCGCTGAGGACCTGGAGCAGGTCGCGGCGCAGGCCGTCGATCTTCTCGGTGGCGGCCTGCGTCTGCTCCTCGGTCGCGCTCGTGCGGAACACGTGGACCACGCCCACGAGCTTCCGGAGGGCCTCGAAGAACTCGCGCTGCGAGTCCGGCATGCCGGGCGTGGACTCCCACGCGGCGGCGATCTCGTCGGCCTTGGCCTCGGCCTCGGCCCGACCGGCGTCGGTGAGCTCGAACAGGGTCTTCCGACCGTCGCCCGTGGAGACCACGAGCTCTTCGTCGACGAGCTGCTGGAGCGTCGGGTAGACCGAGCCGGGACTGGGCTTCCAGGCGCCGCCGGTGCGCTCGGCGATCGTCTTGATGACGGCGTAGCCGTTCTGCGGGCCCTCGGCGAGGAGCCCGAGGATGGCGAGGCGGACGTCGCCGCGGCGACGGCGCTCGCGGCCGGGGCCGAAGCCCGGACCGAAGCCGCCGCCGAACCCGGGGCCGAAGCCCGGTCCGCCGAACCCCGGGCCACCGAAGCCGGGACCGAAGCCCCGCCCGCCGCGGCCACCACGGCCGTGTTCGTGGTCACCGTGGTCACGGCCGGGGAACCCGGCACCGTGGTGCTGGCGGGCGCTGCCGAAGCGGGGCCCGCGGGAGCCGCGACCGAAGGGGTCACGGGGGGACGTGGAGCTGTTCTCGTCGTTCATGGGGTGCATGACGACTCCTTTCGTGAAGTTGGTTGGCGATGGGTTCAGGACCGCTCGCGATGCTGTAACGATAGATCGCTAATGTTCTCGTTGTCAAGCATCGATCCGCACGGCCTCCTGTCGGTGGTCAGGAGCAGGATGGAGCGGACCATGACGGACGTCTTCGAGCGCTTCTCCCCCGCCACCGCCGAGTGGTTCCGGGGGGCCTTCCGCGAACCGACGGCAGCGCAGGCCGGGGCGTGGGACGCCATCTCCACGGGGCAGCACGCGCTGGTCATCGCCCCGACGGGCTCCGGCAAGACCCTGGCCTCGTTCCTGTGGTCGATCGACCGGCTCATCTCGGCGTCGGACACCCCGCCCGCCAAGCAGCGCACCCGGGTGCTCTACGTCTCACCACTCAAGGCGCTCGGCGTCGACGTCGAGCGGAACCTGCGCTCGCCGCTCGTCGGGATCACCCAGACGGCCAAGCGGCTCGGCCTCGAACCGCCGGACGTCACCGTCGGCGTCCGGAGCGGTGACACCCCCTCGTCCGACCGGCAGAAGCTGCTCCGACTGCCGCCGGACATCCTCATCACCACGCCCGAGTCCCTCTACCTGATGCTGACGTCGAAGGCGCGCGAGACCCTGGTGAACGTGGACACCGTCATCGTGGACGAGGTGCACGCGGTCGCGGCGTCGAAGCGCGGCGCCCACCTCGCCGTCTCCCTCGAGCGCCTCGACGACCTGCTCGAGAAGCCCGTACAGCGCATCGGACTGTCCGCGACGGTCCGCCCCGCCGAAGAGGTCGCCCGGTTCCTCGGCGGTCGGGCTCCCGTGCAGATCATCGCCCCGCCCGCGCAGAAGACCTTCGACCTGCGCGTGGTCGTCCCGGTCGACGACATGACCGAGCTCGGCGCTCCGCCGGTCGGGGCGGACGCGACGTCCGGACCGACGAACGGATCGATCTGGCCGCACGTCGAGGAATCCGTCGTCGACCTGGTCGAACAGCACCGGTCGACGATCGTCTTCGCCAACTCCCGGCGGCTCGCCGAACGGCTGACCGCTCGACTCAACGAGATCCACGAGGAACGGGCCCTGGCCGCAGCCAGCGACGGGGTCCTGGTCCCCGCGGGGGTCGTGCCCGAGGACGACGACCTGCCCGCTGCCCGACCAGCGGCGCGACCGGCCCCGACGCGTCCGCCCGCGCAGCTGATCGGTGGGTCCGGCCAGACCGACGGCGGTGGCTCCGACCGGACCGTCCCGGTGCTCGCCCGTGCGCACCACGGCTCGGTGTCGAAGGACCAGCGCGCGATCATCGAGGACGACCTGAAGTCCGGGCGACTCCGGTGCGTGGTCGCCACCAGTTCGCTCGAACTCGGCATCGACATGGGCGAGGTCGACCTCGTCATCCAGGTCGAGGCACCGCCCTCGGTCGCCAGCGGCCTGCAGCGCGTCGGCCGCGCCGGGCACCAGGTCGGCGAGATCTCGCGCGGCGTGCTCTTCCCGAAGCACCGGGCCGACCTGGTCAACAGCGCCGTCACCGTCGAGCGCATGGTCGCCGGGCAGATCGAGTCGATCTCGGTCCCCGCGAACCCGCTCGACGTCCTCGCGCAGCACACCGTCGCCGCCGGGGCCATCGACACCGTCGACGTCGAGCACTGGTTCGAGCTCGTCCGCCGCAGTGCCCCGTTCAGCAGCCTGCCCCGGTCGGCGTTCGAGGCCACGCTCGACCTGGTCACCGGCCGCTACCCGAGCGACGAGTTCGCCGAACTCCGGCCGCGCCTGGTCTGGGACCGCGTGCACGGCACCCTCACCGGACGTCCGGGGGCCCAGCGCCTGGCGGTGACGAGCGGCGGCACGATCCCGGACCGCGGCATGTTCGGCGTCTTCATGGTCGGTGAACGGGCCTCCCGCGTCGGTGAACTCGACGAGGAGATGGTCTACGAGTCGCGCGTCGGCGACGTCTTCGCCCTCGGTGCCACCAGCTGGCGGATCGAGGAGATCACCCACGACCGCGTCCTCGTCAGCCCTGCGTTCGGGCAGCCCGGCCGCGTGCCGTTCTGGAAGGGCGACGGGTTGGGTCGACCGGCCGAGCTCGGTCGTGCCACCGGCGCCTTCGTCCGTGAAGTGGAGTCCGCGTCCGATGAGGACGCCCGCACCCGCGTGGCCGCCGGCGGGCTGGACGAGCGTGCCGTGACGAACCTCATCACCTTCCTCCGCGACCAGCGCGCCGCCACGGGGCACGTGCCGAGCGACACCACGCTCGTCGTCGAGCGCTTCCGCGACGAACTCGGCGACTGGCGGCTCATCCTGCACTCCCCCTACGGCATGACCGTGCACGCGCCGTGGGCCCTCGCGGTCGCTGCCCGACTGCGGGAGCGGCACGGGATCGACGGCGGTGCCATGGCTGCGGACGACGGCATCGTCGTGCGGATCCCGGAGACGGACGCCGAGCCCCCCGGGGCGGAACTGTTCGTCTTCGAGCGGGACGACCTCGAGACGATCGTCACCGACGAGGTCGGGGGTTCCGCGCTGTTCGCCGCACGCTTCCGCGAGTGCGCCGCGCGCGCGCTCCTGCTCCCCCGCCGTGACCCCGGACGCCGATCGCCGCTCTGGCAGCAGCGGCAGCGGGCGTCCCAGCTGCTCGAGGTGGCGCAGAAGTACCCGACGTTCCCGATCCTGCTCGAGACCGTGCGCGAAGTGCTGCAGGACGTGTACGACGTCCCCGCCCTGCTCGGCATCGCGGACGAGATCGCCCGACGACGGATCCGCCTGGTCGAGAGCGAGACCGAGCAGCCCTCGCCGTTCGCCCGCACCCTGCTGTTCGGGTACGTCGCCGCGTTCATGTACGAGGGCGACTCCCCGCTCGCCGAACGCCGGGCCGCCGCACTGTCGCTCGACTCGACCCTGCTCAGCGAACTGCTCGGTCGGGCGGAGCTCCGCGAGCTCCTCGACCCGGCCGTCATCGACGGCGTCGAACGCGACCTGCAGCGGCTCTCCCCGGACCGCCGTGCCCGCGATGTCGAGGGCATGGTCGACGTGCTCCGGCTCGTCGGTGCGCTGGACCTCGACGAGCTGGTCGACCGGAGCTGGCTGGCCGAGGCCGCCGACCGAGCCGACGCCCAGGCAACGCTCCGGACGGCGCTCGGAGGACTGGAGCGCGACCGCCGGGTCCTGGCGTTCTCGCACGCCGGGGCCATGCGCTGGGCCGTGATCGAGGACGCCTCCCGGCTCCGCGACGCCCTCGGGGTGCCGCTGCCGATCGGCGTGCCCACCGCCTTCGTCGAGCCGGTCGCGGACCCGCTCGGGGACCTGGTCGGCCGGTACGCCCGCAGCCACGGCCCGTTCGGCGCGGACGAGGCCGCAGCACGCCTCGGCCTGGGCGTCGCCGTCGTGCAGGACACGCTGCGCCGACTGACCGCCGACCGTCGCCTGGTCGAGGGCGAGTTCCGTCCGGACCGCCAGGGCGCCGAGTGGTGCGACTCCGAGGTGCTCCGACGGATCCGCACGAAGTCCCTCGCGGCACTCCGGCACGAGGTCGAGCCGGTCGCCCCGGACGCCCTGGCCCGCTTCCTGCCCGCGTGGCAGCACGTCCGCGTACCCGGGGCGCGCGGCGGCCTGCGCGGCATCGACGGCGTGCTGCAGGTCGTCGACCAGCTCTCCGGGGTCGCCCTGCCGGCGAGTTCGTGGGAGTCGCTCGTGCTGCCCTCCCGCGTCTCCGACTACGCCCCGAGCATGCTCGACGAGCTGACCGCCACCGGCGAGGTGCTCTGGTCCGGCGGTGGCACCCTGCCCGGCAACGACGGCTGGGTCCGGCTGCACCTCGCGGAGACCGCCGCGACCACCCTCGCCGAGGCCGCGGGCGACGAGACCACCGAGCTGCAGCGGGACGTCCTCGGCGCCCTGGCCGGCGGTGGCGCGTACTTCTTCCGGCAGCTCGGCCAGGCCGTCGGCAGCACCGACGACTCCGCCCTGACCACCGCGCTGTGGGACCTGGTCTGGGCCGGCCAGATCACCAACGACACGTTCGCACCACTCCGGGCGATGCTCGGCGGCAAGGCCCGCACCTCCAGCGCGCCGCGCACCCGCGCCTACCGCGGGCGGCGCCGCCCGACGCTGCCGACCCAGTCCGGTCCGCCGAACGTCGGCGGACGCTGGTCGTTGCTGCCGCTCGCCGAACCCGACGCCACCGTCCGGGCGGCGGCGACCGCCGAACTGCTGCTGGAGCGGTACGGCGTCGTCACCCGTGGTGCCGTCCAGGTCGAGGGCGTCCGGGGCGGCTTCGCCGGGGTCTACCGCGTCCTGGCGAAGTTCGAGGAGTCCGGCCGTGCCCGACGCGGGTACTTCGTCGAGGGGCTCGGCGCCGCGCAGTTCGCCACCGGGCCGACCGTCGACCGCCTCCGCACGTACGCCCGCGACCTGGACGACGAGGAGCGCGCCGACCCCGACCGGGCACGCGAAGCCCTGACGCTGTCGGCCACCGACCCGGCGAACCCCTTCGGTGCGGCCCTGCCCTGGCCGCACGACGCCGCAGCGGTCGACCCCGACGACCCCACCGCAGCCGACCCCACCGCCGCCGGTGTCGGGCCGGTGGCACAGACCAGCGTGAGCACCGCCCCCGCGAACGGCGGTGCCCGCGGACACCGTCCGGGTCGCAAGGCCGGTGCGCTCGTCGTGCTCGTCGACGGGCGGCTGGCCGTCTACGTCGAACGCGGCGGCAAGAGCGTGTTGACCTTCACGGAGGACCCGGCCGACCTGGCGGCAGCGGCCACCTCGATCGCGGCGACCGTCCGGAGCGGACTCGGCAAGCTGTCCGTCGAACGGGTCGACGGGGTCTTCGTGCTCGAGGCCCCGCTCGGCGACGCCCTCCGCACCGCCGGCTTCACCGCCACCCCGCAGGGGCTGCGACTCCGTGCCTGAGGTGATCCGTGCCTGAGGGCGACACCGTCTTCCGCGCCGCGGCACGGCTGCACACGGCGCTGGCCGGCAAGGTCCTCACCCGCAGCGACTTCCGGGTGCCGGCGTTCGCCACGCTCGACCTGGTCGGCCGCACCGTGGACGAGGTCGTCCCGCGCGGCAAGCACCTGCTGCACCGGATCGGCGACCTGACCGTGCACTCGCACCTCAAGATGGAGGGCCGGTGGGACGTCTACGCCCCCGGTGAGCGCTGGCGGCGGCCGGCGTTCCAGGCACGGGTCGTCCTCGATGCCGCCGACGTCTCGACCGTCGGCTTCACCCTCGGTGTCCTGGAGGTCGTACCGCGCGACCGGGAGTCCGAAGTGGTCGGGCACCTCGGACCGGACCTGCTCGGGCCGGACTGGGACGCCGAGGTGGCCCTCGCGAACCTCACCGCGGAGCCGGACCGACCCGTCGGTCTGGCGCTCCTCGACCAGCGGGTGATGGCGGGGCTCGGCAACGTGTACCGCAACGAGCTCTGCTTCCTGCGGGGCGTGCTGCCCACCCGGCCGGTCAGCGAGGTGCGGGACCCGGCGCGGATGGTGACCATGGCCTCCCGGCTGATCGTCGCGAACCGCGACCGGAGCAACCGGGTGACCACGGGTGTCGACCGGCCGGGACAGCGCTTCTGGGTCTACAACCGGGCCGGCAAGCCGTGCCTGCGCTGCGGGACCCGGGTGCGGTCAGGCGATCTGGGCGAGTCGGAACTCACCCTGCGGGACACCTACTGGTGCCCGCGCTGCCAGACCTGACGCGGCCCGGATGGAACAGCCCGGTCTGGTCCGGGCCCCGTCGGTGCGTCAGTGGTCGACGGCCTCGATGATGCAGCTCTGGACCTGCTTCGCGGCGTCCGAGGTCTCGGAGAAGTCGGACGGCGCGGCGGTCGCGGTGCTCTCGTCGGCGACGACGTCCTCGGCGACCTTGTTCACCGGCACGACCATGCCGTCGAAGTCCTCGGCGGTGGGGTCGGACTCGGTTCCGAAGATCGCGACCTCGTCGTCGTTGGGGTCGTCGCTCTGGTTCGGGGCGACCGAGACGCCGAGGTACCAGCCGGCATCGCCCTTCGTGACGCTCGCGACGTCCGTGTTGTCGTGCGGCCCCACGGCCTTGTCCACAGCGTCGACGGCAGCGCTCGAGGCGACCTGGCACGGGGCGCTGTTGCGCTGACCCGGGTCCGTGCGGGTGGCGGACTCCTCCGAGCCGGGCACCTTCGCCACCGGGTCACCGTTCTGGGCGCCGGCGTTCGAGCAGCCGCCGAGCAGCATGCCGATGGTGGCGAGGCCGACGAGGGTGGCAGTGGTCTTCGCGCGCATGGTCATGCCGTGGACGGTAGGCCGACGCAGGTGTGCCGGAGCCCAGGAGTGCGTCCTGTGGCTCCGGCACGCCGACTCGCGCTACTCGTGCGACATGATCCAGGCGAGCAGGTACGACCGGGTGTTGCCGGTGTCGATGTCCTCCGCCGGCAGGTCCCGGGCGACGGCGAGCGCCGCCTTCGCCTGACTGCCGGACGCCAGCGCCCGGTACATCAGCAGGTAGTCACCGAACTGCACCGCGTAGTCGCCCTCCGGGACGGCCTCGTCGAGCACCTTCGCGATCTGCTGCTTGCCCCCGACGGCCACGTAGTCCGCGGCGACGGCGGGCATCGGGATGAGCTCGATGCCGGCCGGTGCCGCCGGGTCCGCGCTGAACCACGTGGCGTGGTCGCGCTTGCCGCCCCAGTTCAGGGACACGACGGTGTGCTGGAACCCGGGGAAGGTCCGGAGGTCCGGGTCGAGGACGTCGCGCCGCGCTGATGCAGCCTCGTTCGCCAGCAGCCAGTCGCCGAGTCGTTCGGTGGCTCGGGAGCCGGAGACCTGTCCCCAGCGGGCGAGCCCGTTCCAGGCCGACACCGCCTCGGACGACGACTCCTGGTTGTTCCCGTCCGCGAACGGCGAGTACCCGGAGGCCCACGAGTGCTGTGCGTACGGGTCGTACACGCGGAGCTCCGGGAACGACTTCGTCGCCTCGGGGGACGCGATGTCGTCCGCCACCAGGTCGAGGACCGGCTTCCACTTCGCGACGAGGTCGTCCGACCCGTCCGCCACGATGGCGGCTGCGGACAGCAGGTACCCGTAGTGGAAGTGGTGGTCGTTGAACTCGTCCGAGCCGAACGAGGGCGCCTGTCCGACGAGCCCCTTCACGGTGTCGTCGTACGCGAAGCACCGGGTGCCGCTCACGCCACACCCGTCGGGGTCGGTCCACTGGTCGATCTGGGTGACGAGTTGCTGCTGCAGGCCGGCGGCGACGTCGTCCAGGTCGAGCTGCGTGGCGAGCCGGTACAGGTTCGCCACCCGGTACAGGTCCTTGCCGCCGCCGTAGCTGTCGGCGCCGAAGGACGCCTCGGACACCCCGCCGGCGTCCGCGCGGACCTGGGCGACGAGGGTGGCACGCTGCGCCGACGTCAGGCCCGACAGGTCGAGCCGGTCGGCGGCCGGGAGGCTCGGTGCCGCGATCCGCAACACGTCACCGATGCAGACGGGCGCGTCCCCGGTGATGGTCGCGTAGTGCAGTCCGGTGCAGCTCAGACCCGTGGTCCCCTGGCCGGGTTGCGGCACGATGAGGGTCTTCCCCCTCGCGGCGGTGCGGTAGCCGAGCGCGGTCCGCTGCTCCCCGTCGGATGCGGTGCCGGTGGACGAACGGGCCATCGTGACCCCGGTCAGGGGCGACGCGGCGGCCGCGGACAGCGCCCGGACCTGCTTCGCGGTGGCGTCGTCCGGCACCGGGAAGAGCACGACCGAGCCGCCGGCGGCCAGGCGGATGCCACTGCCGCTGACGTCACCGGTGGTGACGACGCCCCAGGTGCGGCCGTCGGCGGTGATGGTGCCCGTCGTCGTGCCGTCCGGACCGTCGGTCGTCTCGGAGACCGTCCCCGTGGCGGTGACGGACTGCGCGCCCTCCGCCGTGTACGAGACGAGGGGTGAGCCCTGCGCGAGCACGGTGTGGCCGAGGACGGTGGAGCCCTTCCGGTGCTCGACCGTGACGGACACCTGGTCGTACGCCGACACCAGGGTGCGGTCGGCGCCGAGGTGCAGGCCGACCTGCTGCACGGCACCGCCGGCGATCGTCTTCTCGGTCGCGCTGACGACGGGCAGGCCGGCGGCGAACCCGTCGTCGGTCACCTGCCACGAGATCGGCGTCGGGAAGACGGGCTGTGGTGCTGGGCCGTGGACGAGGCCGGAGAACCACCGGTTCGTGGGCGGGACCAGGCCGTCGGCGAGACGCATCGTGCCCGCGGTGGTCTTCGCGACCGAGCCGAGCGCCCGGACGGCCCGCTGCTGGGCCGCACCGTCCACGGAGGGTGACGCCGTCCCGGTGGCCCGGTCGGAGCCTCCCGTCCCGGTCTCACCGCCGGTGCCGGTGCAGGCGGTGAGCACGAGTGCTGACGCGGCCACCAGGGCGACGGCGCCGACGCGGAACCGCATCGTCACAGGCCGATCTGCCGGAGGAAGTCGCGGAAGCCGTCGGTGACGCCGGACAGGCGACCGTCGTCGCGGAGGTGCAGGGTCGCGTCGACCGGCGTGCCCGGGCTGGTGACACCGGAGGACGGCGAGGCAGACAGCTCCGGACTCTCCACCGACACGGTCGTCTTCGCCTGGCCGTCACCGTCGGTGACGACGCTGACGTTCTTGACCTTGCCCTCGAGCGAGCGGTCGTTCGGCAGGAGCAGGTCGACGGTCGCGCCGTCGGCGATCCGGCCGTAGTCGCGGGGGCTGACGAGGAACTCCGACGTCACGAACAGGCTCTGCGACTTGTGGATGGTCCCCAGCTCGGAACCGGCCTGGACGTAGCCGCCGGCCTTCACGTCGAGCTTCGCGACGGTGCCGGAGACCTCGGCCTTGAACGTGATGAGGCCGTCCGGGGCGATCTCGTACGCGCTCGTCTTCGTGTTCGCGCCGACGACGCCCTTCCGGATGTCCTGGGCGAGCTGCAGGCTCTGGACCTGCATCAGCTTCTCGCCCTCCTGGACGGTGTCGCCCTCTTCGACGTACTCCTCGGTGACGGTCCCGCCGTAGTCGGTGCCGACGGCGTACTCCTGCGCGGTGATCGCGGCCGAGGTGCTTGCGACGGCGCTCTGCCGCTGGTTGAAGACGAGCGTGCACGCCGCCACGACGACGAGCACCACGAGGATGCCGCCGTACAGACGGAGTCGGTTGGTCCAGGTCACGAGGCGACCTCCACGGGGGTCGGGGTGCCGGAGGCGGCACTCGCGGTGATCACGTCGCGTGCGGGCTGCAGCGAGTCGGGTCGGACCACCTGGGTCCGGAGGGCCGGTGCGGGCTCGAGCCCGGCAGCGGCGGCGAGCACGAGCACCGGCGCGGTGTCGGCGTCGCGCTCCTGGCGGGCCGCCCGACGGTTCGCCGACTGCTCACGGAACGCGGTGATGATGAACGCGCCGAAGATGAGCGAGTTCGTGATGTTCCACGCGGTCGCCAGGGTCAGTTGACCGTTCGAGACGTCACGCCAGATCGCGACGACGCTCGTCAGGGACAGGAACACGAAGACGAGCACCTGCGGCACGATGAAGTTGAACGGCGACGGGGCCCGGCCTCGACCGGCTCCGGTGACGTGCCACGCCTGCTCCTTCCCGCAGATGACGTTCCACAGCGCACGGGCGTAGATCGGGAACGACACGGCGGCCAGCAGCAGCGTCTCGTACCGGAAGGACCCCAGCGCGTAGAACGCCAGGACGACCTGCATGAGGTAGAAGCCCAGGTAGAAGAGCACCCACTCGCCCACGCCGATCGACATGTTCATCGGTCGGAGGTCGAAGAAGATCTCCAGCGGCGGGACCAGGAGCAGCAGTCCGGGCACGATGCCGGTCAGGTAGAAGCTCGCCGTCACGAAGTACTGCAGGCGCTGGTCCATCGTCAGCTTGCGCTTCGGGTTGAACGGGAAGTGCGTGAGCAGGATCTCGAATCCACCGGTCGCCCAGCGGAGCTGCTGCTTGCTGTACGCCTCGATCGTCTCGGGGGCGTCACCGACCGCGAGGGTCATCGGGATGAAGACCGACTTCCAGCCGCGCTCGTGCAGGTGCAGGCTCGTCCAGACGTCCTCGGACTTCGAGTCGGTGTGGATGCCACCGACGTCGTCGATCGCGGCGCGACGGAAGATGACGTTCGTGCCGACGCAGAACGCCGCGTTGAAGCGGTTCCGGCCGGGCTGGATGAAGCGGTAGAACACCGTCTGCATGTAGCCGGCACCGCGGGAGACGAGGTTGTGCAGGTTGCCGTAGGTCTGCGGCGTCTGCACGAAGGCGATCGAACCGTCCGCGAAGAACGGCACGGTCTCGAACAGGAAGTCCTTGCCCGGCACGAAGTCGGCGTCGAAGACCGCGAAGTAGTCGCCCTTCGCCAGGGTCAGGGCGTGGTTGATGTTGCCCGCCTTCGCGCCGTTCGAGGACAGGCGCCGGACGTACCGCGCGCCGAGGCGGTCCGCCAGGGCCCGCACGTCGTCGCTCCGGCCGTCGTCGAGGATCCAGGTGTGGTGCTCGCCGCGCATCGCGACGGCGGCGGCGACGGTGGCCGCGATCTTCGTCAGCTCCTCGCCGTAGACCGTGATGAACACGTCGACGACGACACGCTTGCCACGGACCCGCATGGGCCACAGGTGGCTGCGGTTCGTGAGCCCCTCGCGGTCGATCTCGTCCAGGTCGAACATCGTGTCCTGGGTGTTGTGGAACGCGAAGTCGCGAGGGTCCGAGCCACCGGACAGGATCGTCCACATCGACAGCAGCGACTGCCCGACGAGGACGCTCTCCGCCACGATGACCAGGCCGTAGGGCAGGAAGTCGCCGCGGTTCGCGGGGTTGAGCAGGAACACCGCGTAGGTGACGACGCCGAGCGTCGCCAGCAGCACGATCAGCACCATCACGGGGCTGTGGGCCCGGGTGTCGGCGCGGGACCGACCGGTGGCGGCGGTGCCGGTCAGGCGCTGGAGCTGCTCGCGGTCGCGCTGGTCGCGCTCGTCACGGCCGCGCTGGTCACGGTCGCGCTGCTCGCCGACACGGCGGACGGAGCGGCGGGTGGCGGCACGGCCGCGGGGGTCGGACGCCGCTCCGGTGCCGGGTCGCTCGCCGCCCCGCTCGTTCGCGGGGACGTCGATCACGACCTGTTCGGCCGGGTCCTTCGGGGGTTCTGGGGTCGTCCGGGGTCGCCGGACGTCCGTGGGTGCGGACATGCGCGTTCTCCTGTCGGGTGTCGGAGATGTCGCCCGCCGGGCCCACGGGGGCATGACGGACGACGGCGTCGGCGACGGTGGCGACAGGACCCGGACGCGGTGGTCCGGCGCGGACGGAGGCTAGGGTTCCTCGTCCGTGGCACGGTGCCCGCCGAGGGTGCGGCGTGCACCGGAGCGGTCCGCCCTCGGGAGACGGGACCGGTGTTCGGTGTGTGTTCGGATGTGTGCCGACGACCCGTGCCGTCGGTGGAGCGATCGTACGTCACGGTCCGCGCTCCTCATGTGACGATCGCGTGAACATGCCCCCTGAGCAGGGGGCACGGGCCTGTCGCCCGGCGGGTCGTGCGTTCTGGGGACAGTCACAGGCGGGCGGCGCGCCCACGCCCGGTCAGCCCGGCTGGTGCAGCCGTTCCGCAGCAACGGTGCGCACGGCATCGGTCACGCGTTCGAGCAGCGGCGACGCCAGGTTCCACCGCTGCCACCAGAGCGCCACGTCCGCCCGGCGCCCGGGCGTGAGCTCGACCAAGTCGCCCCGCTCGAGCGCCTCGAGACACTGCGCTTCGGGCAGCAACCCCCACCCGAAGCCGAGCTGTACCGCCCGGGCGAAGTCCGCCGAGTTCGGGACGAAGTGCCGCGGACCGCGGGGAGCGTGCCCGAGCACCCGCCGGAGGAACCCCTGCTGCAGGTCGTCGTCACGGTCGTAGTCCACGAGCGGCACGCGGTCGAGACGGGTCGTCATCCGCCGCTCGGTGTCCGCACCGTCGAGGTACCGCCGGACGAACGACGGCGCAGCGACGGCCCGGTACCGGTCCACCCCGAGCGGGACGGACGAGCAGCCCTGCACCGGTTCCGCCTCGGCGGTGACCGCCGCCATCACCGTGCCGGCACGGAGGAGCTCGGCGGTGCGGTCCTGGTCCTCGCGGTGCAGGTCGAAGACCACCTCGGTGTCGTCCCGGACGATCGCGAGGGCGTCGAGGAACCACGTCGCGAGCGAGTCCGCGTTCACCGCCAGCGGGATCGACGGTGTCCGACCGGGGACGTCGGAGTCTGGGACGTCGAGGGCACGCGACGTCTCCTCGTCGAGCAGCCGCACCTGTCGCGCGTGCCGGAGGACGACCTCGCCGTCCGGGGTCGGCATTATCGGCGTGGTCCGCTGCAGCAGCACCCGGCCGACGAGCTGCTCCATCGCCTTCACCCGCTGCGACACCGCCGACGGGGTGATCGACAGCTCGCGGGCGGCGGCGTCGAACGTCCCCGCGTCGACGGCGGCCAGGAGGGTCTCGAGGTGGTCACGCTGGAACTGCACCATCAGCGCAGCTTACGGCGCACCAGGAACCTGAGCTGGCCTGCAGCTCGAGCACGGCCTACGGTTCCCCTGTGACCACGCCGCTCGACGCCCTGCTCCCCGCCCTCTCCGGCCTGGGCACCGGGCTGGCCCTCATCGTCGCGATCGGCGTCCAGAACACCTACCTGCTCCGGCTCGCGGTGAGCGCACGACTGGCGGTGGTCGCCGTCGCCGTCGCGGTGTGTGCGCTGTCGGACGCGGCGCTCATCACCGCCGGCGTGCTCGGCGTCGGGGCCGTCGTCGAGCGGGTGCCGGCAGCACTGCTGGTCATCCGCTTCGTCGGGGCGGCGTTCCTGCTGACGTACGGGGTGCTCGCGGCCCGGCGGGCGCTGCGGCCCTCGGGCGAGGCCATCCGTCTCGACGAGCGGGCCGCCGAGGACGGGGTGCCCGTCGTGGCGGGTGCGGGCCCTGGGACCGATGGCCTGGAGGCTGCACCGACGTCGCGGGGTGCGGGCGAGCCTCCCGGCCGGGCCGGCCTGGGCGACCGGCGTCCGGGCGAGTGGCGTCCGGGCGGCGACCACGGTGGACCGACGATGCGTGCCGCGGTCCTGACCATGCTCGTCTTCACATGGGCGAACCCGCACGTGTACCTGGACACCCTGGTGTTCCTCGGGTCGGTCGCGAACCAGCAGGGTGTCGACGACCGCTGGTGGTGGACCGTGGGAGCCGTCGCGGCGAGCTGCCTGTGGTTCGGTGCGCTCGGTTTCGGCGGCCGACTGCTGCGGCCGCTGTTCGCGCGACCGATGACGTGGCGGGTCTTCGACGCCCTGGTCGCCGTCGTGATGCTGGCCTTCGGCTCGGCGCTGCTCCTCGGCGCCTGAGGGCTGGCCCGCCCCGGCGTCGCCCGGCCTGCCGGCGTCGTCCGACGTCGCCCGGCCTGCCGGCGTCGTCTGGCGTCGCACAACAGAAGACGGCTCGCGCCACTGGATCCGGTGGCGCGAGCCGTCTTCTGTTGTGCTGATCCGAACGGTACCGCGGGGCGCGGGGCGTACCGCGCGGCGGCGACGGTGGTTACTCGCGCATGGCCTTGCCGACGCGGCTGTTGCGGCGGCTGTAGCCGAAGTAGATCGCGAAGCCGATGACCAGCCAGATGACGAACCGGATCCAGGTCTCGACCTCGAGGTTGAGCATCAGCCAGAAGCAGAGCACCGCGGACAGGATCGGGATCACGGGCGACCACGGCACCCGGAAGGCGCGAGGTGCGTCGGGGCGGGACTTCCGGAGCACGATGATGCCGATCGACACGAGCACGAAGGCGGACAGCGTGCCGATGTTGATCAGGCCCTCGAGCTTCTCGACCGGCGTGAACCCGGCGAGCACCGCCACCACGATCCCGGCGATGAGCTGCACCCGGACGGGTGTCTGCGTCTTCGGGTTCGTGACCGAGAACCAGCGGGGCAGGAGTCCGTCGCGGCTCATCGAGAAGACGATGCGGGACAGGCCGAGGAGCAGCACCATGACGACGGTCGTCAGGCCGATGAGCGACCCGATGGCGATGATGCCGGCGGCCCACGGTAGTCCGACGATGTCGAAGGCCGAGGCCAGGGACGGAGCGTCCTCCTGCGCGAGCTGCTTGTACGACACCATGCCCGTGATGACGATGCTCACGCCGACGTAGAGCAGCGTCACGATGCCGAGCCCGATGAAGATGCCGCGGGGCAGGGTCTTCTGGGGGTTCTCGGTCTCCTCCGCACTCGTGGCGACGACGTCGAAGCCGATGAAGGCGAAGAAGACCAGCGACGCCGCGGCGAGCAGTCCGAAGACGCCGTACTGTGCCGGCGCCGCTCCGGTGACGAACGAGACGAGCGACTGTGTGAGGACGCTGCCCTCGGCACCCTTCGTCGGCTCGGCAGCGGGGATGAACGGCGTGAAGTTCGCGGCCTTGACGAAGAAGGCACCGACCACGATGACGAACAGGACGATCGCGACCTTGATGACCGTGATGACGGCCGACACCCGGCTGGACAGTCGGGTGCCGAACGCCAGCAACGCGGTGAACACACCGACGATGAGGACCGGGCCCCAAGTGAAGCCGATCGGGCCGATCGCGATGGTGCTCGGCAGCGTGATGCCGAACACGTCGAACGCGGTGCTGAGGTAGATGCCCCAGTACTTCGCGATCACGGCGCTGGCCGTCAGGGTCTCGAGGATGAGGTCCCAGCCGACGATCCACGCGAGCAGCTCACCCATCGTGGCGTAGGTGAACGTGTACGCCGACCCGGCGACGGGGATGGTCGAGGCGAACTCGGCGTAGCACATGATCGCCAGGCCGCACGTGACGGCGGCGAGCAGGAACGACACGATGACGCCCGGGCCGGCGAAGTTCGCGGCGGCGTTCGCGCCGACCGAGAAGATGCCGGCACCGACCGCGACGGCGATGCCCATCGCGGCGATGTCGAACGTCCCCAGGGAGCGCTTGAGCGAGCGCCCCTTCTCGTCGGCGTCGGCGAGCGACGCCTCGATGGACTTGGTGCGGAGGGCCATGGTCGTTCCCGTCATCGGAGCAGGCGGACCCCGGAAGGGTAGTGGTATACCGCACGATGGTGCAACCGCAGGTCCTGCGACCGGTCAGGGCCGGTCGCGGGTCCGGTCAGACCGCCGAGTCGGAACGTCCCTCGCGCCAGGCCCGGAGGAACCGGGCGCCGGCCTCGTCGTGGATGACCCCCTCCGGCGCGGTGAGCACCGGGTACGGCGTCTCGGGCACCCCGTCAGCCGGTCGGACGTCCACGTGCGCGACCCGGTGTCCGTTCGCGTGCAGCCAGTCGGCCATCGCGTAGTCGCTCCGGGAGTCGCCCACCGTGCGCCACTCCAGCGGCAGGGCACCGTCCTCGGCCAGGAGCTCCAGCGCACGCTCGGCCCCGAGGTCCTTGCCGCTGCGGTCGGACTCGATGTCGGTCGAGATGATGGTCGGGTCGACGCGCCAGTCCACGGCTCCCCGATCATCCGGCCGGACGTCGTCCAGGCGACGGACGCCGAGCCCGCGACGCTCGAGCGCGGACATCGCCCGGGCGTCGAAGTCCGGCTGCCGGGCCAGGTACGCCGCGTTGTCGACGTCCACCAGCTGCTCGATCGACACCATCGCGTGCTTCGTCTCGTCGAAGAACACCAGGTCGGCGTACTCGTCGTGGACGAGCCCACGCATCTCGTCGGCGAAGTCCTCCGGCAGCGCCAGGTCCTCGGCGACGGTCAGGTCACCCATGCCGTCCGGGAACTGCGGGCCGATCGAGCACCAGACGGCACCCTTCTCGCACACCGCGTGCACCCGGCCGCCGGCCGCGAGACCGCCGGCGAGGAGCGGGCCGACGACCTGCTCTCGGATGAAGGCGTCGCTGCGGCCGGTGTTGAACACCACGGGGATGCCCTCGGCCGCCAGGGCGACGAGGTCCTCGACGATGCTCGGGATCGCGATGGTCCGCGAGAGCGGACTGGCGATCGGGCCGTCGACGTCGAGCAGGAGTCCGAGGCGGGGTGCGTTCACCCGTCCATCCTGGCCCAGGTCAGTGCGGGTCGGGACTGGGCTGGGCCTGGAGGAAGCCGTCGACCGTGCTCCGCAGGACCGCGGGGTCCGGCACGTGCCCCTGTCCCTCGAGCACCACGGACGTGGAACCCGGCACGGTCTCGACCACGGCGCGGGCGGCCGCCCGGGTCCAGGTCGGGCCGCTGGTACCCGCGGCGACGAGCACCGGGATGCCCACGGCGGCGAGCGCCCGCTCCGGCACCACGAGCCCGCTGAGCACGCGGACGTCGCGGCCGAGGACACCGGCGTCAGCGAGCAGCGCCTTCCACAGCTTCGGCTTGAGGGGCACGGCGGAGACCTGGAGCATCGGGACGCCGAGCACCCGGGTGAGGTAGGCACGGACCGCGGCGGCTCGACGTCCGCCGGCGATCATCTCGTCGAGGCGGTCGGCGAACAGGACGTCGTCGGCGTGCGCGTCGACACTCGCGCGGTACGGCGGTTCGTAGAGGACGGCCCGGCCGACCGGGACCCCGGTGGCGACGGCGTGCAGCACGACGGCGGCACCGACGCAGATGCCGAGCAGGTCGACGGGGGCGCCGACGTCGGCGACCACGGCGGCCAGGTCCTCAATCTCCCGCGTGACGGACCACGGCCGGGTGTCGCCGCTCTCCCCGCGTCCGCGCCGGTCGTAGGTGACGACCCGGTAGCGGTCGGAGAACGCGGCGACCACTCCGTCCACGAACGGTGTGCCCCGGTGATCGAAGGCCCCGCCCACGACCACGAGCGCGGGCCCGTCGCCGCTCGACGAGACCGCGATCCGCGTGCCGTCCGCAGACAGCACCGATCGGTCGGCGGTGGTCGTCATGGGCGTCCTCGTTCGGTCTCGACGGCGGGTGGCGCGTCCCCGGTCGTGCCGCACCTCGAGGTGCCACACGCATCGCGCTCGACGCTGCTCTCGGTCCACGGTGTTCGTGGGCCACGCCGTCGTCGCGAGTCTGACAGGCCCGGGGCTCCGCGTCACCACCCACGTCCTGGGGGAGCGCTTGGTGCTCGCTGTGAACGCGTCACCTGTCCGAGGGGCCGCTCAGACGAGGGCGTCGGCGGCCACGGATTCGCGTTCGAGCAGCGCCCGTTTGACGTCGAGTCCCCACGCGAACCCGCCGAGGGACCCGTCCGAACGGAGCACCCGGTGGCAGGGGACGAACAGTGCGGGTGCGTTCCGGGCGCAGACACTGGCGGCAGCACGGACCGCGTCCGGCCGGCCCATCGCACTGGCGAAGGCCGTGTACGTCAGGGTCGACCCGGCGGGGATGTCCCGCAGACGCCGCCAGCCCTCGGCGAAGAGCTCGGTGCCGACCTGGTGGACGGGGACCTGCATGGCGTGCTCGGGTTCCCCCGCGTAGTAGGCGTCCACGGCGTCGGCAGCGCGGACCTGCCCGTCGAGGACCCGCGTCGGCCGGTGCCGTTCGGCCAGGCGCGCGAGGATCCGGTCGGGATCGGCGGTCCACCCCGAGGAGAGGACCCGCCCGCGGTCGTCCTCGAGCACGGTGAAGGGCCCGTCGGGGGTGGAGAGGGTGGTGAGGACGGCGTCGTTCATCGGGGTTCCTTCCCGGGGTTCGTGGAGGTCGCTGCGGTCCGGTCCATCGCGCGATCGATGATCGGCCGCCAGCAGTGCATCGTGAGGTAGCTCCGCCAGGGGGCCACCCGTTCCGACCATAGGGAGAGTGCACGCGCCGTCCCGGGCAGCCCGAGTTCCTGTGCACCGTTCCGCACGGCGAGGTCGCTGTGCAGGAAGAGATCGGGGTGGTGCCGCACCCGCAGAGCGACGTAGTCCGCCGTCCACGGTCCGATGCCCTTCACCGCGAGCAGGCCGGAGCGGAGTTCGTCGAGCGACTGCCCGCCGTGGACGCCCAGCGTGCCGTCGGCGAGCGCCGCAGCGACCCGCATGATCGTGTCGACACGGGCTGCGGGGCCGCGGAGGACCTCCCGCCCGCGCTCGGCGATCACCGCGGCGCGGGGGAACAGCCGCACGAGGGACCCATCGAGATCGGAGGCACCCGACCCCTCGACCACACCCGGCACGAGCCCCGTCGCCACCCGCTCCCCCAACGCCGCGACGAGTCGTGTCTGCGCCGTCCGGGCCGCCGCGACGGACACCTGCTGCCCGATCAGGGTCCGGAACACCACCTCGTGCGGGTCCACCGCCCCCGGCAGCCGCATGCCGGGCACGCGTGCGACGACCGGTGCGAGCTCGGGCACGGCTGCGAGGGCGGTGTCCACCGCCACCGGATCGGCGTCGAGGTCGAACAGCGCCCGCACCCGGGCCACGAGGGTCGGCAGGTCGGACAGGTCGGTGAGCCGGACGAGCAGGTCCAGCCCGGTCCGCACCCGGCCGACACGAGCACCGGACCCGGCCGTGTCGGCACCCGCAGCCGTCGCGCGGAACCAGCCCGGGCCTCCCGGCAGGTCCAGCACCCGCCCGTAGGAGGCGACCCGCCCCGCCGCGTCGAACCCGACCTGCTCCATGCCGGCGAGCGCATGCAGCGCATGCCACTCGAGGAGCCCCTGCACGTCGAACGGCGGCCGCGCCGGCAGGTGCACGCGCAGCGCGCCGTCACCACCCGGCGCGGTCCGTCGTCGGGCACGCAACTCGGTGGGTGTGAGCGCGAAGACCTCGCGCACGGTGTCGTTGAACTGGCGGATGCTCGCGAACCCTGCGGCGAAGGCGACGTCCGCGATCGGCAGGTCGGACGAGGTGAGCAGGGTCCGCGCGGTCTGCGCCCGGTGTGCGCGGCTCAGGGCCTTCGGTCCGGCGCCGAGCTCGTCGGTCATGATCCGGTTGAGCTGCCGCTCCGAGTAGCCGACGCGCCCCGCGAGGCCGGGGACGCCCTCCCGTTCCACGACACCGTCGAGGACCAGGCGCATCGCACGGGCCGCGACGTCCTCGCGGAGGTCCCACTCGGGGCTGCCGGGGGTCGCCTCGGGCAGGCAGCGGCGGCAGGCGCGGAACCCCGCGAGGTGCGCGGCGGCACTCGTCCGGTAGAAGGTGACGCCCGCCGAGCGGGGTGTGCGGGCGGGGCAGCTCGGGCGGCAGTAGATACCGGTGGAGTGCACGGCCGTGACGAACTGCCCGTCGAACCGGGCGTCCCGGGACGCCGCGATCCGGTACCGCTCGTCGTGGAGCGCATCCGCTCCGGTGATGGTCATGTGGTCAGCCTGACATGCGCCGACGACAGCGGACTGGCGGGAATCGGACGTCGCAGCACCGCGGATGGACGGGCCGGCCGGGAGGCACGGCTAGCGTCGTCCGCATGGCTCCCGTCGTCGACCCGGTCGCCTCCGTCGCGCTGCCGCACGCCCGCGACGTCGAGGTGACGATGCTGCTGGTCTCCCGGCGCCACCGCTACGAGGGGCGTCCCGCGGACGGGGCGTCACCGGCGGACGAGGAGGAACTCCGCGACCGCGTCGAACTGCGCGCCGGACTCGGCATCGTCGGCGACCGCTACTTCGCCGCCCGGGCGCACGTGCACGCCTCGGTGACCCTGATCGGGGTCGCGGGCCTCGAGGCGGTCGGCCGCGAGCTCGGGGTGTCGGTCGACCCGGCGGCGACCCGGCGGAACGTGTTCCTGCGCGGCGTCGACGTCGAGGCGCTGCGGGGCGAGCCGTTCTCCCTGGACTCCGGCGACGGCCCGGTCCTGTTCCGCGGGTACCGGCCGGCGAACCCGTGCGCGTGGATGGACACCGAGATGGCGCCGGGAGCGTTCCGGGCGATGCGCGGGCGTGGCGGGGTGCGGTGCGACCCGGAGTCCGACGGGGTGCTCACCCTCGGCCCCGCGGTGCTCCGCACGGCGCTTGCGGTCCCCGTCGCCTGACCGGGCCCGCCGCCCGCCGGCCCGCGAAACGCAATGCGGGCGGCACCACGCCACGGAGTACCGCTGCGCGCTGCCGCCCACGTTGCGTGTTGCGAGGGGTCAGGCGAGCGCGGCCTGGATCGCGTCCACGAACGCCGGCAGGTCGCCGGGGTTCCGCGAGGTGATGATCGTGCTGCCGGTCTCGTCGACCTGGACCTCCTGGTCGACCCACTCGGCACCGGCGTTGCGGACGTCCGTCTGCAGCGACGGGAACGAGGTGATCGTGCGACCCGGCAGGACACCGGCCTCGACGAGGGTCCACGGGCCGTGGCAGATCGCCGCGATCGGCTCGCCGGCCTCGACGAACGCCCTGACGAGGTCGATCGCGGTGGGCTCCTGGCGGATCGTGTCGGCGTTGATCGTGCCGCCGGGGACGACGAGCGCGTCGAAGTCACCGGCCGAGACACCGTCGAGGGTGGTGTCGGAGTCGACGCTTTTGCCCGGGTCCTTGTCACCGACCAGGGTCTGGATCGGGCCGGACTCCTTCGCGGCGACGGTCACGGTGGCGCCGCGCTCCCGGAGCTGCTCGGTGGGGACGACGATCTCGTCCTGCTCCACGCCGTAGTTCGTCGCGATGACGAGGATCTTCTTGCCGTCGAGGGCTGCCATGGTCACTCCTTCCGCAGACCGGGGTCTCCGGCTGCGCACACCACGGTCGTCGGACGCCGCTGGACGCGTTCGCAGTGCGCCGGGGGCGTCCAGCCGGAGTGCGCGGACCGGAGTGCGCGGACCGGCCCACCGCTCGCGCTGAGCTCAGCCGTGGATGCGGAACCCGTCGCCCTCGGCCGTCACCGTGACCCCGTCGTACCCGGTGATCCGCACCAGGTCCGCCGGCAGGTCGGCGGGGGCGAGCGGCCCGACGGCGACGGTCGTCGCACCGGAGGCGAGCGCAGCCTCCAGGCCGGCGGGTGCGTCCTCGAACGCCAGGCAGTCCTCGGCCGCGACCCCGAGCAGGGCCGCACCGCGCAGGTAGCCGTCCGGGTGCGGCTTGCCGTGCTCGACGTCGTCGGCGGCGACCACGGCGTCGGGGACGGGCACGTCCGCGGCGCGCATCCGGTTCACGGCGAGGTCCCGCGGGGCGCTGGTGACCAGCGCGACGGGCACGCCGGCGGCGAGCAGTCGGCGGACGAAGGCGCCGGCACCCGGGACCTCGATGATGCCCTCGGTGTTCTCGACCTCGTCGTTGACGAGTTCGAGTGCGACCCGACGCTGCTCGTCGGGTGCGAGGTCGGGCAGGAAGTGCCGGATCGTGTCGATCGTCTGCCGGCCGTGCGAGAAGCCGAGGATCGTCTGCGGGTCGAGGTCGTGGTCGGCGCCGAAGCGACCCCACGCACCCTCGACGATGGCGGTCGAGTCGACGAGCGTCCCGTCCATGTCGAACAGGACCCCGGACACCACGACGTCGATCACGGTGCCGACCCTACCTGCCACCCGGCGCCGTCATCGCGCACGCACGTACCGCGTCAGCAGCACGTCCCCGGCCCCGTGCAGCACGTGCGCGAGCCGCATCGACCGCAGCTCCGGCGACGACCCGTGCACGATGCGTCCCCCCTCGCCGCCCTCGAGCGACGGGTCGATCGACAGGCACAGCTCGTCGACCAGGTCCGCCGCCACCAGGGCACCGAGGAACGACGGCCCGCCCTCGCAGTGGATGGTCGGCAAGCCCCGGTCGACCAGGGCGGCCCGGACCTGGGCCGGGTCGACGGAGTCCTCGCCGCAGGACACCACGTCCGCGACGGCCTCGAGCGCGTGTCGCCGCGAGGGGTCCGCGGACGCCGAGGTCAGGACGACCGGCCGGACCGGCGCGTCGGTGAACACCCGCGATGCCGGGTCGAGGCCGAGTGACCCCGTCACGATCGCGAACACCGGGTGGTCGGACAGGCCGTGCTCCCGGCGCCAGGCGACGTCGGCGTCGTGCAGCACCATCGGCCCGTACCCCTCGTCGCGGACGGTGCCCGCGGCGACCAGGACGACGTCGGCGACCCGGCGCAGCAGGTCGAACACGCGCAGGTCGTCGTCCCCGCCCAGCGAGCCGGACTTCCCGGAGGCGGTCGAGGAGCCGTCGAGGGAGCTGACGAAGTTGACGCGGAGCCAGCCGCCGTCAGCGGTGCCCTCCGCACCGTCCCTGTAGACGTCGAGCAGCTCGTCGTCGGACAGGTCGGAGATCGGGTCGGGCAGGTGCGTCACGTGTTGTGCCTCGCTTCCAGGGGCGCTCGCCAGCCGAGGACGGTCTCGACCATGCGCATCGCGTCGACGGACTCGACGACGTCGTGCATCCGGACGATGCGGGCGCCGAGCATGGCACTCACCGTCGCGGCCGCGAGCGTCCCGGACAGCCGTTCGCCGCGGGGACGGCCGAGGCTCTCCCCCACGAAGTCCTTGTTCGACACCGCGGCGAGGACCGGGTAGCCGAGGGCGACGACCTCCGGCAGGCGCCGGGTCAGCTCGAGCGTGTGCACGGTCGTCTTGTTGAGGTCGTGCCCGGGGTCGATGATGATCCGGTCCTCGGAGATGCCCGCCTCGAGCGCCCGGTCGACACGCAGCCGCAGGAAGGCCGCGACCTCGCCCGCCACGTCGGCGTACTGCGGCTTCGGGTACTCCTGCCGTGGCGCCGCGAGCGAGTGCGTGATGACGATCGTCGCGTCCGAGTCCGCGACGACGGCGGCCATCCGCGGGTCGGCGAGGCCGGTGGTGTCGTTGACGACGCTGGCACCGGCGGCGATCGCGGCGGCCGCGACCTCGGGCCGGAAGGTGTCGACGCTGATCGTCACGTCGGACTGCTCGGCGACCTGCTCGACGACCGGGAGGACGCGCTCGATCTCGTCGGCCGCGGACAACTCCGGCCCCGGGGCGAACTTCACCCCGCCGATGTCGACCCAGTCGGCGCCCTGCTCGGCGGCGGTGACCGCGGCTTCGACCGCGTGGTCCAGGGCGAACGTGCGGCCCTTGTCGTGGAACGAGTCGGGGGTGCGGTTCACGATCGCCATCACGGCGATGCGGTGGTCGAAGTCGAAGGTACGGCGGCCGATGGTCCGGATCGGCTGGCCCAGGTCCGGGACCACCCACCCGGGTCCGGTCGCGCCGGCCGCACCGGACGGGAGGCCCGTACCGAGTCCGACGCGCATCAGGCGTCCGCCCCGGCGCCGGCTCCGGCTGCGGTGTCGGCAGCGGCTCCGGCCCCGGCTGCGGCTCCGGCTCCGGCCCCGGCTGCGGCCCTGGCTCCGGCCCCGGCCCCGGCTCCGGCTCCGGCCCCGATGAGGGCGATCGCCTCGGCGCGCCCGGCCGCCTCAGCGAGGATCCCGCTCGCCGCGACGGTGACGGTCGTGGAGCTCGTCTGCCGCTCACCCCGGGTCGTCACGCACTGGTGCTGGGCGTCGAGCACCACGAGGACACCCCGTGCCTCGAGGCCGTCCTGCACCGCGGCGACGACCTGCTCGCCGAGGCGCTCCTGCAGCTGCGGACGGGAGGCAAGTGCTTCCACCACCCGCGCCAGCGTCCCCAGGCCGATCAGTCGCTCGCCCGGTGCGTACGCCAGGTGGGCGGTGCCGAGGAAGGGGAGCAGGTGGTGCTCGCACACCGACCGGAACCGGATGTCGCGGACGATCACCAGGTCACCGCGTTCGCCGTCACCGGCGGGCACGGTGCCGTCCCGGGCGATCTGCGTGGCGTCCTGGTCGAGCCCGGCGAAGAACTCCGTGTACGCGTCCGCGACCCGTTGCGGGGTCCGCTCCAGTCCGGGTCGGTCGGGGTCTTCGCCGATGCCCGCCAGCAGCTCCCGCACGGCGGCCTCGACACGGGCACGGTCCATGCGCTGCGTCACCCGCTCATCCAACACCGCCGAGCGGTAGTGCAACTGACCACGGAACGCGGTGACGTACCCCGACCAGCAGGATCGGGCCTCCAGGACGGCTACCCTGCCGCCCCGACGTGCCCGCGGTCCCAGGTTCCTTTAAACTCCCCCGGTGAGCGCCCCGCAGACATCCAGCCCGCCCCGGAACCGCGTCGCATCCGGCCTCGACCGCTTCTTCTCGGTCACGAAGCGCGGATCGACCATCCCCCGCGAGATCCGTGGTGGTCTCGTCTCCTTCGTGACGATGGCCTACATCGTCATCCTCAACCCGCTCATCCTCGGTGGTTTCAGTGCCGACCAGGCCGCCAAGGACGTCAGCGGCGGATGGCTCGAGAACGCTCAGGTGGCCGCGGCCACCGGCCTGGTCGCCGGGCTGATGACCATCGCGATGGGCCTCGTCGCGAACCTGCCGTTCGGCATCGCGGCAGGCCTCGGGATCAACTCGTTCCTCGCCGTCAGCGTCGTGCACCAGGTGACGTGGGCCGAGGCGATGGGCCTCGTCGTCATCAACGGCGTGATCATCGTGATCCTTGCGTTGACCGGTATCCGGACGATGATCTTCACGGCGGTGCCCGCGCAGCTCAAGGCGGCGATCACGGTCGGCATCGGCCTGTTCATCGCGTTCATCGGGCTGGTCGACTCCGGCTTCGTGCGGTCCTCGGGGCTCGCGTCCCCGCCGCTGCAGCTCGGTGAGGACGGCTCGGTCGGGGCCCTGCCGACGATCGTGTTCCTCATCGGCCTGGTGATCATCGGCACGCTCATGGCGCGGAAGGTCAAGGGCGCGCTGCTCATCGGCATCATCGCGACGACCGTCATCGCGGTCATCCTGCAGGCCGTGTTCCACGTGCCGACCTCGGTGGAGTCGAAGACCGGCTGGAACCTCAACGCGCCGGGGCTGCCGAGCGCGCTGTTCGCGCTGCCCGACCTGTCGCTCGTCGGTCAGTTCGACTTCGGTGCGTTCGCCCGGATCGGTCCGCTCGCCGCGTCGATGCTCGTCTTCACGCTGGTCTTCACGAACTTCTTCGACGCCATGGGCACGATGACCGGCCTGGCGAAGGCCGCGGGCGTCGCGGAGAAGGACGGCACGTTCCCCCGCCTCCGTGCGGCGCTCGTCGTCGAGGGTGCCGGGGCGATCGCCGGTGGTGGCGCCTCGGTGTCGTCGAACACCGTGTTCATCGACTCCGCCGCCGGCATCGGTGAGGGCGCCCGGACCGGCATGGCCTCGGTCGTGACCGGTCTGCTGTTCCTGGCCTCGATGTTCCTGACCCCGCTGACGCAGGTCGTCCCGCTCGAGGTCGCCGCCGCCGGGCTCGTCGTCGTCGGTGCGCTCATGGTCGCGCAGGTCGCGGACATCGACTGGACCGACTTCGGGTCGGCGCTGCCGGCGTTCCTGACGATCGTCGTGATGCCGCTGACGTACTCGATCGCGAACGGCATCGGCGCCGGCTTCATCAGCTGGGTGCTCATCAAGGCGCTGTCCGGCAAGGGCCGGCAGGTCTCGTGGCTGCTCTACGTCGTCGCCGCCGGCTTCCTGCTCTACTTCGCACGCGGTCCGCTGGAGGCCCTGCTCGGCGTCGGCTGACCCCGCCCCCGAACGCCGAGACGCCGCCATGGCGTCGAGACGCCGCCGAAACTGGCGGCGTCTCGACAGCCTGGCGGCGTCTCGGCGTCTCGGCGTCTCGGCGTTCGGGAGGCCCGGATCAGTCCGGCAGGTCGGCCGGTGTCGCCTCGTGGTGGGGCTGGGCCGGCGTGCGCCGGTCCTCCTTCATGCCCGCCTCGAACAGGTGGCGCTTGCCGCCGACGAGCTGCTCGCGCGCGGTCCGCTCGAGCTCCTTCGCGGTCGCGTAGTAGCCGTCGTCGTAGTCCTCGACGATCTGGAACGTCCACCGCCCGGCGATGACGTTGCGGCCGACGAGCTCGGTGTCGATGCGCTCCGCGAGTTCGGTGTGCCCGGCCTTCCGCAGCTGCTCCACCGCCTCGCCGATGTTCAGGTCGGCGGTGCCGGTCAGCCGGTGGAACCCGTAGAGCAGGCCGCGGGCGTGCTCGATGACCTCGATCGCCGCAGAGAGGCTGCCGAGGGCCTCCACCGTCGCTTCGGAGACCCCGTCCGGGACCTGGTGTGCGGCGTCGGGACCCTGGTTGTCGTCGTTCGTCATGATGCCCGTCTACACGACCGGCCTCCGGCTGTCCCGCCGCGCTCCGGGGGACGAACACGGCGCGCCGGGCCGCTTGCAGGTGTCGGGCGGTCGACCTAGCATTCGAACACACGTTCGAACGAGGAGGCTCCTGATGATGATCGTCGACACCGCTGTCACCGTGTGGTGGACCGGCGGCGCACCCGTCCGACTGGTGTGGCTCGGGCGACGCTGGCGCGTCTCCGACGTCCCGACCCGGTTGACCACGACCCCGGCCGACCTGCCCACCGCCATCACCCACGCGCCGGAGCGCACCGCCGGGTGGCGCTTCCAGGCCACCGCGGAGGACGGGGAGACCCTGGTGGTCGACATCGTGCCAGAGGGTGGCGGCTGGACCGTCGCCCGGACCTGGACGTGAGCCGCACCGACGCGGCCACGACCCGCGTGGACCCGGTCGCCGACGCGCGCTACGGTCGCGGCATGACGAACTGGGTGGCGCTGCTGCGCGGGGTCAACGTGAACGGCATCACGATCCGGAGCGCGGACCTCGCCGAGCTGTTCCGCTCCCTGGGGCACGCCGACGTCCGGACGGTCCTGGCCTCCGGCAACGTCGTCTTCACCGCCGCCGACCCGGTCGATCCCGCGGTGCTGCGGTCCTCGATCGAGCAGGCGCTCCGGGACCGCTTCGGGTACGACGCCTGGATCGTGCTCGTCCGGCACGACTCCCTGGCCGACCTCGTCGCGGCGTTCCCCTTCGCGTCGACGGCCGACCGCCACGACTACGTCGTGTTCGCCTCCGAGCCCGCCGCGCTCGACGACCTGCTCGCCGGGCTCGACCTCGACCCGGCGATCGAGCAGGTCGCCCGGGGCGACGGTGTCGTCTACTGGTCGTGCCCGAAGGGGTCGAGCACGTCGACCACCTTCGCGAAGCGCGCCGGTGCCGCCCGCTTCAAGCGGACGACGACGGCCCGCAACACGAACACGCTCCGCAAGCTCCTCTGACCGGAGCAGCGGGCGCCGACGTCAGGCCTGCGCCGGCTGTCCGTTGCTCGCCATGGTGCCGCCGTCGACGGGCAGGATCGCCCCGGTGATGAACGACGCGTCGTCGCTGGCCAGGAAGAGCACCGCCGCGGCGACCTCCTCCGAACGGCCCCCGCGGCCGAGGGCGATGCGCTCCGAGAACTCCCGCTTGAGCTCCTCGTCCTCCGCCTGCGACTGCGTCAGGTCCGTCCAGATCAGGCCGGGTGCGACGGCGTTCACCCGGACACCGAACCCGCCGTTGTCCAGGGCAGCAGCCTTGGTGAAGTTCGAGACGCCGCCCTTCGCCGCGTTGTAGGGACTCATCCGCCAGTCCGCGGCCTCACCGGACACCGATGACGTGTTCACGATCGACCCCTTCGTCTCCCGCAGGAACGGCAGCGCGACCCGGGTGCCGTAGAACACGCTCGACAGGTCGGTCTCGACCACCCGGCGCCACTCGTCCGGCGAGATGTCGGTGATGTCGCCCGAGGTGAACGTGCCGGCGTTGTTCACCAGCACGTCCAAGCGGTCCCAGCGGTCGATCGCCGCGTCCACGACCGTCTGCCACGCGTCCGGGTCGGCGACGTCGGCCTGCAGCCACAGCGCCTGGGCGGTCGGCAGCGAGTCGGCGACGTCGCGGACCTTCTCCTCGACGCTGTCGACCAGGACGACGCCGGCGCCCTCCGCGACGAACGCACGCGCGGTGGCCGCACCGATGCCGGACCCCGCCCCCGTGACGATCGCGACCTTGCCCTCGAACCGCTTGCCCATGGTGTTCCCTCTCGCGTCGGTGGTCCCCGTGGAGGGACGCCGTCGGCCCGGAGGACACGGGAGACCACGGTGCCCGCCCCGGCCTGGACGGTGGTCCAGACGGGGGCGGGCATCGGGGCGGACAGAGGACGGGCCTCCAGAGCGGACTACGCGGTGGTGTCCTCGTGCTCCATGTCGCGTTCCAGCGAGATCGTCGGGATGGAGGCGGTGATCACGGAGCCGTCGGCGCGGAGCGTGCCCTGGATGTCGCTCGTCGTCGGCGCGTGACCGGACATGCGGGGACCCTGGTGGGGCAGCGGCACGACGGTCGGCTCACCGGGGGTGACCTCGATCTGCTGGTTGTGCACCCACGCGACGAAGCCGCCGCCGGTCTCCACGGTGAAGGTCAGCGAGTCCTCCTCGAGGTCGACGCGGACCCGCGAGCCGTGCACGGTCATCCGGTAGGTCAGGCGGTCCCAGTCGACGGGCAGTCGCGGGTTGAACGTCAGGCGTCCACCGTGGTCCCGCATGCCGCCAAAGCCGTTGACGAGCGCACCCCAGATGCCGCCGGTCGACGCGATGTGCACGCCGTCCGTGGTGTTGCCGTGCAGGTCGGCGAGGTCGACGTACAGCGCGGTCTGGAAGTACTGGTCGGCGAGTTCGCAGTACCCGACCTCGGCCGCCATGATCGACTGCACGACCGCGGACAGGGTGGAGTCGCCGGTGGTCAGGGCGTCGTAGTAGTCGAAGTCGCGGCGCTTCTCGGCGGGCGTGAACTCGTGGCCCTGCAGGAACAGGGCGAGCACGACGTCGGCCTGCTTGAGCACCTGGAACCGGTAGATGACCAGCGGGTGGTAGTGCAGCAGCAGCGGCCGCTTGGACTCGGGCGTGCGCTCGAGGTCCCACAGTTCCTTGTCGAGGAACTGGGCGTCCTGCGGGTGGATGCCACGGTGCGGGTCGAAGGGGATCTCCATCGACTCGGCGGCCCGCTCCCAGTTGACGACCTCGTCCGGGTCGAGCCCGGTGCGACGGACCATGCGGGCGTACTCGTCCGGGTCGTCGACGGCCAGCTGCCGACAGGCGTTGACGGCGGACCACAGGTTCGCCCGCGCCATCACGTTCGTGTACATGTTGTCGTCGACGACGGTCGTGTACTCGTCCGGGCCGGTGACGCCGTCGATGTGGAACTTCTGGTCGCCGTTCGAGCGCCAGAACCCCAGGTCCTCCCACAGTCGGGCGGTCTCGACGAGGATGTCGATCGCGCCGCGCTTCAGGAAGTCGGTGTCGCCGGAGGCCCGCACGTACTGCATGAGCGCGTGGGCGATGTCCGCGTCGATGTGGTACTGGGCGGTGCCGGCGGCGTAGTACGCGCTGGACTCCTCGCCGTTGATCGTGCGCCACGGGAACAGGGCTCCGCGCTGGTTCAGCTCGCGGGCCCGGGACCGGGCGGCGTCGAGCATGTTGTAGCGGAAGCGGAGCGCGTTCCGGGCGACGATCGGCGCCGTGTACGACAGGAACGGCAGGACGTAGATCTCCATGTCCCAGAAGTAGTGGCCGCCGTAGCCGGAGCCCGTGACGCCCTTCGCTGCGATGCCGTGGCCGTCGGTCCGGGCGGTGGCCTGCGCGAGCTGGAACAGGTTCCACCGGACGGCCTGCTGGATCTCGGGCTGACCGGCGATCTCGACGTCGCTGCGCGCCCAGTAGTCGTCGAGCCACTTGCGCTGGTCCCCGAAGACCTGCTCCACGCTCTCGTACTTCGCGCGGTCGAGGGTGCGGTCGCAGCGGTCGGCGAGCTCACGCGCCGGGACGCCGCGGGACGTGTGGTAGACGACGCTCTTGACCAGACGGATCGGCTGCCCGGCCTTCGCCTGGACCCGGTAGACGTGCTTGGCCAGGTCGTCCTCGATGCTCGAGGTCTCGTCCCAGCTGTTCTCGGTCTCCAGGCGGTGCTCGACGCCGACGCAGATCGTCATGCCGGAGCTGGTGGCCTGGTAGCCGAGCAGGGAGCGCGAGCCCGCGTTCCGCTTGAGCCGCGGCTGCAGCACCCGGTCGGTGAAGGACTCGGCCTTGCGCGGGTCGAAGGCCGCCGCGGCCGCCTTCATGCCGGCGTGGTACTCGTCGGCGACGTCCTGGCGGTTGAGCACCTGGCTCGACAGCAGGACGGAGGCGTCGTGGTCGAGCATGGTGACCTCGTAGTCGATGACGGCGAGGTGCCGTTCGACGAAGGACACCAGGCGCCGGGAGCGGATGAGCACCCGCTTGCCGGACGGCGTCGACCACTCCGTCTCACGCAGCAGGTAGCCCCCGCGGAAGTCGAGCCGACGGGTGTGCCGCAGGATGTCCGCCTCGGACAGGACGAGCGGCTCGTCGTCCACGTACAGGCGGATGACCTTGGCGTCCGGGACGTTGATGATCGTCTGCCCGGTCTTCGCGAACCCGAAGGCCGTCTCGGCGTGCCGGATCGGCCAGGTCTCGTGGAAGCCGTTGATGTACGTGCCGTACTGCACGCCGCCGCGGCCCTCGTCGAAGTTGCCGCGGAGGCCGAGGTACCCGTTGCCGACGGCGAAGTTCGTCTCGTCGACGCCCTGCTCGTCCGCGTACTCGGTCTCGATCAGCGCCCACTCGTCGACCGGGTACCGGACGCGGTCGAGGGGGTCGGAGGTGATGGGGTTCATGCGGTCTTCCGGGGTTCGACGGGAGGCAGGTCGGGGAGCAGGTCGGCGAGGTCCGTCACGACGACGTCCGCGCCGTGCTCGCGGAGGGAGTCGGCACCGGCGCCGCGGTCGACCCCGATCACGAGGCCGAACGCCCCGTTGCGGCCGGCTTCGACGCCGCTGGTGGCGTCCTCGACGACGACGCACTGCGCGGCGGTCAGGCCGAAGCGCGTCGCAGCATCCAGGTAGGTGTCGGGCGCGGGCTTGCCGGCGAGGCCGTCCGCGCGGGCGACGGCACCGTCGACGATGACGTCGAAGCGGTCGATGATGCCCGCGGTCCGGAGCACCTGCTTCGCGTTCGCGGAGCTGGACACGACGGCGACCTCGTACCCGGCGTCGATCGCCGCGGTGAGGAACCGCACCGAGCCGGGGTAGGGCGCCACACCGTGCTCCTGCAGCTCGGCGGTGAACTCAGCGTTCTTCCGGTTGCCGAGCCCGCAGACGGTGTCGAGCGAGGCGTCGTCCTCGGGGGTGCCCTCGGGGAGGTCGATGCCGCGGGCCTGCAGGAGCGAGCGGACTCCGTCGTACCGGGGCTTGCCGTCGACGTACGCGAAGTAGTCCTGCTCGGTGTACGGCGCAACCCCGTGGTGGTCGAGGTAGGGCGTGAAGAGGCGGCTCCAGGCACGCATGTGCACCTCGGCCGTGGGCGTGAGGACGCCGTCCAGGTCGAAGAGGAGCGCCCGCTGGTCAGCGAGCGGTGCAGGGGTTCGCCGGTCCGACGACGTCATGGGCAGACCTTCCAGGGGAGCGGTGTCGATCACGGTTGCTGCGGGGTCAACTCTAGGACCGCTCCGCCGCGCCGGGTTCCAGGTGGGGAGCGTGCCGCGCACGTCCGGGGAGCGCGGACCTGGACCCGCGTCCAGCCGGGTCCCGGGACGCTCGCGACATGACCACTGACACCTCAGCGCCGGCGCAGGACGGGACCGGATCGAAGCTCAAGCAGGCGATCACCGGTCCCCTGCTGTTCCTGTTCATCCTCGGCGACGTGCTCGGCGCGGGCATCTACGCGCTGATGGGCACCCTGTCCAAGGACGTCGGTGGTGCGCTCTGGGCGCCGCTGGTGCTCGCCCTGCTGCTGGCGCTGCTGACCGCCGGCTCGTACGCCGAACTCGTCACGAAGTACCCGAAGGCCGGTGGCGCCGCGGTGTTCGCCGAGCGTGCGTACAAGGTGCCGCTGGTGTCGTTCCTGGTCGGGTTCTCGATGCTCGCCGCCGGTGTCACGAGCGCCGCGGGTCTGTCGCTCGCCTTCGCCGGTGACTACCTCGGGACGTTCATCGACGTCCCGCCGGTGCCGGCCGCGATCGTGTTCCTGGCCCTCGTCGCCTGCCTCAACGCCCGCGGCATCTCGGACTCGCTGCGGAGCAACGTCGTGATGACGATCATCGAGCTCTCCGGTCTGGTCATCGTCATCGTCACGGTCGCCGTGATGATGGGCGGCGGCGGCGGGGACGTCTCGCGTGTCGGCGCGTTCCCCGCGGAGGCGAACCCGGCACTCGCGACCCTCAGCGCCGCGATCGTCGCCTACTACTCGTTCGTCGGCTTCGAGACGTCGGCGAACGTCGCCGAGGAGGTCCGCGAACCCCGCAAGGTGTACCCGCGTGCCCTGTTCGGCTCCCTCGCCACCGCGGGTGTCGTGTACGTGCTCGTCGCGCTGGCCAGCTCGATCGCGCTGCCGGCGTCGGAGCTGTCCGACTCGAGCGGTCCGCTCCTGGCGGTCGTCGCCGCCACCGGCGTCCCGATCCCCGAGTGGGTGTTCAGCATCATCGCCCTGGTCGCCGTCGCGAACGGCGCCCTGCTCACGATGATCATGGCGAGCCGCGTCACCTACGGGATGGCCGAGCAGCGCCTGCTGCCGCGTCTGCTCGGCAAGGTCCTGCCGAACCGGAAGACCCCCTGGACGGCGATCATCGCGACGACCGTGGTCGCGATGCTCCTGACCCTCGTCGGGGACGTCGGCACACTCGCCGAGACGGTGGTCCTGCTGCTGCTCTTCGTGTTCATCAGCACGAACATCGCGGTGCTCGTGCTCCGCAAGGACCGGGTCGAACACGAGCACTTCCGGGTGTGGACGTTCGTGCCCGTGCTCGGCGTCGCGTCCTGCATCCTGCTGCTCACCCAGCAGAGCGGGCAGGTCTGGCTGTACGCGGCGGTGCTGCTCGCGGTCGGCGTGGTCCTGTACTTCATCGCCCGGGCCACGCGGGGCCGGGAACGCACCGATTCGGAGACGTCGGCCCGCTGACGGTGGCGGGGCGGGCCTCCCGACCGCTCTGGAGGCCCGCTCCACGTCCGCCACGCGGCCCGCCCCGGAACCTGCGCCGTCGGTTGCGATCAGTACAGGTCACGACCCGGCTCGTGCCGCCGGGGTCAGTCCTCGGTGTCGACCGTGTTCGTGACGACCTCGCCGCTGCCGGCGTCGATGCGGATGCTGTGCTTCGTGCCGGATCCGTCGAGGACGTCGCCCTCCCAGACGACCGCGCCCGCGTGGTCGTCCAGGCCGAGCTCGGTGACGGTGCCGGTGCCGGAGACGGTCTTCGTCAGTGTCGAGGCGGCCTGCGCGACGGAGAGGTCGGCGGCACCGACGAACCGCTTGGCCTCCGTGACGTCCTCGGCGTCCGAGGTCTCCTTCGTCGGGCCCGCGGTGGTGCGCTGGCCGTCGGCATCGACGTGGACCTCCTGCTCGTTGCCGTCGGAGGTGACGACGAGGACCTCCCACGAGGTACCGCCGGCCTCCTGCTCGATCGAGGTCACGGTGCCGGAGCCGACGGCTTTCCGGGCGGTCCCGGCGGCGGCGGTGAGGGCGTCGTTCCCGGCGGCACTGCCCGAGGCGGGGGCGCTGGCACCGGTGCTGCCCTCGGTCGCGGTGGTTGCCGGAGCGGAGGCTGCCGGTGCGGCGACGTCGTCGCGGTCGTCGTCGTCGGACGAGCAGCCGGCGAGCGCCATGGCCCCGACGAGCGGGAGTGCGGTGAGGAGCGCGATGCGGCGGGTGGTGGTCTTCTTCGTGGTCTGCATGTGACCACCCTGGGCAACGGGCACTGAAGCAGACCTGAAGCGACCTGGGGCGACGCCCGGGCAGCCGGACGTCGCCGCTTCAGTCCTGCAGCAGCGGCAGCCGCACCGTGAACCGCGCTCCCCCGCTGGGCGCCGCCGACACCGTGACGCTGCCGCCGTGCCCGCGGACGACGGCGTCGACGATCGCGAGCCCCAGCCCGGATCCGCCGGCGTCCCGCGCCCGGCCCTCGTCGAGTCGTACGAAGCGCTCGAACACCCGGGCCCGGTCGGCCTCGGGGACGCCGTGCCCGTCGTCGTCCACGGTGAGCACCGCACCACCACCGTCGGTCCGGAGACCGACGACGACCGTGTCCGCGGCGTGCCGGACGGCGTTGTCGACCAGGTTCCGGACCACCCGGCCGAGCAGCCGGTCGTCACCGCTGACCCGCGCCGGGGCGACACCGGACACGTCGACCCGGACGGCCGCGCCCTGCACCGAGCGCGGTCGGGAGGCCTCGGCGTACACGAGGTCGTCGAGGTCCACCGCCCGGTCCCGGTCGCGTCCGCGTTCGTCGACGCGGGTGAGCAGGAGCAGCGACTCGACGAGCTCCTGCAGCCGCGCACCCTCGTCGAGCACGACGTCGGCGAGGTCCGCGGTGCCGGTGACGTCCGGGTGGGCGCGGGCGACCTCGGCGTGCTGCCGGATCGTCGCGAGTGGGGAGCGGAGTTCGTGCGAGGCGTCGGAGACGAACTGCCGCTGCGCCTGCTGCGACGCTTCGAGCCGTCCGAGCATCCGGTTCATGGTCGCGGCGAGCCGGTCGACCTCGTCCCCGGAGCCCGGTTCGTCGACCCGGGCGTGCAGGTTCGTGCCCTCGACGGCGTCCACCTCGCGGCGCATCCGGTCGACCGGGCGGAGCGCACGGCCGACGACGAACCAGGTCACGAGCGACATCAGTGCCACGACCACCGGGACCGCCACCACCAGCAGCACGCTGACGGTCCGGACGGCGGCGTCGGCGTCCTCGAGGGGAGCGCCGACGACCAGGACCCCGTCACCGCCGCCCGGCAGGTCGACGTCGTCGGCGACGAGCAGCCACCGGTCGCCGTCGTGCCGGGTGCGCGACTGCTCGGCGGTGTCGAGCGGCCGGGCGGGAGTGTCGTCGGCGCGGGCCAGCACGCGGCCGTCGCCGTCCTGCAGTTGGGCCAGCACGTCGTCGTCCTCCGCCTCCACGGCGGTGGGGCCGTCGGCCTCCACACGGGTGCTCAGGCCGTCGAGGGTCTGCTCCGCGGCGGTCTGGACACCGTCGGACAGCGAGGTGCGGAGGACGCCGACGAAGGCGACCGCCCCGATGACGAGGGCGACGAGGACGACGAGGGCCGCGCCTCCCGTCGCCCGCGTCCGGATGGAGACGGGCCGGCGAGAGCGACGGGGCGGGCGCTCAGCCACCGTCGACGTCGAGGCGGTACCCGGCCCCGCGGACGGTCTCGATGGCGTTCCGGCCGAACGGGCGGTCGACCGCGCGGCGGAGGTGACCGACGTAGACCTCGACGATGTTCGGGTCGCCGGTGAAGTCGTCGTCCCAGACGTTGGCGATGACGTCCCGTTTCGACAATACCTGGCCGGGGTGGCGCATGAGGTACTCGAGGACGGTGAACTCCCGGCTGGTCAGGTCGAGCAGGACCTCGCCCCGCCACACCCGTCGCTCCGCCGGGTCCAGACGCAGGTCGCCGGCCTGGAGGACCGTGGGGCGTTCCCGGGATCCGCGCCGGACGAGCGCACGGAGACGCGCGACGAGCACCGGGAACGAGAACGGTTTCGTGACGTAGTCGTCGGCGCCGGCGTCGAGGGCGTCGACCTGGTCCCACTCGCCGTCCTTGGCGGTGAGCATGAGCACCGGGGTCCAGTCCTGCTCGGCGCGGAGCGTCTCGCACACCTTCCAGCCGCTCATGCCCGGCATCATCAGGTCGAGGACGATCGCGTCGTACGGGTTCTCACGGGCGTACCAGAGCCCGTCCACCCCGTCGTGGGCGACGTCGACGGCGAAGCCCTCGGCCTGCAGCCCGTTGCGGATGCCCTCGGCGAGCCGGACTTCGTCGTCGACCACCAGCACGCGCATCGTCCGAGCATGGCGGGGCGGCCTGAACCGGGGCTGAAGCCGGGCCGTACAGGGGTCCCTCGGACGGGGTGCGGCTCGTCGTCCCCGTCGGGCGCTACTCTCGGGACGACGAGGGGGCTCTCCATGATCAGCATCGCGTCCGGCTTCGACCCAGCGTTCTCCACCGATGGCGGTTCCTGGCCGGTCGACGACTTCTCGCGGACCTTCTCGACTGCCTCGACGCTCATCACCGTCGTCGGAGTGCTGATCGTGATCGGCATCGTCGTGTCGGTCGGCATCGCGGTGTACCGCAGCACCCGGATGGCGAAGCGCGGCCAGAACCCGTTCACGATCGAGGAGGATCTCGCGCACTCCGCGATGCGGTCCCGTGCGCTCGCGCCGACGACGACCCTCGAGCAGCGGCTCGCGGAACTCGACGACCTGCACCGGCGCGGGGTCATCACCGACGAGGAGCACCGAGCGGCGCGGTCGGACGCGTTGCGCCCGTAGGGGCCTGCGCCGGTCAGCTCGAGACCCCACTCGCGCCTGCGGCACCTCGACGATCGTCCCGCTGCTGAGACGCCCCGTCTCTCCGCGACGCCCTGTTCTCCTCGAGACGCCGCCGGATGCCGCGGCGTCTCGAAGACCGAGCGGCGTCTCGAGGGCCGAGCCCCACGGAACGCAACGTGGGCGACACCACGCAACGGAGTACCGTCGCGTGGAACCGCCCACGTTGCGTGTTGCGGAGAGGACTACGCGGCGTCGATCGCGGCGCGGATCTCGGCGGCGGCAGCGCCGACGTCCGAGGCGCTGTAGATCGCGCTGCCGGCGACGGCGACGCGGGCTCCCGCTGCCTTGACCGAGGCGACCGTGGCGGCCTTCACACCGCCGGCGATCGAGAACGGCACGCCCGAGGCCTTGCCCTCGTCGAGGAGCGTGTCGAAGGTGAAGCCCTCTTCGGCCTGCTCGTCGAGGCCGGCGTGCACCTCGACGAACTCGACGCCGAGCTCGGTGACTTCGCGGGCACGAGCGGCCTTGTCGGGGACGCCGATCAGGTCGACGACGATGCCCTTGCCGTGCTTCTTCGCCGCGGCGACCGCGCCGACGATGGTGCTGTCCCCGGCGACACCGAGCACGGTGACCAGGTCAGCGCCGGCCTGGAACGCCATGTCGGCCTCGAGCTCACCGGCGTCCATCGTCTTGAGGTCGGCGAACACGATCTTGTCCGGGTGGGCTTCCTTCATCGCCGTGATGGCGGCGACGCCGGCGCTCTTCACGAGCGGGGTGCCGAGCTCGAGGATGTCGACGTGCGGGGCTGCCGCGGCGGCGAGTTCGAGGGCGGTCTCGGTGGAGAGGGTGTCGATGGCGAACTGGAGCTGCATGGTGGTTCCTTCCGGAGGGGTCATTCGAGGTTGGCGTGCCGCGGCCAGAGGTCGTCGGCGGAGTGTCCGCTGCGCTGCCAGAGCGCGTGGAACAGCGCGTCGCCGAGCAGGACGACGCCCTGCTCGAACAGGCTGCCGGCGTACTGGGCCGATGCGGTGCCGGATCGGTCGGTCTTCGTCGCTGCCGGCAGCACGAGGGTGACCTCGGCCAGCTCGGCGAGCGGCGACGAGGACGTGGTCGACACGGCGACGACCTTCGCGCCGACGTCCACCGCGGTCCGTGCGGCCTGCACGATGCTGCCGGTGGTGCCCGATCCGCTCGCGGTGAGCAGGACGTCGCCCGGCTCGATCGCGGGGGCCGTGACCTCGCCGACGACGTGCACGTCGAGGCCGAGGTGCATGAGCCGCATCGCGGTCATCCGCAGCGCGAGCCCGGACCGTCCGGCGCCGTGCACGAACACGCGTTCGGCACCGTCGAGCAGGTCGAGCGCACGGGCGGAAGCCGCCTGGTCGCCCTCAGCCACCCCGTCGACGAGGTCGTCGAGTTCGTGGCTGACGAGGTCGAGCGCGGCGGCGAGCGTCTGTTGGGACATGCAACGAGCATGCGCGTCGACCGCTGGACACACCGCTACCCGACACGGCGGGCGTCCCACCCGTTCGGACGGCTCCCTGTCCAGGGATGGGCAGGGCGGGTAGGTTCGTCCGGATGGACACGCAGCACGGCCGGGAGGCCCGGATCACCCCAGCCGAGCACGCTCGCCTCCTCGCCGACCGGACCGACCGGCACACGCTCACGCTGGAGTCCGTGCTGGCGGTGCTCCGCTCGCCCCGGGTCGGCGACGCCGCGGCCCGGGCTGAGGCGGTCGAGATCGCGTCGGCCGCGCTCGTGGACCTGCGGACGTCGACGGACCGGCAGCGCGAGGTCCTGCTGGAGCCCGTCGCCGGGGCGTTCTCGCGCCTCCGTGCCGACCTGCGACCCCTCGTCCGGTTCGGTGACCTCGACGTGCAGTTCGTCGAACCCCCCGCGAACGGACGTGCGCTGCCCGGGGACGTCGCGCACGCTGCCCGGGCCGTGGTCCGGACCGCGGTGCTGACCCTGGTCGACGAGGGGCGGGCGAACCGCGTCCGCATCCAGTGGGACTGCGACGGCCGGAACCTGCTCATGCAGCTCCGTGACGACGGTGCCGGGACGCACGACGTGCAGGACGACGCGATGCGACCGATCGCCGAACGGGTCGCGGCGCTCGCCGGGCAGATGCGGGTGGACTCGACGCCCGGGTGGGGGTCCGTGATCGACGTGACGGTGCCGCTCGACCCGCCTGTCGCCTCCGCTCCGGGACCCGAGGACTCCGACCTGACTCCCCGCGAACTCGACGTGCTGCGGCTCGTCGCGACCGGCGTCGGCAACCGGGAGATCGCCGACGGGCTCGGCATCTCCGTGAACACGGTGAAGTACCACGTGGCGAACCTGCTCCGGAAGCACGGTGCCCGGACCCGCGCGGAGCTCGCGGCGCACGCCCACGCCGGCTGAGCGGCGACGCGCTGGCGCGACCGTTGGGTGTCACAGCCCAACAGGAACCCGCTCGAACCACGGGATGCCGCGGTGCGAGCAGGACACGGTTGTGCTCGGCCGAACGGCACCAGCGAAACCGGCGGACGCGGTGCCGGCAAGACAGCAGCAGCGCCGCCATGTCGGATCAGCCGGCCGGTGCGAACCGGTAGCCCATCCCCGACTCGGTCACCAGGAACCGCGGGCGCGACGGCTCCGGCTCGAGCTTCCGCCGCAGCTGCGCCATGTACAGCCGCAGGTACCCGGAGTCGTTGCCGTGCGTCGGTCCCCACACCTCCGTCAGCAGCATCTCGCGCGTCAGCAGCCGATCGGGGTTCGTCACCAGGACCTCGAGCAGCCGCCACTCGGTCGGGGTCAACCGGATCGCCGGACCGTCGGGAGCGGTGACCTGCTTGGCGACGAGGTCCACCACGAGCTCACCGATCCGGATCGTCGGCGTGGCCTCCCCAGCCGCCGGTGCCCGCCGCCGCCCGAGCGCCCGCAGTCGCGCCAGGAGCTCGTCCATCTGGAACGGCTTCGTCACGTAGTCGTCGGCCCCGGCGTCCAGGGCGTCGACCTTGTCGCCGGAGTCCGTCCGCCCGGACAGCACGAGCACGGGGACCTGCGACCAGCCGCGGATGCCCTCGAGCACCCCGATGCCGTCCAGCCGCGGCATCCCGAGGTCGAGCATCACGATGTCCGGCCGCTCGGTGATGACGGCGTCGATCGCGGCACGACCGTCGCGGGCGGTGACCACGTCGTAGCCGCGGGCACCGAGCGTCACCGCGAGCGCCCGCACCAGCTGCACGTCGTCGTCCGCGATCAGGACCTTCATCTGCCCACCACTCCCAGGTGTCCCGCGATCGGCAGACGCACCACGACGGTGAGGCCACCGCCGGGGGTGTCGTCGACCTCGATCGTGCCGCCCATGCCCTCGGTGAACCCGCGCGCGAGCGCCAGGCCGAGTCCGAGTCCGGTGTCGTTGTCCGTGTCCCCGAGGCGCTGGAACGGTTGGAACACGTCTTCGCGGCGGTCCTCGGGGATGCCCGGCCCACGGTCCGCGACCCGGAGCTCGACGCCGCCGGCGAAGGCGCTCGCCGCGATCCGGACCCGCTCCCCGTCCGGTGAGTACCGGACGGCGTTCGCCAGCAGGTTCACGACGACGCGCTGCAGGAGCACCGGGTCGGCGAGGACGGGCGGGAGTTCGGCGGGCAGGTCGAGGTCGACGTCCTCCGGGCCGAGTTCGAGCTCGTCGAGTGCAGGGGCGACGACCGTGTCGAGCGACGTCGGGACCGGGGACGCGGCCAGCACCCCGGCCTGCACCCGACTGACGTCGAGCAGGTCGGCCAACAGCACCGCCAGCTGACGGAGGCTCTCGTCGGCGGTCGCGAGCAGGGCCTCCCGGTCGGCCTCGCCCAGTCGGACGTCCCGCGCGCGGAGGGACTGCACGGCGGCGGAGGCGGCCGCGATCGGTCGCCGGACGTCGTGGCTGACGGCCGCGAGGATGGCACTCCGGACCCGGTCGACGGCTGTGATCCGCTCCGCGTCGACGGCGGTGCGGGTGAGCGCGCGGTGTTCCAGGGCGGCGTCGAGCTGCTGCTCGACGACCCGCAGCAACCGCCGCTGGGTGGGGTCGTCGGGTGCGCCGGCGAACTCCAGGACGGCTCCGGACGGGAGGCTCGTGGCCGCGTCCGGCGTGTCCCCGAACGTCCCCGACGTGGCCGGCACCTCGTCGCCCTGGCGGACGCGGACGCCGGCGAAGCCGAAGGCCTCGCGGGTGCGCTCGACGAGGGCCTGGAGGGCGTCGTCGCCGCGGAGCACGCTGCCGGCGATCCCGACGAGGAGCCCGGACTCGGCGGCGGCTCGGCGGGCGGTGCGGGAGCGGCGGGCCGACCGGTCGACGACGAAGCTGACGAGCACCGCGCTGACGACGTACATGACGAGCGCGAACAGGTGCCAGGGCTGCTGGACGGTGACCTGGTGCAGGGGTCGGACGAAGAAGAAGTCGAGGCTCAGGCCGGACAGCACGGCGGCGAACACGGCGGGGAGCATGCCGCCGATCAGGGCGACGACGAGCACCAGCAGCTGGTAGGCGAGCACGTCGACGGTGATCGAGTCGGGGTCGTCGGTGAGGCTGAGGAGCCAGGTCAGGACGGGTCCGGCGACCAGGGCGAGCAGGAACGCGGCCACGATCCGGGAGCGGGACAGGCTGCCGCCGAGCTTCGGCAGGGCCAGGCCACCGCCGGCGCGCTCGTGCGTGACCACGTGCACGTCGATGTCGCCGGACTCGCGGATGACGGTGCTGCCGATGCCCGGGCCGGTGAGGGCGGCGACGAGTCGGCTGCGACGGCTGATGCCGATCACGATCTGCGTGGCGTCGACGGAGCGGGCGAACCGGACGAGGGTGGTGGGCACGTCGTCGCCGACCACCTGGTGGTAGGTGCCGCCGAGCTGTTCGAGCAGGGCGCGCTGCTTGCCGAGCGCGCCGGGATGCCGCTCGCGGAGACCGTCGTTCGTGGTGACGTGCACGGCGGCGAGCTCCCCGCCGGCCGAGCGGGCGGCGATGCGGGCGCCCCGGCGGAGCAGGGTCTCGCCCTCGGGGCCGCCGGTCAGGGCGACGAGGACACGCTCCCGGGTCTCCCACCGGTTCGCGATGCCGTGTTCGGCGCGGTAGCGCTTGAGCGCGTCGTCGACCTCGTCGGCGAGCCAGAGCAGGGCGATCTCGCGGAGGGCGGTGAGGTTGCCGAGGCGGAAGTAGTTCGACAGGGCCGCGTCGATCCGGGCGGCCGGGTACACGAGCCCGTCGGACAGTCGGTCACGGAGGGCCTGCGGGGACAGGTCGACGACCTCGATCTGGTCGGCGGCGCGGACCACGGCGTCGGGGACGGTCTCACGCTGCACGGTGCCGGTGATCTCGCGCACCACGTCGCCGAGGGACTGCATGTGCTGGACGTTCACCGTCGAGATGACGTCGATGCCCGCAGCCCGCAGTGCCTCGACGTCCTGCCACCGTTTCTCGTGCGGGCTGCCGGGGGCGTTCGAGTGCGCGAGTTCGTCGACCAGGGCGACCTCGGGGCGTCGGGCGAGGACGGCGTCGAGGTCCATGTCGTCGAGGGCGACCCCGCGGTGCTCGACCGTCCGGCGCGGGACGACCTCGAGCCCGTCCACCAGTGCGGCGGTGGCGGCGCGGCCGTGGGTCTCGACGACGGCGACGACCACGTCGCGGCCGTGGTCGGCCATCCGGCGGCCCTCTTCGAGCATCGTGTAGGTCTTGCCCACGCCGGGGGCCGCACCGAGCAGCACTCGCAGCTTCCCTCGCTTCACGCGCTCATCCTCTCGTGTTCGACGTTGACGGCACGGCCATCCACTGATATATTGGTATCAATCGTTCCCGCCAAGGCTCGAGCTCACGCTTCCTCAAACCGGCGGGACTTTTCATTGCTCATGATGTTCCCTGCGCTGTAGTTGCTGCCGGCTTGCCCGAGATCACGATCATCCGTCGTCCTCAGGAGCCACATGTCGCACCACCCGCTCGCCGTCTCGGTCCACCGACACGAGCAGTTCCGGCAGGCGTTGCGCGCTCACGAGCTCCCCACGTCCGATGCTGACGTCGACCGGCTCCAGGATTTCGACGGCGAGTTGCGAGCCGTCCTGCTGTCCCTGATCGAGCGGATCGAGCTCGCGCTCCGTGGGCGCCTCGACGAGGCCGGAACCGAGACGGCCGGAGCGTTCTGGCACCTCGAGCACCGCTCGTTCCGCCCACGAGCCCCCGTCGGGACGTTGCGAGCTCGGTTCGCGCACGCGTTGGCGCAGTCGCACGACGCCGACCTGCGCGATCGTCCGCTCGACGACCTCCCCTTCGCCGTCCTGGCCGAGGAGCTCAGCCTCGGCACGTTGTCCCGGACGGCCGGCGCCGTCGTCCCCCGGCTCCAGGAGCAGGTGTCCCGGTCGTTCCGCATGCCGCAGCCCACCTTCCGCGCGACCCTGCAGCACATCACCCACGTCCGGAACTGCTGCGCGCACCACGCCCGACTCTGGGGTCGACCCCTCGGCGTCCCGACGCCGCACTACCGGCGACCGACAGACCTCGTGGAGCGGCTGGCCGGAGCGCCGGTCCGGAGTCCGTACCGCTCGGTCGTGCTCATCGACCACCTCGCCAGCACGGCCCGGCGGCCGTGTTCCCGGTCGCAGAGGCTGACGGAGCTCCTGGCGTGTCACCCCGACCTCCTCCACGGACTCCACCATCCGGGAGGGCAGCAGCGAGCCGAGGAGGGGTCGGAGTGAGCGCGTCACGATCAGGGCGCGGTCCGCGCCAGGGCCAGGTTCAGCTCGAGGACGTTGACCGTAGGAGCACCGAGAACGCCGAGCTGGCGAGCCTCGGTGTGCGACGCGACCAGGGCACGTACGCGCGACTCCGACAGGCCACGGGTCGACGCCACTCGGGCGATCTGCAGGCGCGCGTACGCCGGGCTGATGTCCGGGTCGAGGCCGGAGCCCGACGCGGTCACGGCGTCCGCGGGCACCTGGGAGGCGGGCACCCCGTCGACCTTCGCGATCGCGGCCCGGCGCTCCTCGACCGCCTTGGTCAGGTCGGGGTTCGACGGGCCGAGGTTCGACCCGGACGAGGCGTTCGCGTCGTAGCCGTCCTCGCCGGCGGCCGACGGGCGGGACTGGAACCAGCGGTCCGCGTCCTTCCCGGCGAACGACTGTCCGATCAGCGACGAGCCCACGGTCGTGCCGGAGGAGTCGGTGACCATCGAGCCGTTCGCCTGGTCGGAGAAGGCCGCCTGGCCGACGCCCCACACCGCGAGCGGGTAGGCGACGCCGAGCACGACGGTGGCGAGGACGGTGAGGCGGACAGCCACACCACTGGAACGGAGGAAGGAGCGAGTGGAAGTCATGACGAGAACCCCGGGATGAGACCGACGACGAGGTCGATGAGTTTGATGCCGATGAAGGGGACGATGACGCCGCCGAGCCCGTAGACGAGCAGGTTGCGGCCGAGGATCGACGACGCCGAGGCTGCGCGGTACTTGACGCCACGCAGGGACAGCGGGATGAGCGCCACGATGACGAGCGCGTTGAAGATGATCGCCGACAGGATCGCCGACGCCGGAGAGTGCAGCCCCATGATGTTGAGGGCCGCCAGTCCCGGGAACGCAAGCTGGAACATCGCCGGGATGATCGCGAAGTACTTGGCGATGTCGTTGGCGATCGAGAACGTGGTGAGCGCACCACGCGTGATGAGCAGCTGCTTGCCGATCCGGACGACGTCGATGAGCTTCGTCGGGTCCGAGTCGAGGTCGACCATGTTGCCGGCCTCCTTCGCCGCGGTCGTCCCGGTGTTCATCGCCACCCCGACGTCCGCCTGCGCCAGGGCCGGGGCGTCGTTCGTGCCGTCGCCGGTCATCGCGACGAGGTTGCCGCCCTCCTGCTCCCGGCGGATCAGCGCGAGCTTGTCCTCCGGGGTGGCCTCGGCGAGGTAGTCGTCGACGCCGGCCTCGGCCGCGATGGCCTTGGCGGTGCGCGGGTTGTCGCCGGTGATCATCACGGTGCGGATGCCCATGCTGCGGAGCTCGGTGAACCGCTCGGCCAGGCCGTCCTTGACGACGTCCTTGAGGTGCACGACGCCGAGCAGCTGGACCGTGCCCGAGGCGTCGCGGCGGCCGACGACGAGCGGGGTGCCGCCCTGGTCGGAGATCTCCGCGACGGTCGCGTCGATCGCGGCAGCAACACCGCCGTCGCCGGTGTCCGCCCAGGCCAGCACTGCGGCCGCGGCGCCCTTCCGCACCGAGGACCCGTCGGGCAGGTCGACGCCGGACATCCGGGTCTGCGCGGTGAACGGCACCTCGACCCCACCGGCCGGGAGGGACGTGGAGACCCCGGCGGCGAGCGCCAGGTCCACGATCGACCGGCCCTCGGGCGTCCCGTCGGCAGCGCTCGACAGCGCTGCCGCTTCCATGAGCGAGACCTCGCTCACACCCGGCACCGGCACGACTCGAGAGGCCCGTCGATTGCCGTACGTGATCGTGCCGGTCTTGTCGAGGAGCAGCGTGGTGATGTCGCCGGCGGCCTCGACCGCGCGACCGGACATGGCCAGGACGTTGTGCTGCACGAGCCGGTCCATGCCGGCGATGCCGATCGCGGAGAGCAGCGCCCCGATGGTGGTCGGGATGAGGCAGACGAGCAGCGCGATGAGCACCGTGATGCTGACGGTCGAGCCGACGAGTCCGGCGATGGGCTGCAGCGTGAGGCAGACGATCACGAAGACGATCGACAGTGACGCGAGCAGGATGTTCAGCGCGATCTCGTTCGGCGTCTTCTGCCGTGCGGCACCTTCGACGAGGCGGATCATCCGGTCGATGAACGTCTCGCCCGGGGTGGAGGTGACGCGCACCACGATCCGGTCGGACAGCACCCGGGTACCCCCGGTGACGGCGCTGCGGTCACCACCGGACTCGCGGATCACCGGGGCCGACTCGCCCGTGACGGCGGACTCGTCGACCGAGGCGATGCCGTCGACGACGTCTCCGTCACCGGGGACCACCTCGCCGGCGACGACCACCACGTGGTCACCCTTCGCCAGGTCGACCGAGGCGACGTCCTCGGTGCCGGCGGACAGCGCGGCCGGATCGGCGGCCGAGTAGCCGACGACACGGCGGGCCGTGGTCGTCGAGCGGGTCTTGCGCAGCGTGTCGGCCTGCGCCTTGCCGCGCCCCTCGGCGACGGACTCGGCCAGGTTCGCGAACACGACCGTCAGCCAGAGCCACACGGCGATCGCGATGGTGAAGGAGGACGGGACGGGCGTGCCGGAGTCGGACGCGCCTCCCGACCGGGTGAAGGGCTCGACGACGGCGGTGACCGTCGTCAGGGCGGCTCCCACCTCGACGATGAACATCACCGGGTTCTTCCACATCAGCCGGGGGTCCAGCTTCCGGAACGCACCCGGGAGGCCCGCCGCCAGTTGACGGGGTCCGAAGGCCGACGGGCGTCGGCCCGGTTGCTCAGCGGTGTGCTGCTCCGACTCGGGAGTCAGGGTGGTCATCAGGACAGTCCTTCTGCGAGCGGGCCCAGTGCGAGCACCGGGAAGTACGTGAGTGCGGTGACGATGACGGCGACGCCGCCCAGGAGCACGATGAACAGCGGCCGGTGCGTGGGCAGCGTGCCGACGGTCGCCGGCACCTTGTCCTGCGACGCGAGCGACCCGGCGAGCGCCAGGACGAACACCATCGGCACGAAGCGACCGAGCAGCATCGCGACGCCGAGCGCGGAGTTCATCCACGTCGTGTTCGCGGTGAGGCCGCCGAACGCCGAGCCGTTGTTGTTGCCGGCGCTGGTGAACGCGTAGAGCAGTTCGGACAGGCCGTGGTTGCCCGGGTTGAACAGCGACGTGCCGAGCACCTGCTCGCGGACGCCGGGGATCAGGAGCGACAGGGCCGTGCCGGTGAGCACCACGGTCGGGGTGACCAGGATGTACAGCGCGGCGAAGGTCATCTCCTTGGCGCGGATCTTCTTGCCGAGGTACTCCGGCGTACGGCCGACGAGCAGCCCGCCGATGAAGACCGTGATCACGGCGAGCACGAGCATGCCGTAGAGGCCGGAGCCGACACCGCCCGGGGTGACCTCGCCGAGCATCATGTTGACCAGCGCCATCATGCCGCCGAGCGGGGTGAAGCTGTCGTGCATGGCGTTGACGGCACCCGTGGACGTCGAGGTCGTCGCGGTGGCGAAGAGCGTCGAGCCGAGGATGCCGAAGCGGACCTCCTTGCCCTCCATGGCGGCACCGGCGGCGTGGGTCGCGGCTCCGCCACCGGCGAGTTCGGCGAGCGACATGGCCGACAGGGACGCCAGGAAGATGCCGCTCATGACGCTGACGATGGCGGTGCCCTGGCGGGTGTCGCCGACCATCTTCCCGAAGGTCCTGGGCAGTGAGAACGGGATGACGAGCATGAGGAAGACCTCGAACAGGCTCGTCCAGGCCTGCGGGTTCTCGAACGGGTGCGCGGAGTTGACGTTGAAGTAGCCGCCGCCGTTCGTGCCGAGCTCCTTGATGGCCTCCTGCGAGGCGACGAAGCCGTCCGGGATGTGCTGCGCGCCGCCGGTGAGCGTCGTGACGTCGGTCCCGGCGCCCCAGGACTGGATGACGCCGCCGGCGACGAGCACGAGCGCCGAGACGAAGGCCAGCGGCAGGAGCAGCCGGCCGGTGCCGCGGACGACGTCGACCCAGACGTTGCCGAGCGTGCCGGACCGCCGCCGGGCGAACCCGCGGACCAGGGCGACCGCGACGGCGAGACCGACGGCTGCGGACAGGAAGTTCTGCACCGCCAGACCGGCCATCTGCACGGTGTACCCGACGGTGGCCTCGGGCGAGTACGACTGCCAGTTCGTGTTCGCCACGAACGACGCCGCCGTGTTGAACGCGAGCGCCGGTCCCACGGCGGGCAGCCCGAGGTCGCCCGGCAACACCACCTGGATGCGCTGGAGCAGGTAGACGAGCAGCAGCCCGGCGACGCTGAACAGCAGCACGCCGCGCAGGTACGCGGCCCACGACTGCTCGGCGTCGGGGTCGACGCCGATCAGGCGGTAGACCCCTCGCTCGACGCGGCCGTGGCGGGAGCTCGTGAAGACGCGGGCCATCCAGTCGCCGAGCGGCCGGTGCGCCACGACGAGGAGCAGCACGAGGAGGGCGACCTGGGCGATGCCGGCCCAGGTCTGCGCGGCGCCCATCAGAACCGCTCGGGGCGGACGAGCGCCCAGACGAGGTACACGACAGCGGCGATGCCGAGGACGGCGGCGGCGATGGTGATCGCGATCACAGTCGCTCCACCCCCTTGGCGATCAGTGCCACCACGCCGAACACGGCGAGGACACCGGCGACGACGAAGACGTCGAACACGTGGGACTCCTGGAGATCGAGGTGCCCGCGGCAGACGCCGTGGACCGCACCGGTTGTGGTGCGGTACCGATGCTGCGTCCGGGGGCGGGCCTCCAGGCCGGTCCTCACGGTTCCCTGACGCCCGGTTGGGCGACACGTGCGGAGCGCTAACGGCCCCGTGCCGGCCTCAGCGGAAGTCGCCGACCTGGTTCTCGACCGGGACGGTGCCCTCGACGACGACGGCACCGGTGTGCGCGGTCGTGACGGTCTCGATGAGGACGATCTCGACCTCCTCGTCCGCGATCGGGTTGTGCCGGACGCCTCGGGGGACGACGTGGAACTGACCGGGCGTGAGCACGACCTCCTGGTCGTCGGGCAGCTGGATGCGGAGCCGGCCGGAGACGACGAGGAACATCTCGTCCTCGGCGTCGTGGGCGTGCCAGACCAACTCACCGAGCAGCTTCGCGACCTTCACGTACTGGTCGTTCACCCGCCCGACGACCCGCGGTGTCCAGTGGGCCTGGACCTGTCGGAGTTCAGCGGCGATGTCGATCCCGTGGAGAGCAGTCATGACCTGATCATCGACCCTGGAACGCCCGTCCCGCAGGTCGACGGCCCCAGCGATGGTGTCCTCTGGTTGGCGGAGTCGGACAGCAGCGCGCTGCCCGTCACGGCGGTCCTGCTCCGCGGGTCCCGGCCGCAGCGAGCCGCGCGGCCACCCGGACGGCCGCGTCCCGCAGGGGCGCGGGCGCGGTGACGGCGAAGTCGGCGTCGAAGCCGGCGAAGACCGCTGCGAGCGCAGTCCACGACCACGAGCCGGTCGTGAGTCGGCAGGTGCCGTCGCCGAGGTCCTCGAGGACGGCGTCCTCGGCCACGTACGGCGCGATGGTGTGTGCCGACACCTGCAGCACCGCCGTCCCGACACACGGCCAGGCCGAGCCACCACCACCCGAACCACCCGTACCGACCGTGCCGTCCGCGCCGTCCGCGCCGCGGAAGCGGGCCGCGACGAACGCCCCCGGGTCGCCGCCCGGGACGGCCCGGGGGACGAACGGGAGGCCCGTGGGCACCTTGGGCGCGATCCGGTCCACCCGGTAGGTGCGCCAGTCCTCCGCGTCGGTGTCCCACGCGAGCAGGTACCAGCGGCCGGCCCGTGCCAAGAGTGCGTGTGGTTCCACCCGGCGGGGTGGCCGGTCGTCCTCCGCTCCCGGCGGCCAGGCGGGCGTGTAGCCGAAGCGCAGGACGGTGCGGGTCCGTACTGCCTCGCTGACGGCGACCAGCACCGCGGGGTCGACGACGACGGCTCCGGGCGTGGTGACCACCTGGACGGCGTCGATCCGGTGCCGCAGGCGGGACGGCATCACCTGCCGGACGGTCGTGAGCGCACGGGCTGCGGCCTCCGCGATGTCGGCACCCGAGGCCGGTGCGACGGCCAGTGCGAGGGCGATCGCCACGGCCTGGTCGTCGTCGAACAGGAGCGGCGGCAGGTCCGACCCGGCCGAGAGCCGGTAGCCGCCGGCCGGGCCGCGGAGTGCGTCGACCCGGTACCCGAGCTCCCGCAGACGGTCGACGTCCCGCCGCACGGTCCGTGGGCTGACGTCCAGCCGCCTGCCGAGGTCGTTGCCCGACCACTCCCGGCGGACCTGCAGCAGGGACAGCAGCGACAGCAGTCGGGAGGACGGAGCGGGCATGACCCCGAGCATGCCAGGAGGAGCGGACAGGATCTGACCGCATCTGCCGCGATGCTGCTCGGGACGAGGCCGACCGGCGCTCGCACGACGACGAGGAGTCGACATGACCATCACCACCATCCCGCACGTGAACTTCGACGGACAGGCCGCCGCGGCGCTGGCGTTCTGGGGTGCAGCCCTCGGCACCGAGCCCGTCGTCGTGACGTACGGCCAGAGCGGCGCCGTCGAGGATCCGGCGTGGGCGGACCGCGTCGTCTGGGGCCAGGTGACCTCGGCGAGCGGCGTCCGGGTCATGGCCTTCGACGTGTGGCCGGGACAGCCCTACGACCAGGGCACGAACAGTTCGTACGTCTACCTGAGCGGCACGGACGAGGACGAGATCCGGGCGGTGTGGGCGGGCCTGCAGGAGGGCGCCGAGGTCCGACAGCCGCTCGGGCCGTCGGCGTGGTCCCCCCTGGCCGGCCAGCTGCGCGACCGCTTCGGTGTGGTGTGGGCCCTCGACGTGCCGGCTGCGCAGCAGCACTGACGACCGACGGCGGCGGATCGACGGCGGTACGGCACGGACGCGACCGCCGCCGATCCGTACGCTGACCGCATGGGGACCACGATCACATCCGTGACCATCGCCTTCGTCATCGCCGCCGTCGTCCCGGTGGTCGTGACGTCGGCCATCCGCCGGGGGGACCGGAAGCGGAAGCACCAGCGCGTGCTCGCCGGGGCGGCCCCGGACGCACTGTTCACCGTGCGGCCGAGACGGTGGCAGCGGGTCATCCTGCGGACCATCGGCATCCTGGTCATCGTCCTCGGCGGCGTGCTGCTGCTCGGTGCGGCCTCGACCACGGACGACCCGGACGCGTTGCCGATGGGCATCGCGGGCACTGTCGCTCTGCTCGGCGGGGTCGCGTTCGTCCTGCTCGCCAGTGCCCTGGCACGGACGCGGATCGATGCGCTGCCGGACCGGCTGATCGTCCGGAAGGGCTTCCGGACCGAACGTGAGGTGCACCACACCGCCATCGCGTCGATCCGGCCCTGGACCGGCCCGTACGGCGGGATCCAGGCGCGCGACCCGGAGGGGACCGTGCTGTTCGACACGGTGTCGATCGCCATCGGCTACCCCGATCTCGAGGCCTGGCTCGCCGAGCGGGCGCCGTGGGCATGGGTCGCGTACGCGGGGGCAGGCACCCCGGCGCCGAACTGGCCCGCAGCGGGCGCTGCGGCACAGGGCTGGCCGGCGCAGCGCGGTCCCGCCGAACCGTGGCCGACACCCGACGACACCGGGCGGGACATCCGTCCGCGCTGACCCCGGTCGAGTCCGACGCTCGTCGCTCAGCGCGCGGGCGTCCAGGTGCTGACGGTCACCGCCGCCGTCACCGTCTCCGGCGTGAACACCGTGTCCGCCGCCACGTGGTGGTGACTCGGCCCCATGTGCACCAGGTCGTGCACGGCCTCGGCGGTGAGTTCCATCGTCCAGGTCAGGTCCTCGGTCGAGCGCGGCGTGAACGCGGGTGTCAAGCTGTCGTGCAGCCGGCGTTCCTTCTCCGGGTCCACGCTGATCGTGGCGGCCGCGAGTTCCGCCAGGTGTCCGACCCGGGGCGTGACGACGACGAGCACGCCTCCGGGGTGCAGCACCCGGGCGTACTCGTGCTGGTTGCGCGGCGCGAAGACGTCGAGCACGACGGCGGCGGCGTGGTCGACGACCGGGAGGCGCTCAGTCACGTCCCCGACGACGGCACCGACGTGCCCGTGGATGCGTGCCGCGCGGCGGATGGCGACGGCCGAGAGGTCCAACGCGACCCCGAGCCTCCTGGCAGCATCGCCATGTGTCGTGCCGTCGAGCGCGTGCGCGAGGTACGTGCCCGGGCCGGAACCGACGTCGAGGACCACGCCGGGTGCGGTCGCGTCGGCGACCACGCTCGTGAGCGCCCGCTCGACCGGCGCGTAGTGACCGCGACCGAGGAAACGCAGCCGCGCGTCGACCATCTCCGGGGTGTCCGCGGTGAGTGCTCGGCGCTTCGCGGGCAGGAGCGTCAGGTGGCCCTGCTTGGCCTCGTCGTACCGGTGCCCGTTGCGGCAACCGGCCTGCCCCGGGGCGGTGCGGGCGAGCGGCTCGGTGCACACCGGGCACGCGAGCACGGGCAGCAGGTCGTCACGCACCGGTCCAGGGTACGGGGCGGCGGGACGGGTGGCCCGGTGCGGTGCTCGCGGTCGGGGAGCGCCCCGGGGGTACGGCCAGGGCCTGGCTCACACGGGTGGCCGCTGGCAGGATCGGTGGGGTGAAGACACTGGAGTTGCCACAGACGGACCTCACCGCCTCCGACGTGATCGTCGGGATGATGCGGATCAACGACATGAGCGACGAGGACATCCGTTCGCTCTACACGGCCTCGCGCGACGCGGGCGTGACGATGTTCGACCACGCTGCCGTGTACGGCGTCTGGCACGGCTGCGAGGAGCGCTTCGGCTCCGCGGTGACGCTGTCGTCCTCCGAGCGGGCCGACATCCAGCTGCAGACGAAGGTCGGCATCCGGCCGACGGAGCACGGCGCGTACTTCGACTTCTCGTACGAGCACATCCTGTCCTCAGTCGAGGAGTCACTCACCGCCCTGCGCACGGACTACATCGACGTGCTGCTGCTGCACCGCCCGGACGCACTCGTGGAGCCGGAGGAAGTGGCCCGTGCGTTCGACGAACTGCACGCCGCCGGCAAGGTGCACCACTTCGGTGTCTCGAACCACACCCCCGGGCAGGTCGAGCTGCTGAAGAAGTCCGTGCGGCAGCCGCTCGCGTTCAACCAGGTGCAGCTGAGCATCACCCACGCGAACGTCATCACGCAGGGCCTCACCGCGAACATGGGCGGGCTCGACCAGTCCATCGACCGCGACAACGACATCCTCAACTACTCGCGTCTCAACGACGTGACGCTGCAGGCCTGGTCCCCGTTCCAGAAGGGCTTCTTCGACGGCGTCTTCCTGGGCGACCGTGAGCAGTACGCCGAACTGAACGACGTGCTCGAGGAGCTCGCCTCGGCGCACGGCGTCACCCCGACCGGCATCGCGGTGGCGTGGATCACCCGGCACCCCGCGCACTTCCAGGTCGTCCTCGGCACGACGAACCCGCAGCGTGTGCGGGACTCGGCCGCCGGGTCCGACGTCGAACTCAGCCGCGAGGAGTGGTACCGCGTGCTCACGGCGGCGGGGCACACCGTCCCCTGAGTGGGCGGTCCCACCGCGGACGACGCGTCGGCGCAGCGCTCAGGGCGCTGGCGCGTCGTCCTCGTCGGGCTCACGCGGAGGCAGCGCTGCCGCGGGGTCCGCTGACCCGCCGGACACGACCTCGAACCGGATCCCGAGCGCGGCCGGGTCGTCGTCGAGCTCGAGCCCGTCGCCGCTGGGCTGCTCCTCGGGGATGGCGAGACCCTTCGACGGGTCGAACGCACTGCTCATCGACATCCGACGAGCATGCCCGACCGACCCGGGAGTCCGCGCAACGCGCGCTGGTCAGTCGCCGAGGTCGCCCGGGTGCAGACGGTCGCCGGGATGCGGGGTCCGGAACACCGGGCCGCCGCCGGCCGCGTCCTCGTCGTCGTGTCGGACCGGGGAGTCCCCGGGGTCGCCGGTCGCATCGGCGCCGGAGACGTCCGCCCCGGACGGCTCGTCAGCGGGGGGAGCCGCACGCGACTCCTCCACCTCGAGCTCGTCCTGGTCGGAGCCGTCCGGGGGAACGTCGCTGCCCTGCTGCTGGGGATCGAACGGTGCACTCATCGACATGGGTCGAGTGTGCTCCGCCCAGGTGGACAGCAGGTCAGCCTCGTCATTTGTTGTGGCCCGGTGCGTCTCCGGACTTCCCGGGACCGGTCGCCCCGCCCGGACCACTGTCGGCCGGGCCCTGCTGTGAGGTCGTGTCCGCCCCGGTGTCCAGCGGGTCCTGCACGGGCAGCGTCGTGTCGGTGCCCGGCACCGGTGCGGTCGTCGGCACCTGATCGGTGGGTTCGCTCGGCTCGTCCGACGGCTCCGAGGGCTCCTCGGACGGCTGTTCCTGCGTCGGCTCGGAGGGCTGCTCCGACGGCTGGTCGGCCGGCTGGCTCGGCTGCTGCTGGGCGGGCTCGCTGGACTCGTCGGACGGCTCGGAGCTCGGCTGGTCGTCGACCGGTGCGGTCTGCTGCGTCGATTCGCTGGGGTTCGGTGACGTGGTGTCGTCACGGTTGAACGCGAGGGCCGCGACGACGATGCCGGCGACCACGAGGACCGCCAGGACGATCAGCGGCACCACCCAGCGCTTCCGCCGGGGCTCGTCGGGGTCCGTGGCCAGCGGCCGGGCCGGACCAGCGGGCCCGCCCGCACGACCACCGGCGCCACCACCCGGACCGGCTGCTGCGGCTCCCGGCGTCCCGAGGACCGTGGTGGCCACGTCGTCGTCCGCACTCCGCGCCGGCTGGGACTGGGTCGGGAGCCGTCGGGTGGCGTCGTCCGGGCGGGAGGCTCCGTGCACCGGCATCGCGCGCGTCGCCTCGTCCGCGGATGCGGTTCCGGCACCCGCGCCGGCGGCGGCTGCACCGGCCACTCCGGCACCGGCGGCCGCGCGCGTGACTGCCCCCGGGCCTCCCGGCAGGAGCTGGGTGGCAGGCGCGACCTCGTCCCTGCCGAGTGCGCGGAGGCGCGCGGCAGCCTCGGCGGCGGACGGACGGTCCTCCGGGTGCTGCGCCGTCATGACGTGCAGCAGCGTGCGCCACGCCGTCGGCAGGTGCTGGTCGATCTCGGGCGCTCGGGCGAGTCGGGCGGTGGCGGCCTCGACCGCGCTGCCCGGGAACGCCTGCTTGCCGGTCAGGGCCTCGAGGAGCATGAGGCCGAGTGCGTACACGTCGGCCTCGCCGGTGACGGGCTGGCCGAGGACCTGCTCGGGAGCCAGGTACGCGGCCGTCCCGATGACGGTGCCGGTGCCGGTGACGCGGGCGGCGTCGCGGAGCAACGCGATGCCGAAGTCGGCGAGCTTCACGTGCTCGCCGTCCTGCTCCAGGAGGACGTTGGCGGGCTTCACGTCACGGTGCACGATGCCCTGGGCGTGCACGGCGGCGAGCCCCTCGGCGACCTGCGCACCCACACGGGCCGTGGTCGTCGGGTCGAGCGGACCCTCGCGGAGACGGGTGGCGAGGTCGCTGCCGGGGACGAGCTCCATCACGAGGAACGAGTCGCCGTCGACGTCGTCGAGGGCCGCGTCGAACAGGGTGACGAGGTTCGGGCTGCGGAGGCCGGCGAGCACGTGGATCTCGGCCTCGGCGCGCGCACGCTCACCGTGGTCGACGGGTCCGATGCGGAAGAGCTTGACCGCGACCTCTCGTCCGAGCTGCTCGTCGACGGCGCGGTAGACCGATGCCATCCCCCCGTGCCCGAGGGTGCCGGTCACCCGGTACCTGCCGCCGATCAGCCGTTCTTCCATGCCGGAAACCTACCGGGCTGACCTGACGAGGGCGCGCAGCCCCGTCACGACGGGGTCGGCTCGGCACCCCGGTGCAGCGCGGTCAGGGTGCCGACCGACGCACCGGTCGGGTCGTCACACGAACCACGTCGGTGGCACGGAACATCCGCACTCCCTGCCGCTCGACCTCATCGAGGATGCCGACGTCCTGGAGGCGCTGCACCGCGCTGCTCGCGGCTTGGTAGGTCTTGCCGGTCGCCCTGGCCACCATCGGGATCGTCACGAACGGGGAGCCGATCAGCGAATCGACCACGTCCACGACCATGCCGCGGAGTCCACTGTCCCGGATGCGATCACGGTAGCTCGACTGCACCGCGAGCAACGCAGTCAGGCGCTCGCCCGTGTCGACTGCCGACCGGTGGATGCCCTCCGCGAAGAGCGCTACCCACGAGTCCCAGTCCCCGTCCGCACTCACCGCTGCGAGGGCGTCCTGATAGCGCTCCCGTCGCGCTTCGAACCACGGCGAAACGCTGAGCAACGGTTCGGACAGGACCCTCGAGCGCATGAACTGCAGGACGATCAGCAACCGGCCGAGGCGACCGTTGCCGTCGTTGAACGGATGCAGTGTCTCGAACTGGTAATGCGCCATCGCCGCTGCGACTACAGGGTCGACGCGCATCTCGTCGGCGTCCGCTACCCACCGGAGCAGGTCGTCGACAGCGCTCCGGAGCGGCACGCCGGGCGGCATCGGCACGAACCGCGCGTCCTCGATCGCACCGCCGTGCGATCCGATGGCGACCGGGATGCTCCGGACGCGGCCGGCCTGGGCCGTGTCCGCACGAGTGCCTCGGACCAGGACCGACTGGAGCTCCTCGAGGAGCCCCGTGGTGACCGGCCGGTCGTGGACCCAGGTGAACCCCATCTCGGCCGACTCGATGTAGTTCAGCACCTCCGCGAGCGCCGCCGAGCGCTCTCCGGAACCCACGGCTTCGGCGGCGAGGACGTCGTCCAGAGGTGCGAACGTCCCTTCGAGTGCCGACGTGCTCTGCGCTTCTCGGCGCAGGGTCGGTTGCCGCAGGATCCCAGGGTTCGGGATGAGCGACGCACCCTGCTCGAGGGCACCGAGGGACCGGTTGGCCCGGGACACCACGGTCCACGTCCCGCCGGACAGCGACGGCGGATCGCCGAGGGGGTCCGGGACGAAACCGAAGTGGTCGTACCGTTCGCCGGTCCGCCCGTCGGTCCCCGCGAGGGGAACGAGGTGTCCGACTGGGCTGCGACGGAACCGCTCGACGTCCATCCTTCAAGTTTAGAGGCCGTTTCTTGAACCGCTGCCGCCGAAGTTCAAGTCGATCGCCGGGAACTTGAAATTACATGGGTGTAATTCAAGTTCTCAAGACGGGGTCGGCTCGGCACCCCGGTGCAGCGCGGTCAGGTACAGCCGGTGCGCGGTGACGACGAGCGCCAGCCAGGCGAGCCCGAGCGCCCACGCCGCCAGGACGTCGGTGGTCCAGTGGTGCCCGAGGAACACCCGCGAGACACCGACCGACAGCACGAACAGCGTCCCGACGACGATCGTCCAGACCCGGGCCACGACGCGGCTCTGCCGGAGGAGCAGCAGGTACACGATCGTGCCGACGACGACCGTGGCGTTCAGGGTGTGCCCGGACGGGAACGACGGCGAGTGCTCGAACGGCGGGACGGCGTCGGACAGCGGCGGCCGGGCTCGACCGATCAGGTCCTTGCCCGCGATCGTCATGGCCAGGGAGCCGGCACTCGCGGCGACGAGGAGCACGAGCGGCGTCCACGCCCTGCGTTGGATCGTCAGGCCGACCAGGAACAGCACGGCGACGATCGGCATCCCGATGGTGCCGGCGATGTCGGTCCACCACGTGACGCCCTGGTCGAGCGCGGGCGACCGGTGCGTGAGCATCCAGTCGAGGACGGGCCGGTCGAGCACGGCGACGTCGTCGGACTCACGCACGGCGTCGTAGACCTCGGAGGCCACCCACGTCGCGACCGCGGCGATGCCGATCCCGACGAGCAGGGTGAGCAGCAGCAGCGGGAGCGCCCCGTAGCGGCGGCCGAGTGCCGCCCACGAGTCGGCGACGCTCCGGCCGACCCGCGTGCGCCACCGGGTGAGGTCGACGTCGCCGACGGTGCGGTCGACGCGCTCGCGCTCGGCTCCGCCGATCACGGGTGGTCGGCCGCCGGGTGCGTGGTGCTCTTCCATCGGACCAGCCTGCCCGTCAGCGGCTGTGCGGGCACGGCCGGCCTCGACCGGGGCAACACCGCGGCAGCACCCGGGACCCGGTCGGGTCGCTACTTCGCCTGGTCGTACGACCGGACCACCGCGACCGTCAGCGGGAAGGTGACCGGGAAGCCACCGAACATGATCCGCCCGGCGTCGACCGCCGCGGCCCGGACCTGCTCGGCCACCCACTCGGCGTCCGCGGCCGGTGCGTGCACCACGAGTTCGTCGTGCACGAAGAAGACCATGTGCGGCCCGGACGTGACAGGCCCGTCGCTCCGCGCGGCCAGTCGGGTGCGCAGGCCGCCCATCCAGGACAGCGCCCACTCGGCCGCCGTGCCCTGCACCACGAAGTTCCGTGTGAACCGTCCCCAGCTGCGGGCCCGGGACTCGACGGCCCGCTGCATCGCGGGAGTGCCGTCCACGGAGTACGCCCGGTTCCGCGCCTCGAACCACGACTGCTCCGGCACCGGCGACGTCCGACCGAGCCGGGTCGTCACGGGTTCGCCCCGCTCCCCCGCCCGGGCCGCCTGCTCGACCAGGTCGAGCGCCCGCGGGAAGGCCCGGGCCAGCCGGGGCACGAACCGCCCGCCCTCGCCCTGCGTCGCGCCGTACATCGCGCCCAGCATCGCCATCTTCGCCTGCTGTCGGGTCTGCACCGCACCGGAGGCCACGACCCCGTCGTAGAGGTCCTGTCCGTCCCCGGCCGCGGCCATGTCGGTGTCGCCCGACATCGCGGCGAGGACCCGCGGTTCGAGCTGCGCCGCGTCGGCGACGACGAGCTCCCAGCCGGGGTCGGCGACCACCGCTCCGCGCACCTGCTTCGGCAGCTGCAGGGCCCCGCCGCCGTTCGCTGCCCAGCGACCGGTCACCACCCCGCCGACGACGTACTCCGGGTGGAACCGGCCGTCCTGCACCCACTCGTCGAGCCACGTCCACCCGTTGGCGGTGAGCAGGCGGTACAGGCGTTTGTACTCCAGGAGCGGTTCGATCACCGGGTGCTCCAACCGCTCGAGTTCCCACTTCCGGGTGCTGTCCACGACGAGTCCGGCCCGCCGCAGGGAGCGCAGGACGTCGGCGGGCGAATCCGGGTTGAGGTCGGGGTCGTCGAGTCGCTGCCGGAGGACCGCGGCGAGCTCCTCGAGCTTCCGGGGCCGCACCCCGTACGGCACCCGCGGGCCGAGGGCGTCGGCGAGCAGCCGCTCGTGCACGTCGGTCCGCCAGGGCAACCCGGCGTACTTGATCTCCGCGGCGACGAGCGCGCCGGCGGACTCCGCCGCGAGGAGCAGGCGCAGCGCTCCCGGCTCGCTCGCACCGGCCACCGCGTCGAGCTGCGCCCGGAGCTCGGCGACCGGGTCGAGGTCGTCGTCGGCCGGGGCGACCGTGAACAGGTCGTCGTCGAAGAGCGAGGCCTGCGTGGCGGGCGCGGGACGGGCCTCCAGAGCGGCGGCGGCGTCCCAGGCGCTCAGCGGCGCCTGCGCGAGGGCGGAACCGCGGGTGGCGAGGGCGGTGCGGAGCAGCCGGTGGCCGAGTCGGAGGTCCACGCATCGGGCCACGCGACCGCCCGCAGCCAGCACGGCCGGGTACCAGCGTGCGGTGTCGGACCAGACCCAGCGGACGCCCGGTCCCTCGTGTGCCGCGACGAAGGCCGGGAGGCCCGACTCGGTCAGGCGCACCGGCTCACCGTCCGACGTCCCCGCGTCCGTCAGCGGCGTCGCGGTGAGGCCGCCGTCGGCACGGGCGAGGACGATGTGCACGCCGACGATTCTGCCGTGCCCCACCGTCCTCGCCGCACCGTCACGCGCCGGTGGCCGCAGTGGCGGGCGCTCAGTCGCCCGGTCGGACGGCGGCGCTGTCGGCGATGTCGATACGGACGTCGCCGGACTCGGTCTCCTCGACCTCGACCCGCGGCGCCTCGTCGTGCTCGTCGGACCCCGACATCCGACGGAACGTGTCGTGTCGACGCTCCTCGAAGGTCATGTCGACGCCGTCGTCCAGGTGGTCTCGGTCGGGTGCGCTCATGTCCGTGACGGTACGCCGACCGGAGCGGTGCCGGTGCGCTCCGACCAGTGCCCGCCGGCGGCCCAACGCTCCTGGACCGCACGCTGCAGTCGGCCGGTGGGCATCGCCTGACGCGCGGACGCCAGGTCGGTGCCGAAGACGAACTTCGCCATCGAGTCGTCGCCCTCTTCCACCGGTCCGTGCGGTTCGGGCGGTTCCGACAGCAGCGTGAACCGCGCCGCGAAGCGCGCCGTGTTCGACGACGGCCCCAGTACGGCCGCGACCTCCGGGTCGAGCAACCACGACGAGCACACGAAGGTGCCCACCGTCGTGTCCGGGTCGAGCCGTCGGAGCACCGCGGGCGCGGCCGCGAACGACCGGTCGCATGCGTCCGGGTCCAGCGGTCCGACCTCCGGCACGTGCACGCCCCAGGCCGGCGTCCCGTCCGGCAGGTGGGCTGCCCGCTCGAACTGGAGGCGCCCCACGGCCACCACGCAACCGGTCGCCACCTGCACGAGCCAGTCCAGACCCGTGCCGTCCAGGCCGTACCGGTCGATCTTGCGGTCCACGTCGGCGACGCTCGACGCGGCGTCCTCGGGGCTGCAGCCGTGGGCGACGAGCCACTGCTCGGTGACCGGGAGCACCGCGCGGAGGGCGGCGAGGAGAGCCGCCTCCCGACCCTCCGGGCCGAGGTGTCGCACGGCGTCCTCGAGCGCCGGTGCCAGGCCCGCGGGCTCGCCTGGCGAGCCGACGGCGGCGGTGAGGAGCGCGACGGGGTCGGGCCGGGCCTCCCGTCCGACGTCTGTCGCGCTCACTTGAGCCCGGAGGAGGCGAGACCGTCGATCACCCGGCGCTGGAGCACGATGAACATGATGAGCACCGGCGCCATCGCCATCAGGCTCGCCGCCATCAGCAGCGGGTAGTCGATGGTCCGGTCGCTCGACAGGGTGGCCAGGCCGGCCGCGAGCGGCATGTCCTCGGCGCGGGTCGAGACGACGAGCGGCCAGAGCAGCTCGTTCCACGACCAGAGCACGGTCGTGATCGCGAGCACGCTGATCGACGGTCGGGCGAGCGGCAGCATGATCCGCCAGAAGGTCTGGAACGGGTTCGCGCCGTCCATGCGCGCGGCCTCCTCGAGCTCGGCCGGCATGTTGAGGAACGCGGTCCGCATCAGGAACGTGCCGAAGGCGCTGAACAGGCCGGGGGCGACGATGCCGGCGAGGGTGTCGAGCCAGCCGAGCCCCTGCACGATCTGGTACTGCGAGATCAGGTACACCTGCGATGGCACCAGCAGGATCGACAGGACGATCCCGAGGATGAGGGCCCGTCCCCGGAACCGCATCCGGGCGAAGGCGTAGCCGGCCAGGGTGCAGAGCACGATCTGCGCCGCGGTACGGATCAGGGTCACCCAGATCGATGTGCCGAGTTGGCTGAGGAAGGGCAGGCGGTCGAAGACGCGGACGAAGTTGCCCCACTGCAGTTCACCCGGCCAGAAGGTCGGCGTGGGCGCGGTCACCTGGGCGTTCGTGGAGAGCGCCATGATGATCTGCCACAGGAACGGGAACGCCATCACGAACCCGCCGATGCCGAGCACGACGTGGATCCACCAGTGGCTGCCGCCGCGGCGACCGGGGCGGGCGTCGGCACGGACCCGGGTGCGGCTGGCCGCCTTCGTCGCGGCCGTCAGCTTGCTGCCGTGCGCCTCGATGATGCCGGTCATGACTGGACCCACTTCCGCTGGACCCGGAACTGCACGACGGTGATGATCCCGATGAGCACGAAGATCACCATCGCGATCGCAGCCGCGAAGCCCTTGTCGTTGTCGATGAACCCGGCGCTGTAGAAGTAGAAGACGAGGGACATCGTCTTCGGGATCACCGGGTTGGTGGAGCCGAGGATGGCGTAGAGCAGGTCGAACAGCTGGAAGCTCGAGATCGTCGTGATGATGAGCACGAAGAAGATGCTCGGTGTCAGCAGCGGCACGGTGAGCGAGTGGAACTGCCGCCACCGGCTCGCCCCGTCGAGTTCGGCGGCCTCGTACAGCTCCGGCGGGATGTCCTTGAGCCCGGCGCCGAGGATGATCATCGAGAAGCCGAGCGACGACCACAGCCCGACCAGCGAGACCGCGACGAGCGCGAAGCCCGGGGTCGAGATCCAGTACGGACCGTCGATGCCGAACAGCCCGAGGAACCAGTTCACGATGCCGAAGTCACCGTTGAACATGATGCGCCAGACCAGCGCGATCGCGGCGGGCATCGCCACGTACGGCAGGAAGAACAGCACCCGGTAGAACTGGGCGAAGCGCAGGCCCGGGGTGTTCAGCAGGCTCGCGAGCCAGACCGCGACCGGGATGCCGAGGAGCACGATCACCGTGTAGACGACCGTGTTGAACAGCGACTGGTACAGCTGCGGGTCGGACAGCAGACGCGCGTAGTTCGCGAACCCGGTGAAGCTCGACCCGCCGAACACCCCCCAGCTCGTGAACGAGTAGTAGAAGGTCTGCAGGATCGGCCAGATGAAGAACGTCCCGACGCCGATGAGCAGCGGCAGCACGAACAGCCACGGCCAGAAGCCGTCGGTGCGTGGGGCCCGCGTCGGCCGCGAGGGGTCGGCGGGGCGGGTCTCGGGCGGCGGGGACGCCTGCGCGGCATCGGGTCGCTGGGTGTGGATCGTCATCAGGTCGCTCCTCGGCCAGGGCGGTCGGATCGGGTGGTCCGGGTGGTGCTGGGTGCAGCGGGTGGTGCGGACGTGCGGGTGCCGGCCGGTCGGGCGTGGGGCCCGACCGACCGGCTCGTCGTCACTCCTTGGCGAGTGCCGCGTCCATCTTCTGGGCGAGTTCCTTCGTCACCTGGTCGACGGGCTCGGAACCGTCGAACGCACTCGGCAGCAGGTTCGTCTCGAGGGTGTTCCACGCGGCGGTGTTCTTCGACACCGGCAGCGGCTTGGCGTAGTCGACCGCGTCGAGGAAGACCTGCAGGTCGGCATCGGGCATCGTCTTCGTGAAGGCGTCCTGCGTGCCGGTGTAGGCGGGGATGACGGCGCCCATGTCACCCTGCTGCTGCTGGGCGGGCTTGCTGGCCAGGTAGGCCTGGAGTGCCTGCGCGGCGGCCTTGTCCTTCGAGCCCTCCGCGACGACGTTCGAGACGCCGTGGATGACGGTCGCCTGCTCCTTGCCCTTCGGCAGCGGGTAGGCGACGACGTCCTTCTCGATGTCGCTGCCGATCAGCGCGGAGCGGAACCAGCTGCCGCCCTGGTACATCGCGACCTTGCCCGAGGTGAACCACTGGTCAGCGGTCGTGTCGGTCAGCTGCTTGATCGTCGGCGAGGCGCCGGACTTGATCAGGTCGGTCCAGAAGCCGATGCCCTCCTGCGCGGCCTTCGTGCCGTACTCCGACTCGTCCCCGTCGATGACGGAGCCGCCGGCCTGGAAGATCGTGTCGTAGTAGGTGGTCTGGCCGTCCATGCCCGCGGCGGCGCCGTACGCACCGTCCGACTTCAGCTTCTCGGAGAGCTCGGCACCGGTCTTCTGGAAGTCGTCCCAGGTCCAGTCCTTCGACGGCATGGCCACGCCGGCCTTCTCGAACAGGGCCTTGTTCATCCAGACGCCGATGGTGTCGAAGTCCTTCGGCACGCCGTACTGGGTGCCGTCGTACGTGTAGAGCTTGTTGAGCGCTGGCGAGTAGTTCTCCGGGTCGATCGCGCCGGACTTCACCTCGCCGGTGATCGGGGCGAGCTTGCCGTTCCCTGCGTACAGCTGGAAGTTCGGGCCGTTCATCCAGAAGAGGTCGGGGAGCGTGTTGCTCGAGCCCTGCGTCTGCAGCTTCGTGAAGTAGTTGGCGTACGGCGTGACGTCGACGTTCACCTTGATGTCGGGGTACTCCTCGTTGAACCCCTTGATGTTGGCCTTGATGGCCTTCACCTGGTTCTGGTCCCAGACGGCGTACGTCAGGTTCGCCTTGGTGTCCTTCGCGACCTCGCCCGAACCGGTGTCCGAGGACCCAGCGGAGGACTGGCTGCTGCATCCGGCGAGGAGCGCGACGGCGCTGACGGCGGCTGCGAGACCGAGCAGTGCGCGGCGGCGGCCGCGGCCCGGACGGGCGGTTGGAGCGGTCATCGGGTGGTCCTTTCGGGAACGTCGTCGCGGTCGGGAGTGGTCGCGAAGTGTCGGAGGGTGGCGTCGGGGAGGGGCGGCACGTCGATGGGGACGGAGCCGTTGCGGAGCGAGCGGGTGGCGAGCGCGCCGGCGGCGACGGCCGCACGGGCCGCGATCGGGGACAGGGTGGTCGGCTCCCCGAACGCCAGCGAGCGGAGGAACTCGGTCATGGTGAGCAGGTCGGCGTCGGCGTGGCCGTCCTCGACGCCGTCGATCGGGTACTCGACGTCCCCGGCGACGTCCCAGTTGCGACGGTGGTTCCACACCTTGACCACGCCACCGCCGGTGTCCCCGATGTTCTCGAGGCGCCCGTGGGTGCCGATGACCGTGTAGTTCCGCCAGTAGTCGGGCGTGAAGTGGCACTGCTCGTAGCTGGCCTGCACCCCGTTCTCGAGGGTCATCATCACCATCGACACGTCCTCGACGTCGACGACGGGGTTGAGACCGGTCTGCTCCGCGGGCGGCCAGTTGTCGAACGAGAACCAGTCGGTCATGAGCTCGTCGCTGCGGTCGCGACGGTCGGTGACGTCTCCGTAGACCGAGAGCGACCCCATGCCGACGACGCGGCTGGTGTAGGCCCCGGCGAGGGCGTGCACGACGTCGAGGTCGTGGCTGGCCTTCTGCAGCAGGAGCGAGTTCACGCGGCTGCGGTCGGCGTGCCAGTCCTTGAAGTAGTAGTCGCCACCGTTGCCGACGAAGTGGCGGACCCAGACGGCCTTGACCTCGCCGATCTCACCGCGTGCGATCACGTCGAGCATCAGGCGCACCACGGCCGCGTGGCGGAAGTTGTGGCCGACGTAGAGCGGGGTGCCGGTCTCGGCGGCGGTGTTGAGGACGGCGTCGGCGTCCTCGACCGTGATGGCGAGGGGCTTCTCGAGGTAGACGGCGATGCCGGCGCGGAGCAGGTCGATCGCGATCTCGGCGTGGGTCCAGTCCGGTGTGGTGACGATCGCGGCGTCGACGGCGTTCGGGGCACCGTCGGTCCCGATCAGGGCGCGGTGTCCGTCGACGACGGTGGCGTCCGGCCAGGCCTCGGCGGCTCGTCGCCGGCCGGATTCGGTGACATCGGCGGCGGCCACGATCCGGGCGTCGACCCCGTCGGCGTCGAGTCCGGCGGCGGCGACGTGGTTCGCGATGTACGACCGCTGGCCGATGCCGACCACGCCGACTCGGAGTGTGCGCGTGCTCGTGATGCTCATCTCGCTCCCTTGCGTGATTGTGACGGCCATGATGCCAAATCGATCATGAATGCACAATATGCGCTCACGGATCGCTCACGGAAGCGTGATGCGAGGGTTTAACACGCCGGTAACGTGACCGCGCTCGGCCGGGAGGCGCACGGCGGGTTCCCGAGCGTCGGGCAGGCCCCGGGGGAGCCGGTCGCAGCGACGCACGTGCTCGCCGGACGTGCCGGTCAGTCCGCGACGACGAGCTCCGCGCCGGCGGCGGCCAGGTCCGCGGCGAACCGCGGCGGGACGTCCCGGTCGGTGACGAGCACGTCGATGCGGTCGAGCGGGCAGATCCGGGCGAAGGTCGAGCGCTCGATCTTCGTCGAGTCGGCGACCACGATCACCCTGCGGCCGACCGAGGCGAAGTGGCGGCTGACCTCGGCTTCGCCCTCGTGCATGGTGGTCGCGCCGTACTGCCCGGTCAGACCGTCGACGCCGAGGACGACGACGTCGAGGGCGAACTCGTCGAGCGTGTCCCGGACCAGCGGCCCGATCAGCTCGTACGACTGCCGACGGGCGACGCCGCCGGTCACGACGATCTTGACGTTCGCGCGGACGGACAGCTCGTACCCGATGTTCAGCGCGTTCGTGACGATCGTGATGCCGTACTCGCCGTCGGCTCGGATGAACCGCTCGCTCTTGCCGAGTTCCCGCGCCACCTCGGTCGTCGTCGTGCCGCCGTTGAGCCCGACCGTGTCCCCGGGGGCCACGAGCGCGGCCGTCGCCCGGGCGATCGCGGTCTTCGCCTCGGCCTGGCGGGCGATCTTGTACTGCAGCGGCAGCTCGTACCCGGCACCGAGGGCAGCGGCGCCGCCGTGGGTCCGGGTGACGAGACGCTGGTCGGCGAGCGTGGCGAGGTCGCGGCGGGCCGTCGCCGCGGAGATCCCGAGCTCGTCCCCGATCTCGGTGATCGAGACGTTGCCGCGGTCGCTCACCAACTCGAGGAGGGCGTTGAGCCTCTGCTGCGGGGTCATGGCGTCATCCTACGGGCGCTCCTCCGCGGCCTCCATGATCGGAAATGACGTTTTGCACTTGCATCGAGCACGATCGATCGTCATGCTGGCCGATATCCGATCACCAAGGATCGGTCCGACCGGAAGGACACCATGTCCGACACCTTCGTGGGCGACGAGCTGGCATCGCAGCCGGCCTCCTGGCGCTCCGCCGCGGCACTGCTGCCCTCGTTCATCGACGTCCTCCCCCAGCCGGGCGAGCGCGTCGCCGTCATCGGCTGCGGCACGAGCTGGTTCATCGCGATGAGCTACGCCGTCGCCCGTGAGTCCGCGGGCCTCGGCCTGACCGACGCCTTCGCCGGCTCCGAGTACCCCGCCGGCCGCCAGTACGACCGCGTCGTCACCATCTCGCGCTCCGGCACCACCACCGAGATCATCGACCTCCTGCGCGCCCTGCCGGACCAGCGAACCGTCCTGATCACGGCCGTGCCGGACAGCCCGGCCGCAGCGGACGCCGACGACGTCGTCGCGCTGCCGTTCGCGGACGAGCGCTCCGTCGTGCAGACCCGCTTCGCCACCACCGCGCTCGCCCTGCTCCGCGCATCCCTCGGCGACGACGTCGAGGCCCTCGCCGTCCAGGCCGAGACCGCGCTGACGCTGCCGATCGACGACCTGCTCGACGCCGAGCAGGTCACGTTCGTCGGCCGTGGCGCCGCCGTGGGCCTGACGTTCGAAGCCGCCCTGAAGACCCGGGAGGCCGCACAGTTCTGGGCCGAGTCGTACCCCGCGATGGACTACCGCCACGGGCCGATCGCGATCGCGCAGCCCGGCCGCCTGGTGTGGTCGCTCGGCTCGGTGCCGGACGGTCTGGCCGACGAGGTCGCCGCCACCGGAGCCCGCCTGGTGCACCACGACCTCGACCCGCTCGCCGGACTCGTCGTCGTGCACCGGTTCGCCGTCGCCCTGGCGGAGCGCCGCGGTCTCGACCCGGACCACCCCCGCTCGCTCACCCGTTCGGTCATCCTCACCTGATGACCGCGCGCGGGGCAGTGCTCGGGGTCGACGTCGGCGGCACGGGCATCAAGGCCCGACTGACCGCCGACGACGGACGGTTGCTCGGCGAGCAGCGCGTCCCGACCCCGCGTGACGACCCCGCTGCCGAGGCACTCGCCGTCGTCGTGGCCGAGCTCGCCGTGCACGCGCGCTCGGTCGCCCGACAGCACGGCGTGGCACTCGACGCCCTCGGCCTCGTCGTCCCCGGCGTGGTCGACGAGGACGGCGGCCGCTCGGTGCTGTCCGTGAACCTCGGCTGGCAGGACGTGCCGGTCCGCCAACGGGTCGCCGCGGCGCTCCGGGCGACGGGCACCGACGTGCCGCTCGCGTTCGGCCACGACGTGCGCGCCGGGGCCCTCGCCGAGGTGCAGGCCGGTGGGCTCGACCACGGCACGGTCGCGTTCGTCCCGGTCGGGACCGGGCTCGCGAGCGCCCTCGTCGTCGACGGTCGGGTCGTCAGTGGTGACGGCTGGGCCGGCGAGATCGGCCAGGTCCGCATCGCCCACGGTCCGCACGCTGGCCTCCGGGTCGAGCAGATCGCCTCGGCCGGTGCCGTCGCGCGCCGGAGCGACGCGCCGACCGCGCACGCCGCGATGCTCCGCGTCCAGGACGGCGAGCTCCTCGCCCGCCAGGTGTGGGACGACTGCGTCGACGTCCTCGCCGACGCCCTCGCATGGCTGACGGCCGCCGCGGGGTGTCACACGCTGGTCATCGGCGGCGGACTCGCGCAGTCCGGTCCGCTGCTGCTCGACCCCCTCACCGCGGCGCTGAGCGCCCGGCTGGTGGGCGTCCGGGTCCCGGCCCTCGTCGGCGCACGACACGGTGACGCCGCGGGCGCGATCGGTGCCGGTCTCCTCGCACGGGAGCTGCTGGGGCGCGACCTCCCCGCCCGTCACCAGCGCGTCGACGACGGCCCGACCGCGGTGTCGGCGTGACGACGCTCGTCCGCGCCCCCCGGGTGGTCACCGCGGAACTCGACCTGGTCGACGGCTGGATCGCGGTCAGCGACGGTCGGGTCGCCGCGGTCGGCACCGGACCGGCACCGGCACACGACCGCGTGGTCGACGCCCCCGGCACCGTCGTCCCGGGCTTCGTCGACCTGCACGCACACGGCGCGCTCGGCCACGACTTCGCCTCGTGCTCGGCCGACGAGGCCCGCGCTGCCGTCGCCCACCACGCCGGACGCGGTACCGCGCACCTGGTCGCGTCGATCGCGACCGGGACGGTCCCGGACACGGTCGCCGCGCTCCACCGGCTGCGCCCACTCGTCGTCGACGGCACGCTCGCCGGGCTGCACCTCGAGGGCCCCTGGCTCGCACCCGCCCGACGCGGTGCGCACGCGGTCGCCCTGCTGCACCCACCGACCCCCGCCGAGTTCGAACTCCTGGTCGACGCCGGAGGCGTGGCCCTCCGGGTGGTCACGCTCGCCCCCGAACTTCCCGGTGCGATCGAGACGATCCACCGTCTGGTCGATGCCGGCATCGTCACCGCGATCGGGCACACCGACGCCGACACCGAGCAGGTACAGCGCGCGGTCGACGCCGGTGCGACCCTGGTCACCCACCTCTTCAACGGCATGCCGCCGCTGCACCACCGTGAGCCCGGTCCGGTCGGGGTAGCCCTGACGGACGAGCGCCTGACCGTGGAGTGCATCGTCGACGGCCACCACCTCGACCCGGTCGCCGTCGACCTGGTCCGCCGCGCTGCCGGTGACCGGCTGGTGTTCGTCTCGGACGCGATGGCCGCCACCGGCTGCGCCGACGGGCCCTACCGGATCGCCGGATCGGACGTCGTGGTCGACGGCGGGGTCGCGATGCTGGCCGACGGGTCATCGCTGGCCGGCAGCACGATCACCGTCGGTGACGCCGTCGCCCGGGTCCTCGCCGCTCGTCCCGACGACGCCGCTCGTCCCGACGACGCCGCTCGTCACGACGTCCGGGAGGCCGTGGCCGCCTCGTCCGTGCGCGCCGCCGCCCTGCTCGGCCTGCGTCCACCCCTCACCGTCGGTGGCGCCGCCGACCTCGTCGTCCTCGACCCGGAGGGCCGCCCCACCCCCCTGGAGGTCCCCGCGTGATCGTCGTCATCACCCCGAACCCCGCGGTCGACGTCAGCTACCGCGTCGCCGAGCAGGTCGTCGGGGTCACCCAGCGCGTCCTGGACGTCGTCCGCCGTCCGGGCGGGAAGGGCGTCAACGTCGCCCGGGTGCTCGACGCCGCCGGCGTGCCGACGACCTCCGTCCTGCCGCTCGGCGGGACGAGCGGGGCGTGGGTCGCCGCCGCGCTGCAGCGGGACGGCCTCGCGACGGCCGCCGTGCCGGTCGCGGGTGACACCCGGACCACGGTCACCGTCGTCGACGACCACGTCCACCCGACGATGTACGGCGAACCCGGGCCGGCGGTGACGGCGGACGAATGGGCCGCCGTGACGGGTGCCGTGCGTACCGCGCTGGCGGCTGCGAGCGCCCTCGTGGTGTCCGGGTCCCTGCCCCGCGGGACCGACCCGAGCGTGGTCCGGCCCTGGATCCGCGGCGCGGTCGACGCCGGCCTGCTCGTCGTCGCCGACCTGTCGGGGCCGTCGTTGCTCGAGGCGGCCGCAGCCGGCGCCACGGTCTGCAAGCCGAACCGGGAGGAACTCCTCGACGCCACGGGCGCCCGGGACGAACGCTCCGGCGCCCTCGACCTGCTCGCACGCGGAGCCGGGGTCGTCGTCGTCTCCGCGGGCTCGGCGGGCATCTCCGCGCACACGCCCGACGCGGTCGTGACCGTCCCCGCGGTGCCCGACGTGCACGGCAACCCGACCGGTGCCGGGGACGCCGCCACCGCCGGGCTCGTCCTCGCGCTGACCGCACCGGGCACCCGGACGGCCGCCGACGTCACCGCACCCGACGTGCTCCACCGTGCCCTGGTCTCCGCAGCCGCGTACGGCGCCGCCGCGGTGCTCCGCCCCGTCGCGGGCGAGGTCGACCTCGCCGCCGTCGACCGATTCACCACCCAGCTCGACCGAACCGGGAGCCCCACATGACCACCGCCCTCGCCCTCACCGGCCTCCTCGACTCCGCACGCACCGCCCGTCGTGGTGTCGGCGCGTTCAACGTCGTCCTGCTCGAGCACGCCGAGGCGATCGTCACCGGGGCCGAGCGGGCCGGCCTGCCCGTGGTGTTGCAGGTCAGCGAGAACTGCATCCGCTACCACGGCGGGGTGACGCCGATCGTGACCGCGACCCAGGCCGTCGCGCGGGCCGCCGACGTGGAGGTCCTCGTGCACCTGGACCACATCGAGGACACCGCACTGGTGCACGCGGGCATCGACCTCGGCGTCGACTCGATCATGTACGACGGGTCGCACCTGGACTACGACGCGAACGTCGACGCGACCCGGGCGCTGGCCGACCGGTGCCACGCGGCGGGCATCGCGATCGAAGCCGAGCTCGGCGAGGTCGGCGGCAAGGACGGCGTGCACGCTCCCGGGGTCCGCACCGACCCGTCCGACGCTGCCGCGTTCGTGGCGGCGACCGGGGTCGACGCCCTGGCGGTCGCCGTCGGCACGTCGCACGCGATGCAGACGCGCGAGGCGTCGGTCGACCGTGACCTCGTGGAGCGGCTGCGGGCCTCCGTCCCGGTGCCCCTGGTCCTGCACGGCTCGTCAGGGCTGTCCGACGACGAGCTGAGCGGCGCGGTCCGCGCGGGCATGACGAAGATCAACATCTCGACGCACCTGAACGGGCTGTTCACCCGGGCGCTGCGCGACGTGCTCGACGAACGACCGGACCTGGTCGACCCGCGCCGCTACGTCGCCGCGGGCCGGGACGCCGTCGCCGCCGAGACCGCCCGGCTGCTCACGCTGCTCGCCGGGTAGGTCGGGCGGTCGTCCCCGACCGGGGCCTGGCCGGGGTCACCCCCGGGTGTGGCTCGCCCAGATCGCCGACGTGCCCTTCCGGAGCACGACGTTCCCGTCCGACTGCATCCGGAGGGTGACGCCGGCTCCACCCTTCCGGCCCGTGCCGGTCGACCAGCGTGTGGCCCCGAGGGGCCCCGCGAGCACGAGGTCGCCGTTCGGCAGGAGCAGCAGGGACGACCCCGCACCACCGCCGTTCTTCTGGAAGAGGCGCGTGCTGCCGGAACTCGCGACGAGGAGCCCGTTCGACCGGACGCCGAAGCGCCGCGTCCCGCTCGCGTCCCGGATCGACTGCCCGGCGACGAGGGTGGCGCCGGGGACCAGCTGGTCGGTGCCCGGTGCGCCGTTGTGCCAGAGGAGCTTCCCGTCGCGGGCGGTCAGTCGCACGTCGCCGGCGTCGTCGACGGTCAGGCGGGCGCCGCCGGAGGTGGTCCGGGCCGACGTCGACCAGAGGACCGCACCGGACGGGGCGACGACGGCGAGTCGACCCGTCGCGTCGAGTCGGAGCCCGGCGCCCGCGGCCGTTCCGCTGCTCCGCCAGAGTCGTCGACCGTTGCCCCACTCGACGAGCGAGCCGTCGCCCTGCAGGTCGAGCCAGTACTGCCCGTACGGTGAGTGGATCGACGTCCCGGCGGGCACGGTCCGGCTCCCGGAGGCGATCGAGGTCGCGGTCGCCCCGGCTGCGGCGGCGGTCGTGGTCGGCGCCGTGCAGTCCGAGGCCTTCGGGAGCACGCGCCCCAGGGCCGACCAGTTCGGCGATCCGAGTCCGGTCGCCGCGTCCCAGCCGCGGGCTGCCCGCGCCGTGCCGTTGCCGCCGGTGACGACGTCGCGGAACGCGGCTGGGTTCCGGTAGAGCGCCTGGTGGACGTCACCGACGCCGGCGGCACACCCGCGGGCGGTCAACGCGACCGCGAGCTGGCCGGCGAGCACCGGGGACGCCAGGCTGGTCCCGCCACCGAGCACGAACCCGTGCGCGGTCGACAGGTACACCCCGAGCCCCTTCGCCGGGTCGGCGAGTGCGGCGACGTCGGGCAGCAGGCGCTTCGTTCCGCTGATGCCCGTCCCGGTCTGCCACGCGGGCTTGGCGTAGGCGCTCGAGGTCCCGCCCCCGCCGGCACCCAGGGAGTTCGACCAGCCCGCCTCGGTCCAAGTGGTCCCCGTCTTCGTCACCGTCTTCGTGAGCGAGGTACCGCCGACGCCGACGACCGCGGGCGAGGACGCCGGGTACGACACGTCGCGGATGGTCGTCGTCGGTCCGGTCGGGCAGCGCGCGCCGTCGTCCCCGGTGGCGGCGAAGACGGTGGCACCGGCAGCGACGATGCGCGCCAGGGCGGCGTCGAGTGCGGCTCGGGCCGCCGCGGGGGTCTGCGTCTCGCAACTGCCCCAGGAGATGCTCACCGCGGTGATGCCGGCCGTCCGCACCTCGTCCGCGATCCGGCTGTACGCGTCGTAGCTGCCTCGGAACGAGTTCTCCGTCACGTACACGCGCTGCCGTGCTCCCGGCGCGACGGCGAGCAGGGCCTGCTGGTCGAGGGCGACCTCGGTCTCACCCTGGGAACCGTCGCCGACGTGTGGGTCCGCTCCCGCGACCGCGATCTGGTCGAGCGCCGGCAGCGGACGCCCCGTCGCTGCGGCGGAGGCGCTGAGGTCGTTGCGGTCCCACCCGGAGAACTGCACGGTGGCGATCGTCGCGCCGGCCCCCGCCGTGGCCGAGCCCGAGGACCGGTACGCGCCGGCGAGGTCGGCGGGCGCGTACCCGGCGGGGACGGCCGCGTGGGCGAGCGCCGGGCGGGCGTCGAGCCCGAGCACCGAGACGACGGACCCGCCGAAGGACTGCGGCAACGCCGGCTCCGTGGTCGGGTGCATGCCGTCACCGGTGCCGACCAGGCTCACGTGGAACAGGGCCTCGGCCTGGGCAGCGGTGCCGTGCGCCTCGACCTCCCACGTGTCCGAGTCGGTCACGGTGAAGCCGGCGCCGGTCAGGACCGATCGTGCGCGCGACCGGGCGTCGTCGACGGGGGCCACGGCCTCCACGGCGTCCGCGCGCTGGGCGGCGCTGTCCCCGGTGGTCGCCACGGGCAGGGCGGCGAGCGCGGCCGGGTCGACCGGCCGGAGCACCAGCGTCAGGTCGACGGGGGTCTCACCCGGGGTCGCGCCGACCGTGGGGTCGGTGGGTGCGGGGACGCCACCGGCGGCCGGCGCAGCGGTCGCGGGTGCAGCGGTCGCGGGCGCAGCGGTCGCGCTGGCAGCGGCCGATGCCTGCGCCGGCAGGCCCGTGCCGGTGACGGCGAGCGCCGCGACCACGGCGGACACGGCGAGGAGGGTCGGGGTGGCGCGTGACATCGGCGATCGCTTCCGGGATCCGAGACGACGACCGTCCCTGGCCGCCGGTCCGGCAGGTTCCGGACGGTGCACGCTACCCCGCCGCTCGACACCCGCCGCAGCCCCAGTTCCGGGGCCGGGTCAGCAGAGCGGGACGTTCACCGCGAGACCGCCCATCGCGGTCTCCTTGTACTTGTGGGACATGTCGGCGCCGGTCTGGCGCATGGTCTCGACGACCTGGTCGAGCGAGACGTGGTGCACGCCGTCACCGCGGAGCGCCATCCGGGCGGCGTTCACGGCCTTGTTCGCCGCGATCGCGTTCCGCTCGATGCACGGGATCTGCACCAGGCCACCGATCGGGTCGCACGTCAGACCGAGGTTGTGCTCCATCGCGATCTCGGCCGCGTTCTCGACCTGCTCGGGCGTCCCGCCGAGCAGTTCGGCGAGTCCGGCGGCGGCCATCGAGGCGGCCGAGCCGACCTCGCCCTGGCAGCCGACCTCCGCACCGGAGATGGACGCCCGCTCCTTGTAGATCGAGCCGACGGCGCCCGCGGTCAGCAGGAAGCGGACGATCGCGTCATCCCGTCGGTCGGGTGTGATCGCCGGCACGTAGGTGAGCGCGTAGAAGAGGACCGCGGGGATGATCCCGGCTGCACCGTTCGTCGGGGCGGTGACGACACGGCCCCCCGAGGCGTTCTCCTCGTTCACGGCCATGGCGGTGAGGTTCGTCCACTCCATCGCGAAGAGCGGGTCGTGCCCGGGGTCGTCACGGGTCAGCTGCTCGAACCAGTCGGCGGCTCGGCGTCGGACCTCCAGCCCGCCCGGCAGGGTGCCGGTGCGACGGACGCTGCGGTCGACGCAGTCCTCCATCACGGCGTGGATGCGGAGGAGTCGGTCCCGCACCTCGGCCTCGGGGCGGGTGGCCGACTCGTTGGCCAGGGCGACACCGCTGACCGGGAGGCCCGTGGTCGCGCAGGCCGCCAGCAGCTCGGCTCCGCTGGAGAACGGGTGGGGCACCGCGTCGGTCTCGACCGGGATCGCGGTGCCGGCGACGTCCTCGCCCGGCTCCTCGTCGCGGTCGCGGGCGATGAACCCGCCGCCGATCGAGTAGTAGGTCTCCACGGCGGTCTCGGTGCCGGTGGCGTCGAAGGTCCGCAGGCGCATGGCGTTCGGGTGCCGGGGCAGCATGGTCAGCGGGTGCAGGACGATGTCGGTCAGCCGGAACGCGACCGTCGGGCCGCCCGCCAGTGTCAGGAGACCGCTGGACTCGAGGCCCTCGAGCGCGGCGGTCAGGACGTCGGGATCGACGTCCTCCGGCCGGTGTCCCATCAGGCCGATCGCGACGGCGCCGAGCGTCCCGTGCCCGTGTCCGGTCGAGGCGAGTGAGCCGTACAGGTCGACCCGGATGCTCGTGACCGGCAGTCCGACGACGCGTTCGGCGAAGTCGACGCCGGCGCGCATCGGGCCCACCGTGTGAGAACTCGACGGCCCCACACCGATGCTGAACAGATCGAAGACGGAGACCGGCACGCCGTCACCCTACGCCGTTCGGACGGGAGGCTCAGTGGCCTGGTCGGGCCTGCCACCGGTTGACCAGGCCCACGACGACCCCGAGCGCGACCAGCCCGAGCCCGATCAGCAGGTGCGCCGGGGAGGCGCCGTGTCCGGAACCGCCCGGGTGTCTCGTCCCGCTGCTCGTCGCCGTCGGGATCAGGGCCCGCCGAGCCAGTGGTCGATCCGGTGGTGGTCCGGGCTGAACCCGTTCGCGACCCCCCAGAGCACTGCCTGGGTGCGACTGTCGGACCCGATCTTGCGGTAGACGGAACGGATGTGTGACTTCACGGTGTTCGGGCTGAGGTAGGTCAGCTGAGCGACCTCCGCGTTGCTCTTGCCCTGCGTGATGAGCGCGAGGACCTCGGACTCGCGATCGGTGATACCGACGCCCTTGCCCGGCCAATCCAGGCCGTCGGCGCTCGGGGCGCGACGTCCGGCGCGGCTGACCACGACGTCGCCGGCAGCGATCCGCTCGAGCGCGTCCACCAGGTCGGCGGCACCCAGCGTCTTCGACAGGTACCCGTGCACCCCCTCCGCGAGCGCAGCGTCGACGAGCTCCTGTTGTGAGTTCCAGGTGTAGACGACGACGTGCCGTGCTCGTGGGTTCGCGACGAGTGCGGCGATCTCGAGCTGGTCGGACTCCGGCTGCGCGAACGAGTCGTAGAGCACGATGTCGATCGAGTCGTCGAGCTCTGCGTTGGCGTCGATCTCGGCCACGACGATCCGGTCGCGGTGCGCGTCGAACATGTGCGCGAGGCCCTTGAGGACGACGTCGTAGTCGTCGACGAGCGTCACGAGGAGCGGAGTGGTGGGAGCGTCGACCGGCATGGGGCCACCTTTCCACCCCAAGGGGTGAGACGGAACACCCTTGGGGGTGGAAGGGTTGTCGACGTCACCCGATCGGGTGACGGACGCGCTCGGCCCTTCTACCGGTCGTGCAGAACGCACCAAGGAGTCAGCCCATGCTCGGTCTCATCCTCAGCCTCATCATCGTCGGCCTCATCGCCGGCGCACTCGCCCGTCTCATCGTCCCCGGCAAGCAGGACATCAGCCTCGTGATGACGATCGTGCTCGGCATCATCGGCTCGTTCGTCGGTGGCTTCCTCGGCTTCCTGGTCTTCCAGCACGACCCGATGGACGGCTTCTTCCAGCCAGCCGGCATCATCGGCTCCATCATCGGCGCGATCATCGTGCTGCTCGTCTACACGCGCTTCGCTGGTGGCCGCAGCCGCCGCTGAGCGCCTGAACGACGAACAGGGTCCGGATGCAACGCGTCCGGACCCTGTTCGTCGTTCCCGTCCCGGCCTCCCGACGCCGGGAGATGTCGACAGGAGCCGCCTCCTGACTTCCCGGCGCGTCCACATGGCGGGACGGACCCGCGGGAGCGGGCGGGATCAGCGCCGCTTGCCCTGCGTCGGCATCACGATCCAGAGCACGACGTAGGCGATCCAGAGCGGTCCGGGGAACAGGCTGAGGATGACCCAGAGGACCCGGACGCCGGTGCGGGACCAGCCGAAGCGGTCCGCGATGCCGGCGCAGACGCCGGCGAGCAGGCGGCCGGCACGGGGGCGGTGCAGTGTGTTCGTCATGTCCTCGACGCTACGGGTCGAGGCTGCGCGGCGGCATCCGGCCAGGCCCCCACTCCGGGGTGGGGACAACCCCACCGAGACGGGACGAGCCCGCCGGACGGTGGTCGGGCCTCCCGGCCGGTCCGGCCCGCCGCCCTACGGCAGCAGGACGATCTTGCCGCGGGTGTGGCGCTCCTCGAGCTGGGCGTAGGCGTCCCGCACCGCGTCGAGCGGGAAGGTGGCGGCGATCGGGACCTCGACCGAACCGTCCGCGACCATGTTCGCCAGTGCCGACAGGATCTCGGGGTCGGCGGTGTCGGCGCTGCCGGACGCTTTGGCGCCGACCTCGGCCGCGGCCGCGAAGGCGATCGTCGTCTCGATCCGGTCGGTGGGCACGCCGAGGGTGATGCCGAGGTGCACGTACTCGGCGCCGAACGTGTCGATGACGGCGTCGATGCCGTTCGTGGCGAGCTCGCGGATCCGGTCCTCGAGCCCGTCGCCGTACGCGACCGGACGGGCGTTCTTGGACCGCAGCCAGTCGTGGTTCGACTCGGAGGCGATCGCGATGACGTCGACGCCCTCGTTGGTCAGCAGCTGCGTGACGAACGATCCGACGCCGCCGGCGGCACCGGACACGACGACGGTCTCGCCGGCTCGCGGGTCGACGGCGCGGACGGCGGCGGCAGCGGTGGTCGCGGCGACGTCCAGGCCACCGGCGGCCTCCCACGAGAGCAGACGGGGCTTCGGGACGAGCTGCCCGGCGGGGACGGAGACGTACTCCGCCTGGCTCGAGCGCTCCCACGACCAGCCGAGGACCTCGTCGCCCTCCTCGAACCCGTCGACGTCGAGGCCGATCGCGGCGACCGTGCCGGCGAGGTCGGTGCCCTGGCCGGAGGGCAGCTTCTCGGGGTCGTGGTCGTCGACGACGCCCTGGCGGATGGCGGACTCACCGGGGTTGATGCCGGCGGCGCGGACCTTCACGATCACGCGGCCGGGAGCGACCTCGGGGACGGGGACCTCGGCGACGTGCAGGACGGAACGGTCGCCCCACTCCTCGAAGCGGACGGCGCGCATGGTGTCAGGGAGAGCAGTCATCCCCGGTCACGGTACGCCAGGCCGGCGACGGACGCCGCACTCCTCGCGGGTGGATCCGTGATGGACCGCTCCATCGTTGCCGCGTGGGACACTGACGACATGCCCATCCTCCACAAGGACATGCAGCTCTGCATCTCGCTCGCCGCCCGTCCGAGCAACATCGGCACCCGGTTCCACAACTTCCTCTACGACGAACTCGGGCTGGACTACGTCTACAAGGCGTTCACCGCGACAGACCTGCCCGGGGCGGTCGCGGGCATCCGGGCGCTCGGCATCCGCGGGTGCTCGGTGTCGATGCCGTTCAAGGAGGACGTGATCCCCCTCGTCGACGAACTCGAGGAGTCCGCGGCCGCGATCCGTTCGGTCAACACGATCGTCAACGACGCCGGGGTCCTCACCGCGTCGAACACCGACTACGAGGCCGTCGCCGCGCTGCTCGACTCGCACGGGGTCGACCGTGACGCTCGCGTGCTCCTGCGGGGCTCCGGCGGCATGGCGAAGGCGGTGACCGCGGCCTTCCGCGGTGCCGGGTTCGAGCACCTCACCGTGGTCGCCCGCAACGAGGCGACCGGCAGCGCCCTCGCGGACCAGTACGGGTACACGTGGGTGGGCGCCGAGGAGCAGGCCGGGGACGCCGACGTGCTCGTCAACGTCACCCCGCTCGGCATGCGCGGCGACCAGGAGGCGGCACTGTCCTTCGCCCCGGACCGCATCACCGCCGTGGGCACCGTCTTCGACGTGGTCGCGTTCCCCTCCGAGACCCCGCTCGTCCGGGCCGGCCGCGACGCCGGTGCGCACGTGATCACGGGCGCGGAGGTCATCGCCCTGCAGGCGGCACGCCAGTTCGAGCGGTACACGGGCGTCGCCCTGACCGCCGACCAGGTCGCACGCGCGAGCGCGTTCTCCCGCGAGGAGTAGGCGGGCGCGGCGGCGAGAGGCCACCGAATGCGCCGGACACCGCCGACTTCGCACGACGACGCCGCCGACTTCGGTGGCGTTTCGCACGTTCGGCGGCGTCTGGCGTCGATGGGGGCGTCGCGACCGGGAGGCACGTGGCGGGCCCGCACCGCGCCTCCCGTCCGCCGCAGACCGGCCCGCTACCGCGGCGAGATGCCGCCGAGTGCGCCGGACACCACCGAGTGCGCACGACGCCGCCGATTCCGGCGGCGTCTCACACGGACGGCGGTGTCTCGCGTCGATGCGGCGTCTCGCGGAGGGCTCAGTGGCTGCGCGCGCGACCGGCCGCGACCCAGCCGAGGCGGCGTGCCGTCTCGTGGTTGCGGAACCAGATGCCGGGCTGTGCGAGGAAGCCGGGAACGAGCGTCCCCGGGCCCTTCACGGGGTTCTCCCGCAGGGTGACACGGCAGCCGCGGGGGTGGGGTTCGACCTCGACCTCGACGCGGGCCTCCCCCACCGGCCAGCCGCGCGCCTGGATCACCATGCGTCGGGGCTCGTCGTACTCCAGGACGCTCGTCGTGTCGTTGATCACGAGCGGCCAGACGCCGAACGAGTGGTGCAGCTTCGTGCCGACCGCGGGCCAGCCGGGGTCCTCGCCGCGCATCCGGGACGCGCCGACCACCCACGTGGGGTAGAGCCAGCCGTCGCGGAGGACGTCGAAGACCTCCTCGGGCGTGCAGTGGATGATCCGGACGTTCTTCGCCATGTCAGCTCCTCGGTGCCAGGTCGACGTCCACCGGCAACCCGTAGGTGTGTCGGAGGGCGCTCTTCGCCGCGTGCCAGCCTGCCATGCCGTGCACCCCGGGACCGGGAGCCGCGGACTGCGACGCCAGGTACATCCCGCCGCCCATCCGCCACGGGTCACTCGAGAGCACGGGCCGCTTCACCAGCTGCCAGAAGCTCGCGGCACCGGCGGCGATGTCCCCGCCGGAGTAGTTCGGGTTGTACTGCTCCATGTCCTCGGCGGTCCGGCTGTTCGTCGCGACGATGGTGTCCCGGAAGCCCGGGGCGAACCGTTCGATCTGACGGATGACGGACTCCTGGTGGTCGACCGTCGAGCCGGCGGGGACGTGGGCGTACGCCCAGAAGACGTGTCCGCCCGCGGGGGCCCGGCTCGGGTCGACGACGGTCGGCTCGGAGCCCAGGACGTAGGGGCGGTCGGGGTCCTGACCGCGCGCGACCTGCGCCTCGGCCTCGGCGATCTCGGCGCGGGTGCCGCCGATGTGCACGGTGCCGGCGCGGTGGAGCTCGGGGTTCGTCCACGGCACCGGCTCGGACAGCGCGAAGTCCACCTTGGCCGCCGCGTTGCCGAACCGGAAGTGCCGCAGGGCGCCGCGCTTCGGTGCGGGCAGCTGGTTGCCGGCGATCCGGAGCATGGACGGGACGCTCGTGTCGAAGAACACGGCCTTGGCCGGGGTGAGGTCGCCGAGGGAGTGGACCTCCCGCCCGGTCTCGATCGTGCCGCCGTGTGCGACCAGGTCGGCGGCGAGCGCGTCGACGATCGCCTGGCTGCCGCCGATCGGCACCGGCCAACCGCGGGCGTGCGCGTACACGCCGAGCGACAGCGCTGCGGCCGCGGTGGCGAGCGAGGGCATGTGCTGGATGGAGTGCGCCGCGACACCGCTGATCATGGCCGGGGCGACGTCGTCGCGGAAGCGCAGGTTCCACGCGCGGGAGCCCTGCTCGAGCGCGCGGAGGCCGAACCGGGCGACGGTGACCGGGTGCCGCGGGACGTGCAGGAGGGCGTCCGTGGCGAAGTCGGAGACCTCGTCGGCGTGCGACACCAGTGGCGCCATCAGCTGCCGGTACGCACGGCCGTCGACTCCGAGCGCGTCGGCGGTGCGGTCGAGGTCCTGGTACGCGATGCCGGCACGGCCGCCGTCGAGCGGGTGACCGTACTGCACCTCGGGCAGCCGGAGCTCGATGCGCCGTTCCATCCCGAACGCCCGGAAGAACTCGGACTGCAGTGCCATCGGGTGCACGGCGGAGCAGACGTCGTGCAGGTACCCCGGAAGCGTGAGCTCCTTGGTCCGGGCCCCGCCGCCGATCGTGTCGTTCCGCTCGACGACCTCGACACTGAGGCCGGCCCGAGCGAGGGTGACCGCTGCGGCCAGCCCGTTCGGTCCGGCTCCGACGACCACCGCATCAACCATGCGGGCGAGCCTACGGAGCGACGGCTGGACACGGGTCGAGGCCCGCGTCCGGAACCGTGCGCGCGGTCAGCTCGTGGTGGTGTCCGCCTCGGCCGGGTCGGTGCCGTCGTCCGGTCCGTCCGCGTCCGGCTCGTCCGCGCCGACCGCGGTGCCGGATCCGACCGGGTGCTCGGCGACGAGGGTCGCGAAGTCCTCGTCGAGGAGCTGCTGCAGCCGTTCGTCGCGCCCGACCTCGTAGTCGTCCGCGGGCCGCTGGGCCCAGCCGAGACGGCCGACGACGGTCGTGCCGATGTCGTCCCACGCGCGGGCACGGGCGGCGAGGACGATGCCGTCGACGAAGTGCTGGTCGTCCCGGCGGGCGTCGAGGCGTCTGGCGAGTTCCTCGTACGTGGCCTCGCGGGTGCGGAGCTTGAGGTCGTCACCGCGCCGGTAGTCGTGCTGGTGCTGCGAGCGCCCGCCCTGCTTGCTCGACCGGACCCGGATCTCCCGCATCCGTTCGGCGTCGCCGCGCTGCTCCTCGGCCATCCGGTGCAGTTCCTGACGCGCGGCGTCGGCGATCAGGGCGTGGTCGAAGTACCCCTGGTCGCGCAGGGCGTTGGTGATGATGCGGTTCGCCACGGCGACGGTCACCGCTGCCCTGGCGATGAGGAACCCCTCGTCCACCGCGCGCTTCAGCTCGACCTGGCTGACGGGCCGATCGCGCACGTCGGGCTTGCGTCGTCCGAACAGTGCCATGCGTCGACGATACCGGCGACCGACGACGGTCCGCCTGGAGACGGAGACGGATCACCGCGTGGAGGGACGACGGCGGGTCCTGACGCGGGCAGCACCGGACGGGAGGCGCGGCACCCGCTGGCACCGGGCCTCCCGACCGTCACGTGGTTCCCTCCGTCACGTGGTTCCCTCCGTCGAGACGCCCCCCCTCGACGCACATCGCGCCCCGTCGGAACGGGACGCGATGTGCGTGCGGGGGGCGACCGGCAGGGCCGCCGGCTGACAGGCGCGGTGCGGTCAGGCCGCCCCGTGGCTGGCGCGGCTGCGACGCGACAGCGAGTCGATGATGACCGCGAGCAGCAGGACGGCTCCGGTGATCATGTAGCGGATCGACGAATCGAGGCTGAGCAGGGTGAGCCCGTTCGAGATCGACTGGATCACGATGATGCCGAGCAGCGCCGACCACGCGCTGCCGCGTCCGCCGAAGAGGCTCGTCCCGCCGATGACCGCCGCCGCGATCGCGTTGAGGTTCGTGTCACCGGCACCGGAGGACAGGCTGGCCGAGTTGAGCCGCGCGGCAGCCAGGATGCCGCCGATCGTGGCGAACAGCGACGTGAGCATGAACACCGAGATGTAGATGCGGTTCACCCGGATCCCGGAGCGGCGTGCGGCCTCGACATTGCCGCCGACCGCGAAGACCGAGCGGCCCCAGCGGGTGCGCTTGAGCAGGAAGTTCATCAGCACGACGAGCACCACGAAGAACACGAACGACGTGCCGGTGCCGAAGTCCCGCGACAGGTACCAGACCATCACCGCGAGCCCGATGAACAGGGCGGCGGACTTCGCGATCGTCAGGGACATCGCGCCGGTGGACAGGCCGGCACGGCGACGACGACCGGCGCGACGGACCTCGGTGACGAACAGTCCGCCGGCGGCGACCGCGGCGAGCACGTACGCCAGCCACGGCGGCAGGTACGACGCCGAGGCGAACTGCACGATCGGCGACGTGTAGGGCAGGTTGATCGAGCCGTTCGGGCCGAGGATGAGCAGCTGCAGGCCCAGGAACCCGAGCAGACCGGCCAGGGTGATGACGAAGCTCGGGACCCCGAAGCGGGTGAAGAGCAGACCGTAGAGCAGGCCGGCTGCCGCGCCGACCGCCAGTGCGACGACGATGACGAGCCACAGCGGCCAGCCGAGGGACGTCAGCCCCTGACCGAGGATCGCCGCCGCCAGTCCGCTGACGCTGCCGACGGACAGGTCGATCTCGCCGAGGAGCAGGACGAGGACGATGCCGATCGCGATGGTGCCGACCGCGGCACACTGCAGGGCGAGGTTGACCAGGTTGCCCGGGGACAGGAAGTCGGGCGACAGCGCCTGGAACACCGCCCAGATCACGATGAGGCCGACCACGACCGGCAGGGAGCCGATGTCGCCGCCCCGGACCCGCCGGACGAACGCCTTCGCGGCGCCGCCGAGGCCCTGGTCGCGGAGCAGCCGCTCGTCCTGCAGGTCGGCCGCCGACGGGGTCGGGGTCGATGCGGTGAGGGTCTCGTCGGTCTTGCTCATGCGCTGGTCTCCTGCTCGGTCCGGGCCGCGGCACGACGGGTGACGGCGTTGTCGGTCGCGCCGGTGATGGCCGCGATGATCTCCTCGTAGGAGACGTCGTCGATGCGGAAGGTGCCGTTGTTCCGACCGAGCCGCAGCACCGCGACCCGGTCGGCGACGGCCTGCACGTCGGCGAGGTTGTGGCTGATGAGGACGACGCCGAGGCCGCGCTCACGGAGGCGCTCGACGAGGTTGAGGACCTCGGCGGTCTGCGCGACGCCGAGCGCCGCGGTCGGTTCGTCGAGGATGACGACCTGCGGGTCACCGATCAGGGACCGGGCGATCGCGACGGTCTGCCGCTGCCCACCGGACAGCGACGCGATCGGGATGCGGACGGACGGGATCCGCGCGGCGAGCTGCTGCAGGAGCTCCCACGAGCGGCGTTCCATCTCCTCCTCGTCGAGGAAGGGATTGGCGATCTCCCGACCGAGGTACAGGTTCGACACCACGTCGAGGTTGTCGGCGAGGGCGAGGTCCTGGAAGACCGTGGCGATGCCGAGCGACTGGGCCGCTGCCGGGTTCGGGACGGTGACCTCGTCGCCGTTGAAGGTGATCGTGCCACCGTCCGGCGTGTAGACCCCGGCGAGGATCTTCACGAACGTCGACTTGCCGGCGCCGTTGTCGCCGACGATGGCGACGACTTCACCCGGGTAGACGTCGAAGTCGATCTCGCTGAGGGCCTGGACGGCACCGAACCGCTTGTCGATGCCGCGGAGGGACATCACGGGTTCGGTGGTGGGGTGTGCTGCTGGGGGCTCGATACTCACGGTGTCGTCCTCGATCGAAAGTGCGTGAGGGCCGCCCGGTCCGATCGGACCGGGCGGCCGGGGGTGTTCCTTACTCGATGCCGTTCTTCGAGCAGGCGCTCGCGTACTGCGAGGTGCACACCTGCGCGACCTCGTAGAGGCCGTCCTTGATGACGGTGTCCTGCACGTTGTCGGTGGTCACGGCGACCGGGTCGAGGAGGGTGGACTGCACGCTCGCGCCGCCCGCCGTCTTCGTGGTGGTGTCGCCCTTCGGGGTCTCACCCTTGGCGAACTGGATGGCCAGGTCGGCTGCCTTCGACGCCTCGGGCTTGAACGCCTTGTAGACGGTCATGTACTGCTCGCCCGAGAGGATGCGCTGGATGCCGGCGAGGGACGCGTCCTGGCCGGTGACGGGCGGGAGCTCGGAGACGCCCGCCGACTTCAGGGCCGCGATGACGCCGCCGCCGGTGTCGTCGTTGGCGGCGTAGACGCCGGTGATCTTGTCCGCACCGAGCTTGCTGATCTGCCCGGCGGCCCAGTCCTGTGCCTTGGCGGGGTCCCATCCGGGGGTGTCGTACTCGGCGAGGACCTTGTACCCGCTGTCGTCGATCGCCTTGTGGGCACCGGCCTTGAACTGCGAGGCGTTGTTGTCCGTGGGCGAACCGTTCACCATGATGATGCCCGAGCCTTCGGGGACGTTCTTCGCCTTGAGGGCCTTGACGAGCGCCTCGCCCTGCAGCTGGCCGACCTTCTCGTTGTCGAACGAGATGTAGTAGCTGAGGTCGGGGCTGTTGATCAGCCGGTCGTAGGAGATGACCGGCACCTTCTTGGCCTTGGCCTGCTGCACGATCGATGCCGCTGCCTCACCGTCGAACGGGTCGAGGACCAGGACCTTGACGCCCTGCGTGAGCATCGACTGCGCCTGCTGCAGCTGCTTGGACGCGTCGCCGTCGGCGTTCGCGTAGACGACGGAGCAGCCGCTGCACTGCTTCTTCACCTCGGCGGTGAAGAGCGGGCGGTCGGCGCTGGCGTAGCGGGCCGTGACGGAGTCGGGCAGGAGCAGGCCGATCTTGGCCGTGGAGGCGTCGCCCCCGCCGCCGCCGGAACCCGTCCCCGCGTCGGCTCCGTTCGAACAGCCCGCCAGGGTGGTGATCGCGAGCAGGAGGGCGCCGACGCCCAGCATGGCTCGTGTGGTGGCTTTCTTCATCGAAATGTCCTCCAACAGGTGGACCGCCCACGTTGGCGGTGACCTGAGTGTGCCAGCGGCGGTTCTTGGCTGCAAGAGTTGAACGCAAGGGTGCGGTGCCGTGACGAAATCGTTATCAAGTCACCGCGAGTGGCGAACGTCCACCGCTTCGATCGCGACCGCCAACGCCCCGGTCACCGCGGCCTTCTCGCCGAGTTGGCCCTGCACGACGTCCGGGGTGCCGTCCGCGTCGACGATGAGCATCGACTCGAGGGCGTGCCGCATCGGGCCGAGGAGCAGCTCCCCGGCACGGGCGAACTCCCCGGTCACCACGAGCCGCTCCGGGTCGAGCACGTTGCACAGCCCCACCGCCGCCGTGCCGATCGCCCGGCCGGCGTCCGCGATCGCCCGGATGCACACCGGGTCGCCCGACATCGCACGGAGGATCAGGTCGGCCGTCTTCAGGGTGCCGACCTCGTCGCGGACGCCCTCGAGCACCGCGGGGGCACCGGCCACCGCCTCCAGGCAGCCGCGGTTGCCGCAGCGGCAGATCGGGCCGTGCGGGACGACGGGCGTGTGCCCGAACTCCCCCGCGACGCCGTGGTGCCCGCGGAACAACCGTCCGTCCAGGATCAGACCGGCCCCGATGCCGTTGCCGACGTCCAGCGTGATCACCGTGTCCCGCCCTCGGGCCGCCCCGCTCCGGTGCTCCGCGAGCGCCGACAGGTTCGCCGAGTTGTCGACCTGCACGGGCTTGCCGACCCGCCGCTCGAGCGACTGCCCGATCGGCAGACCGTCCCAGCCGCGGAGGATGCCACCACGGGCGGTCATGCCGGTCCGCCGGTCGATCGGCGCCGCGACGGCCAGACCGACGGCCAGCACCTCGTCCATCGACGACTCCACCGACTCGGCCATGTCCATCACGAGCAGCGCGGTCTTGTCGAGCTCGGCGTCGGCCCGGTGGTCGCGGGCCAGGGGCATGTGCCGCTCGGCCAGGACGGTCCCGTTGAGGTCGGACAGCGCCAAGCGCAGGTGCCGGGGCGAGACGTGCACGCCGGCGACCAGACCGAGACCGTGCGGCAGCGTCACCCGCAGTGCCCGGCGCCCGCTCGAGGTGCTCGGCGTCGCATGCAGGGCGCCGGTGGCGACGAGTTCCTTGACGATGTTCGACACGGTCGCGGGGCTGAGGCCGGTCGCGCCGGCCAGCTCGACCTGCGTCAGGCCGCCGTGCCGCTTGACCGCCGCCACGACTCGACCCCGGTTGGCTTCACGCAGTGAAGCTTGGCTGCCCGGACTCCGTCGTGGCTCTGACACGGGGACAGCGTAACGGGCGGCCCGTCACGGCCGGCTCGTGACGGACGGGAGGCGCGGTGCCCGCTGGCACCGCGCCTCCCGTCCGTTCGTGGTCGCGTCGGGACCTAGGGCTTCGTGATGAAGCCCTCCTTCACCATCCACTCGAACGCCACGTCCGCGGGCTCGCGCCCCTCGACGTCGACCTGCCGGTTGAGTTCCTGCAGCACCGCGTCGGTGAGCTTCGGCGAGATCTGGTCGTAGACCCCCTCGAGTTGCGGGTACTGCTCGAGCGCGGAGCTGGAGAGCACCGGCGCCACGTTGTAGGCCGGGAAGAAGCCCTGGTCGTCCTCGAGCACCTGCAGTCCGAGCGACTTGATGCGCCCGTCCGTGGTGAACACCTCACCGAAGTTGCACGTGCCGCGGTCGGTCGCCGTGTACACGGTGCCGGTGTCGAGGATGTCGACGTTGCCCTTCGGGATCGCTCCGTCGCCGGAGCCGCCGAGGGTCATGCCGTACTTCGCGAGCATCGGCTTGAACCCGTCGGCGCGCGAGTTGAACTCGGACTCCACGCAGAACGTGCGCTGATCGGCGGGCAGGTCGGCGATCTGCGACAGCTTCGTGATGCCGTCGAGGTCCTTGACGGCTTCCTTCCGCACCGCGAACGCGTACGTGTTGTTCATCGGTGCCGGCTTCAGCCAGGTGAGCCCGTTGCCGGCGTCCTCGTCCTTGACGGCCTGCCACTGCTCCGTCTTGTCCGGGATCCCTTGCTTGTGCGCCATGAAGGTCAGCCAGGCGGTGCCGGTGTACTCGTACGTCATGTCGGCGTCGTGCGAGGTCATCAGCTGACGGACCGCCACCGAGCCCGGCACGTTCGTCTCGTCGGTGACGTCGAAGCCCGCGGCCGAGGCAGCGAGGACCGCGATCTTGCCGAGGACGAGCTGCTCGGTGAAGTTCTTCGACGTGACCGTGAGCGGTGCGTCCTCGGGCAGGTCGTCGATGTGCTCGATCGTGCCGGGTGCGGCGGCGGGCACGAACGCGGCTGCGGGCTGCAGACCACAGCCGGCCAGGAGGCTCGTGGTCGCGCCCGCCAGGACGACGGCGGCGAGCAGACGGCGGGCTCGGCGGCCCGGGGAGCGCGTGCGGCGGGTCATCGGAGTCCCTTCGGTCGGGCGAACGTCTCGACGATGCGGCCGAGCCAGTCGATGGAGAGGGCGAGGAGCGCGATGAGGAGCGCCCCGGAGACGAGGACCTTCGGCAGGAACAGGTTCACGCCGGTGGTGATGAGCAGCCCGAGGCCGCCCGCACCGATGAAGGTCGCGAGGGCGGCCGACCCGACCAGGAGCACGAGCGCGGTGCGGATGCCCGCGAGCATGACGGGGACGGCGAGCGGCAGTTCGACCTTGAGCAGGACGGCGGCAGCGCTCATGCCCATGCCCCGACCGGCCTCGACGAGCCGGGCGTCGACGCTCTCGATGCCGATGATCGTGTTCCGGAGCACCGGCAGGATCGCGTACAGGACGAGCGCGACGACGGCGGCCCAGAACGTGAACCCGAGCCAGAAGGCCAGGAGCACGACGAGTCCGACGGCGGGTGCGGCCTGCCCGAAGTTGGCGACGGCCAGGATCGCCCCGCTCGCCTTCCGCAGGGGGCCGCGCGTGAGTGCGATGCCGAGCGGGATGGCGATGACGAGCACGATGACGGTGGACACCACGGTGAGCATGAGGTGCTGCCACGTGAGGTCGAGCAGGCCGGACGGGTTGAGGGTGCTGCGCTCACTGGGGGTCAGGTCCGCGGTGGCGAGCCAGACCGCGAACGCCCCGAGGACCACCAGGATCGCGACCGGCTGGATCACCAGTCCGCGCCAGCTGGTCCGTTCCCCGGTCGCCGGGGACGCGGTGACGACGTCGCTCACCGGTCGTCCCGGCCGTCGGAGCGTGCCGCGTCGGTGGCGAGCGAGTCGTCGGCCGACCCGGCGGGCTCGTCACCGAGGTCGGCGGGGGTGCTCGGCATCGTCCCGATGGGGTTCGTGTTCGTCCCGACCGGCGTGTACGCCTGGTCCTCCGCCGCCGCAGCACGGGTGCGGGTGATGGCGTCCATCACCGTCTCGACCGTGATGACGCCTCGGAACGCGTCCCGACGACCGGTCACCAGGGCGGCGCCGGCACTCGAGACGAGCATGGTGTCGAGCGCGTCGTTCAGGGTCGAGGCCTCGGAGACGACGGGCAGGTTCGCCTCGATGCCCTCCGGGATCCGGTCCAGGCGCTCGAGCTGGCGGCGCGACGGCCACCCGATCGGACGCTGACGCCGGTCGACGACGACGGCGTGCCCGTGTCCGCCGGCCTCGCGCATGCGCTGGAGCACGGCCTCGGTCTGCTCGCCCGGTGAGCAGGTGACGGCGTCGGCCAGTCCGACCTCGCGGACGCGGGTCAGGGTCAGCTGCTTGAGGCCGGCACCCGAGCCGATGAAGTTCTCCACGAACTCGTTCGCGGGTTCGGCGAGGATCCGCTCCGGGGAGTCGTACTGCACGATGTGTGCACCCTCGGAGAACACCACGATCCAGTCACCGAGCTTCACGGCCTCGTCGAAGTCGTGGGTGACGATGACGATCGTCTTGTGGAGCTCCGCCTGGATGCGGATGAGCTCGTCCTGCAGGCGCTGCCGGGTGATCGGGTCGACGGCACCGAACGGCTCGTCCATGAGCAGCACGGGCGGGTCGGCTGCCAGGGCACGGGCGACCCCGACACGCTGCTGCTGTCCGCCGGAGAGCTCACGGGGGTATCGGTCGCGGTAGGTGTCCGGGTCGAGGGAGACCAGGTCGAGCAGTTCGTCGACCCGGGCGGCGATCTTGTCCTTCGACCAGCCGAGCATCTTCGGCACGACCGCGATGTTCGCCGCGACCGTCATGTGCGGGAAGAGTCCGCCGGCCTGGATGACGTAGCCCATCCGGCGACGCAGTTCGTCGCCGTCGATCTTGGTCACGTCGTCGTCGCCGACCACGATGCGACCCTCGGTCGGCTCGATGAGCCGGTTGATCATCTTCAGCGTGGTGGTCTTGCCGCAGCCCGAGGGGCCGACGAGCATCACGATCTTGCCGGCCGGGATCTCGAGCGTGATGCCGTCGACCGCGGGCTTCGCCTGGCCCGGGTACCGCTTGGTGACCTGGTCGAGCAGGATGCTCCGACCGGTGACGTCGGAGTCGGGCGCGGTGGTCGGGGAGTCAGTGCTGGACACGGATACCTCTCGAGGTGGTCAGGCGGCCGAGGCCGAGGAGCAGGAGGTCGAGCACCAGGGCGAGCAACACGACGCCCACGGTCCCGACGATCACGGAGTTGAGCGAGTTCGCGCCACCGAGGCGGGACAGTCCGGAGAAGATGAAGCTGCCGAGTCCCGGCCCGAGTGCGTACGCGGCGACCGCGGCGACGCCCATCACCATCTGCGCGGAGACCCGCACGCCGGTGAGGATGATCGGCCACGCCATCGGCAGTTCGACCTGCACCAGGGTGCGGAAGCGGCTCATGCCGATGCCGCGCGCCGACTCGACGACGGCCGGTGGGATCTCGTTGAGCCCGACGACGGCGTTGCGGAGGATCGGCAGCGCAGCGAAGAAGGTCACCGTGACGACGGACGGCACGACGCCGAACCCGAGCGGCACGAGCAGCAGACCGATGACCGCGAAGGAGGGCAGCGTCAGACCGATCGTGGAGACCTCGTTCGCGGCGGAACGCAGGCCGGGTACCCGGTAGACGAGCGCCGCGAGGACCACGGCGATGACGGTCGCGAGCACGACGCACTGGACCACCAGCGAAAAGTGCTGCCAGGACGAGAACCAGATCTGGTCCCATCGCTCGGCGATGTACTGGAACACCGGTTCTGCACTCCCTCGGGTCGGCAGTCCGGCCCACGGATCGGGGGACGGACGGCCTCCAAGCTACGCAGATGCTCAGCCCAGGCGGGCCCGCCGTCACGTGATCGCCGCTTCCCCGCCACGACAAGTGCGGAGGGAAGCCCTGGTCAGGGCGCCATCACCGAGCTGATCCTGGGAGGTCTGTAACGATCTCAGCCGAGGACGGGTACGGCCCCCGAGTGTGCACGGAGCGCGGATGCTCGTCCCGCGACCCGGTCGGACTCCTGCAGGGCGACCCGCTCTGCCGTGAGCAGCAGCCCGGAGACCTGCTCAGCGGTGCGCCCGGCGCTGTCGTTCCAGCGGGTGAGGTCACGCACGCGGCCCATCCGGATGTCCGGCGCGGGGCACCAGGTCACCGGCGATCCCTCGGCCGCCGCGAGTGCGTGCCAGACGAGGTCCAGGGAGCGCTGCACCGGCTGCGAGTGCACGGCGTGCGGCCCACCCGCGGCGTCGACGACGGCCCCGACCAGGCACGCGCCGACGAGGGGACGGCCGGCCACCTCCGTCGCGGCGGCACTCGACGCGGTCCGGGTCCGTCCCCGGTCGTCGACGTAGGCGAACCACGCGTGCTGGATCCACCCGCGGTCGACGACCGCGCGGGCGTCCGACAGCACGCGCTGCAGGTCGGACAGCTCGACGAGGTCGGCATCGAGCCGACGCAGCTGCGCCGCGGTGCGTCGGGCGGCGAGGTGGTCGAGGACCCGACGGACCCGGCCGCGTGGCGCGGTCCGGGAGGAGGGGGAGGCGTCGGTGGCGACGTCGTGCTGGACGCGGAACTCGAGGGTCATGAGGCCCCTCCCGATCTTCACGTGCACGGATTGGTGTGGGGAGACGGTAACCCCGTGGTCGCGCTCGCGGTAGCCCCCGTCTCGACGACGTGCGCGAACCGGAGCAGGTCGTCAGTCGTCGAGCACGTCGTCGATCGCGCGGCGCGCGACCGTGCGGAAGGACGGCTCGTCACTGACTGCGAGCGCCGACGCGATCGACACGGCCCAGCCGCGGGCCCGCCCCCAGGAGTGCTCGTCCAGGCTGGCGTCCTGCGCGGTGACCCGGGCGCGGAAGGCGGTCCGGGCCTCCCGGTCGAGCGTCAACCAGGCGGTCGCGAGGTCGACGGCGGAATCTCCCGCCGTCACGTCACCGAAGTCGACGACCGCGGACAGGTGGTCGCCCCGCGGGCCGGTCTCGACGAGCAGGTTGAACGGGTGCAGGTCACCGTGCACCCAGACGGGAGGCCCGGCAGCCACCGACAGGTCGGCCGCCGTCCGCCAGGCGGTCGCCAGCTCCTCGGCGCGCGGGACCGGTCCGGACCCGAGTCGTTCCAGGACGGCGTCCGTCCGGGTGTGGAGGGGCACGGCCCGGACCGCGTTCGGCGGGGCGTCGTCCGGGGCCGGCACGTGCAGAGCGGAGACGAAGTCGGCGAGCGCCTCCCCGACCCCCGGTCCGCCGGCGTCACTGCCGAGCGTCCTGCCCGGGAACCAGGGCACGACGCTCCAGGCCCACGGGTAGCCGAGGGCGGGGCGACCGGCGCGGAGCGGCACGGGGACGGGCACCACGGCACCGACCAGGCGGGCGAGCTCCGGCAGCCAGCGCTGTTCGTGCTCGACGAGCACCGCGGCGGCGGAGCGTCGGGGCATGCGGACGGCCAGGTCGGCGCCGAGGCGGACGACCACGTTGTCCCAGCCGGAGGCGACGACGGCCAGCGGTCGGTCGGCGAGGTCGGGGTGCTGGTCGACGAGCAGCGCGCGGACGAGTGCGGTGTCGACCTCGACCTCGGCTGCTGGTGTGGGCACCTCGCGATGGTAACCGGGCGGTCGTCCGGGTTCGTGTCGTACCGTGCCCGCATGCATGGATGGCGCACGCCCGCACGGTGGGCCAGGACCGGGCGATGGCTGCTCGTGCCGATCGCCGTGCTCGACTGGTTCTCGCTCGTGCCGCAGCCCGTGTTCGTCGCGGCCTTCGCGCTCGCGGTCGTCGGGCTGGTGGGCACGGGGGCGGCGCTCGTCGTCCGGATGCTCGGCGGTCGCCGGGGCACGATGGCCGCCCTCGGGGTCGTGCTGCTCCTCGGCGGGCTGGCGATGTTCGGGCTCGACCCGTTCCCGGGCTCGGTGCCGTTCCTCGACCCGTGGTGGCCGGACATCGTCACGCAGCCGCAGCACGTCGCCAGTGCGTACTGGCAGCTCGCTGCGCTCGGCGTCGTGCTGACCGGGTTCGGGATGCTCGCGACCCTGCTCGTGGCGGCGTTCGCGGGGAAGCCCGGCGCACAGACGCGCTGATCAGCCGGGTCGGTACCGGGTGACGACCTCAGTGCGAGGCGCCGACCTCAGTACCGGCTGACGACTTCAGTACCGGCTGACGACTTCAGTGCCGGGTGACGACGACGAGCGTCAGGTCGGTCGCCGGGTCGCCCTCGGGCAGCAGCGTACGGACGTGCTCGACCGCCGCCGTGCCGTCGGGCTGTGCGGCGACGAGGGCCGCGATCGCTTCGGGCCCCTCGACGCCGGGCACGGTCGACCACGCGTCGGAAGCCAGCACGAGCCGGTCGCCGGCTGCCAGCTCGACCGACAGCGTCGACCGGGCGCCGGGGTTCGACGCGGTACCGAGCCCGACGGGCAGCTCGGTGGACCGCACCGGACGGACGCTGCCGTCGGCGCTGACGACCACCGCGGTGCCGAGCCCGGCGTCCACCAGGTCGACGCGCCCGGTCGTCGGGTCGAGCCGTGCGTGCACCAGCTCGGCGACCGCGTCGGCGACCCGGAGGTCGGGGGCGACCTGGGCCTCCAGTCCGGCGACCGCCTCGGCGATCGGGAGGCCGGTCCGCGCGGCCAGTGCCCCACGGACGTCGGCCGCGAGGAGCGACGAGACGCGTCCGGCGACCACCGCGCCGACCGTCAGGTGCAGGGCGCCGTCGGGGGCGACCCGCCAGTCGGTGAGCCCGCCACCGCCGTCCGGGCGTTGGACGGCGAGCGTCGCGACGTCGTGGCCGGGGACCGACAGCGGGTCCGGCACCAGCGCCGCGCGCACCCTGGTGAGTCGGTCACGCTCGAGCGCGTACCCGAGTTCGCGTTCGGCCCAGCGCGCCAGGTCGCGCAGCAGGGCGAGGTCCGTCGCCGAGAAGGCGCGCGGCTGCGCGTCCATGATGCAGAGCGTGCCCACTCGGGTGCCGTCGAGCATCGAGAGCGGCGCGCCGGCGTAGAAGCGGATGCCGTGCTCGGCGACGGCCGCGGTGTGCGCGAACCGCGGGTCGAGCGTCGTGTCCGGGATCACCAGCGGCTCCGGCGTGAGCACGGTCGTCGCGCAGAACTGCTCGTTCGCCGGCACGCTCGTGCCCTGGTTCCACCCGAAGGTCGACTGCGTGGTGACGAGGTCGTGGTGCACGAGGTTGAGGAACGTCAGCGGTACCCCGAACGCGTCGTGCGTCATCCGGGTGATCCGGTCGAAGCGTTCCTCCGGGCCTGCACCGAGGACGTCGAGCGCCTCGATCAGGGCCGTGCGGCGGTCGACCTCCTGCGGTGTGCTCACCCCTCCTGTCTACGCGACGCCGCGTCCAGGAACCAGTCCCTCGGGTGGGGGTCGGCGGTGAGCTGCCGGCGTGGACCGGTCGGCGCGGCCCACTCGGCGGCGTTCGCCAGGACCCGCTGGATGTCGGAGTGGTGGTACACCGGGTACTCCTGGTCGCCGGGCGAGAAGTAGAACACCCTGCCCAGCCCGCGACGGTAGGCGACGCCCGAGCGGAACACCTCTCCGCCGGCGAACGTCGACAGGAAGACCTCTTCGTCCGGGCGCGGGATGTCGAAGTACTCGCCGTACATCTCCTGGCGGTCGATGACGATCGGGTGCGGGACCCCGGCGGCGATCGGGTGCTCGGGTGCGATCGTCCAGACCAGCTCGCGCTCCCCGTCGTTGCGCCACTTCAGCGAGCAGGTCGTGCCCATCAGCCGGGTGAACGGCTTCGAGTAGTGGCCGGAGTGCAGCACCACCAGCCCCATGCCGGCGTGCACGTGCCGGACGACGCGGTCCACGACCTCGTCGGCGACCTCGTCGTGGGCGATGTGGCCCCACCAGAACAGGACGTCGGTGGCGGCCAGGCGCTCCTCGGTCAGGCCGTGCTCCGGCTCCTGCAGCGTGGCGGTCGTGACGGTGTGGGCGGAGGGGAGCCGCGCCTCCAGGCCGGCGGCGACGACGGTGTGGATGCCGTCGGGGTAGTGCTCGCGGACGGTCTCGTCACCGCGGGTCTCGTGGACGTTCTCGTTCCAGACGACGATGTTCATGCGACGACCTCCACTTCGTGGCCGGCCTGCGCCGACGCGTAGACGGCGTCGACGACCCGCGTGCGGTGCAGCGCGAACTCGCCGTGGTGGCCCTCGTGCGTGCCGGACCGGATGGTGGCGAGGAACTCCTCGATGACGCGCTGGTGGTGGCCTGCCGGGACGTGCACGGCGGGCCGGGTGACCGCTGGGACGCCGTCGATGTCGGAGTACAGCTCGACCGTGCCCTCGGTGGCGTAGTTCCGGACGAACAGCCGGGCACCGCCGGTCGAGCCGAGGAGCTCGACCTCGATGTCCTCGTCGTCCTTGGAGTAGGACGCCCACGACGCCTGCAGCTGCAGGCTCGAGCCGTCCTCGAAGCGGAGCAGGGCGTTCGCGAAGTCCTCGACGTCGAACGGGCGACCGGTCGCACCGGAGACGGGTCCGCCGCCGGTGCTGCCACCGCGTCCGGCCGTGCCGAGCTCGTTGTACGCGACGGCGCTGACGGCCACGACGCGGGGCTCGCCCATCAGGTGCATCGCGATGTCGAGGACGTGCGAACCGAGGTCGATGAGCGGACCGCCACCGGCTGCGTCCTTGTTCGTGAACCACGACGTGATGCCGGGGATGCCGGAGCGTCGTCGCCAGCTCGCCCGGGCGTGGTAAACGTGCCCGAGCGGGCTGTCCTGCCCTTCGACGGGGCGGACGTGGTCGGCCAGGAACTGCACGTCGGCGCGGCGGCGGTGGTTGTAGGCGACCTCGAGCACGCGGTCGTTCGCCAGGGCGGCGTCGACCATCGCCTGCGCCTCGGCACCCGTGGTCGCGAGGGGCTTCTCGCAGAAGACGTGCTTGCCGCTCTCGAGCGCGGCGATGGCGATCGGGGCGTGCAGGGAGTTCGGTACGCCGATCGACACGATGTCCAGGTCGTCACGGGCGACCAGGTCCTGCCAGTCCGGGTACGTGTCCGGCACCTGGCGGGTCTCGGCGAGCTCGTGGAGCCGGTCGGTCTCCTTGCCCGCGAGCGCCACCACCTCGGTGCCGGGGAGTGCGGTGTAGGCGTCGAGATGCGTCGTCCCGGCGAACCCGAGCCCGACCACCCCCACGCGCAGCGTCTTCGATGCGTCCGTCGTCTGCGACATGTCGACCACGCTACCCAAGATCAGATCGAATCGATACGAGGAACTGGTGCTGGTGTTTTCTGATCGTTTGACCTACCTTCAGATCACATTCGCGCAGGTTCCGACACCAGGGGTGTCGATCCGCACCCGCGCCGAGGACAGGGGCTCGTCCGATGCAGCACCGCACCATCACCACCGCCGCACTCGCGGCCGTGATCGCACTCGCCGTGCCGACCAACGCGTGGGCGTCGTCGTCACACAGCGACCACCACCCGGCACCGACCAGTTCCACCGTGACCTACACGGCGAGCGACGCCGTGATCCCGAACCCCCAGCGCGGGTTCGACCACACCACGGAGACGCACTACCGCGCCGACGGCACGGGCTACACCCCGCTCGACGCCGCCACGCTCGAGGGCTACCGGGCCGACGGTGTCACCCAGATCGTCCGCGTGTTCTACATGGAGGCGTTCGTCGACCAGCGGCGCCTCAGCCCGGCCTGGCTCAAGCTGGTGCAGCACGACTACGACACCGCCCGTGCTGCCGGCGTCAGCGTGATCACCCGCTTCGCGTACGTCCAGGGCGGCAACTGGCCGTACTCGGCGCCGTACGGTGACGCCGACCTGCCGACCGTGCTCGCACACATCAAGCAGCTCACGCCGACGCTCCGCCGGAACGCCGACGTCATCCCGACCCTGCAGGAGGGCTTCATCGGCCTCTGGGGCGAGGGCTACTACACGGACCACTTCGCCAGCGACCCGGCCAACCCGGGCGTGCTGACCGACGCGGACAAGGACGCCCGACGCCAGGTCGTCAAGGCCGAGCTCGCCGCGCTGCCGTCCAGCCGCTCGATCCAGGTGCGCACCATGCAGATGAAGCAGGACGCCCTCCGCACCACGTCGGGCACCGCCGGCGCACTCACGCCGCAGCAGGCGCACAACGGCTCGGCCGCCTCCCGGATCGGCCACCACAACGACTGCTTCCTCGCCTCCCCCGACGACTTCGGCACCTTCCTGACCGACCCGCTGTCGCTCGACCAGGACTACCTGGCCGCCGACTCCCGGTACGTCCCGGTCGGTGGTGAGACCTGCGCCGTGAACGCACCGCGGTCCGAGTACCCGTCCGCCTCGGCCGAGATGGCGAAGTACCACTACAGCTACCTGAACCTGGACTACAACAAGGACGTCCTGTCGACCTGGGGCCAGGCCGGCATGACGGACGCCGCGAAGAAGCTCGGCTACCGGTTCACGATGACCTCGAGCACCGTGACCTCCGGCAAGCACGCCGCGGTCTCGGTGTCCGTGCGCAACGACGGCTGGGCAGCGCCGTACAACCACCGTCCGGTGCAGCTCGTGCTGACCAACGGTCACCGGCACGTCACGGTGCCCGTCCGTGCCGACGCGTCGTCGTGGCAGCCCGGCACCACCGCCACCGTCACCGCGTCGCTCGCGAAGGTGCCGTCCGGCAAGTGGCAGGTTGCGCTCGCGATGCCCGCCGCCGAGCGTTCGGTCGCACGTGACCCGGCCTTCGCGATCCAGACGGCGAACGTCGGCACCTGGGACGCCGCCGCCGGTGTGAACCAGCTCGGGCAGGTGGTCACCGTCCGACGCTGACGCGGACCGCCGAACGACACAGACAGGACGCCCCGGGCTCTGCGGTCCGGGGCGTCCTGCTGTCGTTCCGCGCTCGTCCACGCGACTTCCATCCGGCGTCCGTCACGATGGAGGCCATGACCCCTCGATCCCTGTTCCGCGGCCTCGCGATCGCCGAACTCGTGACCTGGACCCTGCTGCTGGTAGGCATGCTGCTGAAGTACGGCCTGGGAGCCGGTGACTGGCCGGTCCGGGTCGGAGGCGGGGTGCACGGCTTCGTGTTCCTGGCGTACCTGGTCGTCACGACGGTCGTCGCGGTGAACCAGCGGTGGTCGTTCGGCACCACGGTGCTCGGGTGGGTGAGCGCGATCGTTCCGTACACGACGCTGCCGTTCGAGGTCGGAGTCGCCCGCCGCGGCATGCTCGACGGCAGATGGCGTCGGCGCGCGGCAGCCGGGGACCGTCACGGTCCGCTCGACCGGCTGCTCTTCGTGGTCGTGCGGCACCCGGTGCTCTCGGCGCTGGTCGGTGTCGTGCTCGTCGCCGCCGTGTTCGGCGTGCTGCTGGCCCTCGGCCCGCCGGTGCCGTCCCGCTGAGTCGCGCACCGCTGCCGGGCGCGGCCGGGTCTGGGACGCGAAAGCGACAGATGTGCGCGGGAGAACCGGCGCGAACTGTCGCTTTCGCGTCTGGGACCGGCCCCGCGGCACGCCGCCGTGCGCGCAGGCAGGGCGCGCAGGCAGGGGCAGGGCGTGCAGGCAGGGCGCGCACGACGGACGGGAGGCCCGGTGCCAGCTGGCACCGGGCCTCCCGTCCGTCGTGTGTCGCGCCTACAGGCTCGCGAGCGCCGCGTTCAGCGTCGCCGACGGACGCATGACCGCACCGGTCTTGGCGTCGTCGGGCCGGTAGTACCCGCCGATGTCCGCCGGGTGGCCCTGCACCGCGACGAGCTCGTCGACGATGGTCTCTTCCTGGTCGGCGAGGGTCGTCGCGAGGCCCTGGAACGCCGCGGCGAGCTCGGTGTCCTCGGTCTGCGCGGCGAGCTCCTCGGCCCAGTACTTCGCCAGGTAGAAGTGGCTGCCACGGTTGTCGATCGAGCCGAGCTTGCGGCCGGGCGACTTGTCCTCGTCGAGGAAGGTCCCGGTGGCGCGGTCGAGCGTGTCCGCCAGCACCTTCGCGCGGGCGTTGCCGGTCACACCGGCCAGGTGCTCGAGGCTGACCGCGAGGGCCAGGAACTCGCCCAGGCTGTCCCAGCGCAGGTAGTTCTGCTGCACGAGCTGCTGCACGTGCTTCGGCGCGGAGCCGCCGGCACCGGTCTCGAACAGGCCGCCGCCGCCGAGGAGCGGGACGACGGAGAGCATCTTCGCCGAGGTGCCGAGTTCCATGATGGGGAACAGGTCGGTCAGGTAGTCGCGCAGGACGTTGCCCGTGACCGAGATGGTGTCCTCACCACGCCGGATGCGGTCGAGCGAGAAACGCATGGCGTCTTCCGGCGACAGGATCTCGATCTGCAGCCCGTCGGTGTCGTGCTCCTGCAGGTACGTGCGGACCAGGCCGATCAGGACGGCGTCGTGCGACCGGGTCTCGTCCAGCCAGAAGACGGCGGGCGTCGCGCTGGCGCGGGCACGGGTGACGGCGAGCTTCACCCAGTCGCGGATCGCGATGTCCTTCGTCTGGCAGGCGCGCCAGATGTCGCCCTGCTCGACGTCGTGCTCGAGGACGGTCTCCCCGGCGGCGTTCGTGACGCGGACGACGCCGTCGCCCGGCAGCTCGAAGGTCTTGTCGTGGGAGCCGTACTCCTCGGCCTTCAGCGCCATGAGTCCGACGTTCGGCACCGAGCCCATGGTCGCGGGGTCGAAGGCGCCGTGGGCACGGCAGTCCTCGATGACGGCCTGGTAGATGCCGGCGTAGCTGGAGTCCGGGATGACCGCGACGGTGTCGTGTTCGTCGCCGTCCGGGCCCCACATGTGCCCGGAGGTGCGGATCATCGCGGGCATCGAGGCGTCCACGATGACGTCGCTCGGGACGTGCAGGTTCGTGATGCCCTTGTCCGAGTCGACCATGGCCAGGTCCGGGCCGGCGTCGATGCCGTCCTGGAACGCCTGCTTGATCTCGGCACCGTTCGGCAGCGCGTCGAGCCCGGCGAGGACCGAGCCGAGGCCGTCGTTCGGCGTGAGCCCGGCGGCGGCGAGGTCGGCTCCGTAGCGCGCGAACACGTCGGGGAAGAACGCCCGGATGACGTGCCCGAAGATGATCGGGTCGGAGACCTTCATCATCGTGGCCTTGAGGTGGACGGAGAACAGGATGCCCTCGTCCGCCGCGCGCTGGATCTGCTTGCGGAGGAACTGCTCGAGCGCGGCGACGTGCAGCACGGTGCCGTCGACGACCTCACCGGCGACGACGGGGATCGACTGCTTGAGCACCTGCTCGCTGCCGTCCTGCCCGACGAAGGTGATCGTCAGGGTGTCGTCGGCCGGGGCGACCCAGGTCTTCTCGTTGGAGCGGAAGTCGTCGACGCCCATGGTCACGACGTTCGTCTTGGAGTCCGAGCTCCACTTGCCCATGCGGTGCGGGTGCTTGCGGGCGTAGTTCTTCACGGACAGCGGCGCGCGGCGGTCCGAGTTGCCTTCGCGCAGGACCGGGTTGACGGCGCTGCCCTTGACGCGGTCGTAGCGGGCCCGGACGTCGCGCTCGTCGTCCGTGCTCGGCTCGTCGGGGTAGTCCGGCAGGTCGTAGCCCTGCGACTGCAGCTCGGCGATCGCGACCTTGAGCTGCGGGATCGAGGCCGAGATGTTCGGCAGCTTGATGATGTTCGCCTCGGGCGTCCCGGCGAGCTCGCCGAGCTCTGCCAGGGCGTCGTCCAGGCGCTGCTCAGCACTGAGCCGCTCCGGGAACAGGGCGATGATCCGGCCCGAGAGCGAGATGTCGCGGGTCTCGACCTCGACGCCCGCGGTCTTCGCGAAGGACGCGATGACCGGCAGGAAGGAGTGGGTGGCGAGGAACGGGGCCTCGTCGGTGAGCGTGTAGATGATCTTGGCCATGCTGGCGGGTACTCCCTTGTTCGCGCGGTCCGTGCCCCCCACGCTACTCGCGGCGTGAGATGTCTCGACATCAAGATACCCGTCCTGTGGAGGAGCACCAGTGCCGACCGCACCTGTGGAGGAAGGGCACAGCCCCGCAGGGCTCCGGGGCTCAGACCGTCAGGCGGAACACCCGGAGACCGGCGGCCCGCAGGCCTGCCGTCCCGAGCCGTGTGCGCAGGTTCCGGAACGGTCGGCGGAACCCCGACTCCGCCGTGGCCACACCGAGCTGGTGCAGGACCTCCGCCGTCAGGGCGTGTTCGAGCTTCGGTGCGAGCCTGGTGACCCGCGAGACGGTGATGACGATGCGGACCGCGCCCGGGCGGAGCAGGGGCTCGAGCAACTCGGCGGCCTCCTGCGCACGGTGGAACGCGGGGTCATCGCCGGGCCGGCGGATGGCGATGACGGCGAGTTCGGCACTGCCGCTCCCGTCCACCTCGGGCACGTCGTCGACACCGACGACGCGCATCCGTGTCGCGTCGACCCCGGCACGGACGGCAGCCGCCCGCAGGACGGGGAGCAGGTCCTGGGTACCGGCGAGCACGACCTCCGCCGACCGCAGGTCGATGGGTTCGTGCCGCTCCCGCGGCGATCGGGCCATGAGGGGTCCTCTCCGTCGCTTGCCTCGACCCTACTGATCCACAGCCGGGAGGCCCGGATCCGGTCGCTCTCCGCACTCCCCGCCGCAGATGGCCGCGGAACGAGGGGCTGTACAACCGGACAGCTTGGTGCAGAATGGGCTCCGGCCATGACTCCCCCAGATGCAGACCACCCCAGCAGCACGCCCGTCGTGCACCTGACGCGTCGCGCTGCCCTGGCGGCGGAGCGGGCCGAGCAGACCGCCGCGACGAAGCCGCGCCTGCGCGCTGCGCGACCGGCAGCCGTCCCGGACGTCGCGACCCCGAACGTCACCACCCCGGTCGTCGCGGTCCCGGTCGTCACGCCCCCGCCCGTCACGCACGCCGACACCCGTGTCCGCCGGGTCCCGCGGCGGGCTGTCGCGATCGCCAGCACGACGACGGTCGGCACGGGCACCGCGGGCACCACGACTGCCGTCAGCCGCCGACGCGGAGCCCGCGCCAGCCGGCTCACCCTGACGAGCGCCGCCGCCGCCCTCGCCATGTTCGGTGCCGCCGCGATGCCCGCCCACGCCGGCACCGGGGGGTCCTCGGCGATCGCGACCCTCGCCCCCGCGGTGAGCACCCAGGACTTCGCCGTCACCCAGGTGGCGCTCCCGAGCACCTCGCGCGACGGCTTCACGGTCGGCGGCGGTGTCGCGTCGGCGGACGCCGGCGCCGTGGTGGCCGGTGAGACGGTGACCTACGGCGGCGCGATCCGATCCCCGTTCCCGGGCCCGGTCCGGATGAGTTCGGGCTTCGGGTACCGCACCGCCCCGTGCGGCGCGTGCTCGTCCCTGCACCAGGGGCTCGACTTCAACCCGGGCATGGGCGCTCCGATCGGTGCCGTCGCCGCGGGCACCGTCCGGGTCTCGGGGATCTACTTCTCGTACGGCGAGACCGTCATCATCGACCACCAGGTGGACGGCCGGAAGGTCTCGACCCTGTACGGCCACATGATCCCCGGGTCGTCGCCCCTGCAGGTCGGCGACCGCGTGGAGCCCGGCCAGTTCATCGGCAGCGTCGGGTCCTCCGGTGTCTCGACCGGAGCCCACCTGCACCTCGAGGTCCTGATGGACGGCACCCTGCCGGTCGACCCGGCCGCCTGGCTCGCCGCCCACACCGGCCGCGCACTCTAGCGAGCCGGTCTCCGAACCGGTGCCGGGCCTCCCGTCCGGTACCGGAGGGACGCACACGTAGCCTTGGCACATGGGTATCGACGTCCGCAACGAGATCCGCGACTTCCTGTCCAGCCGTCGAGCCCGGCTCACCCCGGACCAGGCCGGCATGCCGGCCTTCGGCGGGGGCACCCGGCGCGTCCCGGGACTCCGACGACACGAGGTCGCGATGCTCGCCGGCGTCAGCGTCGACTACTACACACGGCTCGAACGAGGCACCCTGAAGGGCGTCTCCGAGGGTGTGCTCGACGGGCTCGCCACGGCGCTCCAGCTGGACGAGGCAGAGCGGGCGCACCTGGCGGACCTCGCCCACCTGGCGAACGCCGGTGTGAAGACCACCCACCGTCCGGTGCCGACGTCGGTGCGCCCGGCGGTGCAGCGACTGCTCGACGCGATCACCGGCGCCCCGGCGTGGGTGCGCAACGAGCGGCTGGACATCGTCGCCGCGAACACCCTCGGCCATGCGCTCTACGCCCCCGTCTTCGCCGGCGCCGGACGTCCGGTGAACACGGCGCGCTTCGCGTTCCTCGACCCCGCCGCCCGCGACTTCTTCCCCCGCTGGGAGCAGACCGCCCGCGACGCCGTGGCCGTCCTCCGCACCACGGCGGCCTCGAACCCGTGCGAGCCCGGGCTGATGACACTGGTCAGCGAGCTCTCGGCGAAGAGCGAGGAGTTCCGCACCTGGTGGGCCGAGCACGACGTCCACGTGCACCGCTCGGGCCGGAAGCACCTGCACCACCCGATCGTCGGTGACCTCGAGCTGACGTTCGAGGCGCTGGACCTGGTGGCCGACCCCGGGCTGACGGTGTTCACGTACGGCGCCGACGCCGGGTCGGAGTCCGAGCGGTCCCTGTCGCTCCTCGGCACCTGGGCCGCCACCGAGCTGGCGGAGCAGCGGGCCGCTGTGCGTTCGCCGGAGTCGGTCGACCAGGTCGACTGAGACCGGCCGGACCGACCGAAGCCGCCTGCAACCGACCGGTTGCCGCCGACCTGCCCGCCGTAGGCTGACGGCGTGACGAGGACTGCGGACGGACCAGCCGGCGACGCCGAGCGCGGCAGGATCGACGGCACCGTCGACGGCTCGTCCCGCCATCGTCGCCCGGAGCCGGTCTTCGAGCGGGCGATCCGGGTGGCGCTCGGGCAGGCCCGTACGGTCCTCCACGTCCGAGCCGGTGCGGAGGCGAGCGCAGATGTGGGCGCGGGTGCCGGGGCGTACGAGCCGCGCGACCGGGATCTGACCGCCGTCGAGCCTCCCGACGAGGCCCTGCCCTTCGCCGACGACTCGTTCGACGCCGCCTCGTCGGCCTTCACACTTCCCGTGTGGCCCGACCTGGAACGGGGTCTCGCCGAGGTCCGTCGGGTCGCCCGTGGGCCGGTCGTCCTGCTCACCCGCGACCCGGCGCGCATCGAGGACCACTGGCTCGCCGACTACGCCCCGGACGTCCTGGCACGGGAGGCCGGGCGTTGGCCGACACTCGACCGGATCGTCGATGCCCTCGGTGGGGCGGTCACGACGACGCCAGTGCCGATCCCCTTCACGTGCGTCGACGGGTTCTCCGAGGCGTACTACGCCCGGCCGGAACGACTGCTCGACGCCAGCGCGCGCCGGGCCGACCCGGCGTGGGCCTCGGTCGACGAGATGACCGCAGCCCGCTCGGTCGCCGCCCTCCGCACCGCGATCGAGGACGGCTCGTGGGACGCCCGGTACGGCCGGCTCCGCGTGCAGCCCTCGTACGAGGGCTCCCTGGTGCTCGTCGTCGCCGAGCCGTAGGGTGCTGCTGTGAGCAACCGTTCCGAGGAGGTCGTCGGCGCCTGCGCCGACATCAGGGCCTGACGCCCCTGCCGTGTCATCGACACGGCGTCGTCGTCGACCCCTCCAGAACGAACGCACCTGAGACGCACACTGCTGCGCCGGTGCCAGAACGACAGGCTCACCATGCTCCCCGTCACCATCGAGGCCCTCCGCGCCTCCTTCGTCAACGCCTCCCGCCGAGAGCTCACCGACATGACCGTCCCCGACCTCGAGACGGTCGACTGGGACGACCTGACCTTCCTCGGCTGGCGGGACCCCAAGACCTCCCGCCGCGCCTACGCCGTCGTCCCGACGCTCGACGGCGCCCTGGTCGGCATCGTCCTCCGGCAGGCCGAGGCATCCCCCCGCTCCCGTGCCCAGTGCTCGTGGTGTCAGGACGTGAAGCTGCCGAACGAAGTCGTCTTCTACTCGGCCAAGCGCTCCGGTCCGGCGGGCCGGAAGGGCGACACCGTCGGCACGCTGGTCTGCCAGGACTTCCAGTGCTCGCGGAACGTCCGGAAGACTCCACCGCCGGCGTACGGGGGCTACGACGTCGACGCCGCTCGGCTCCGGCGCATCGAGGACCTGCAGCTCCGCGTCGCGGGCTTCGCCGCCGAGGTCTGAACCGGGACCTGGACCGCTCAGGGACGGACGGGGGGCGCGGTGCCGGCCCGCACCGCGCCTCCCGTCCGGTCAGTGCGGCAGCGGTGGGTTGTCGAACGCGATGCGGAGCGTTGCGATCCGCCACACCTCGTCGGCCACGTTGAGCGTGAAGGTGGCCGTGCCCGTCGCGACGATGACCGGCGCGGAGCCGTCGACGGCGATCAGCGTCAGGAGGGCGGTCGCCCGACTGGTCCCGTCCACGCCGCCCGTGATGACGGTGTTGGTGAGCAGGTGCCGCTGCTGGACGGGCGGACCGTCCGACGGTGTGGAAGCGAACCCGATGATGGCGTCCCGCCCGCGGATCGGGCCCATGACGACCTGGTCCCTGACGGCGAAGGACCACTCGGCGTCGTCCCGGTGCACGGCGGCGAGGGCGTCGAGGTCGTGTGCATCGAGCGCCGAGCCGTACTGCGCGATGACCTGCTGGATCTCGTGGGTCGCGGCGCTCATGCGACGGTGAGCACGATCTTGCCTTCGAGGTGGCCTGCCGCGGCCCGCTCGTGCGCGAGCCGCGCGTCGGCCAGGGTGTAGGTGCTGTCGATCGCGACCCGCACGACCCCCGTCTCGAGGAGTTCGGCGAGTTCCGCGAGCTGGGCACCGCTTGCGCGCACCTGGGTGCTCGAGACCGAGACCTCCTCGGCCGCGGCCCGCTCGGGGTCGACGGGACCGAAGAAGACCGGGAAGAGCGCACCACCGCGCGTGACGTTCGCGAGGAACCGACCGGTGTCCGGCCCGCCGACGCTGTCGAGGACGAGGTCGAACTCCGCACCGGATCCCTCGGGGGGCGTCACCGTGTAGTCGAGGACCTCGTCCGCTCCGAGTTCCTCGAGGAACTGCCGATGCGCTCCCGAAGCGACCGCGACGACGTGCGCGCCCTTCCACTTCGCGAGCTGGACGGCGATGTGGCCCACACCGCCGGCGGCACCGTTGACCAGGACCCGGGTCCCCTCGTGCAGCGGCACCGGGCGGTGCAGCTCCGCTTGGAACGGCGGCACGGTGTCGTGCCCGAGCTCGATGAGGAACTGCCAGGCCGTCAGCCCCGCCATCGGCGCCGCGGCCGCGTGGACGTGGTCGATGCTCGCCGGCTTGTGCGCCAGGTCGGTCGCCGGTGCCGCGACGTACTCCGCGTACGCGTTCGCCGGGGCGTCCGGGAAGCGGATCAGGCCGAAGACCTCGTCGCCGGGCACGAAGTCCGTGACGTCGGGCCCGACCGCTTCGACCACGCCGGAGATGTCCGAGCCGAGGATCAGGGGGTAGGCGAGGACGGGTCGCCACTCCGGCGGCAGGATCGTCATGCCGTCCCGCATGTACCAGTCCGGTGGGTTGAGCCCGATGGCGTGGACCCGGACGAGCACCTCGCCCGCCTGCGGCTCCGGTCGGGTCACCTGCTCGTACCGCAGGACCTCCGGTCCGCCCGGGGTGTGGACCTGGACTGCGTGCATCATCAACTCGGTCATCGTGTCTGCCTGTCGGTCATCTAGACTGGACCGAAGTGGACCAGTGGTCCGAATATATGGACCAGTGATCCAGATAGCAAACGAGGTGCCCGGATGCGAGCAGACGCACGCAAGAACCACGACTCCCTGGTGGACGCGGCCGCCGCCGTCTTCGCAGAGGACGGTGCCGACGCGTCCCTCCGCGTCATCGCCCGTCGTGCCGACGTCGGCCTGGCGACGCTCCTCCGGAACTTCCCGACCCGGGACGCCCTGCTCGAGGTGCTGCTCCGCACCGGCTTCACGGAACTGGCTGAACACGGACGCGCCCTGATGACGGCCGACGACCCCCGCGCTGCGCTGCTCACCTGGGTCCGGGAGTTCGTCAGGAGCGCCGACGTCTACCGCGGCGTCATCGACGTGATGGCGTCGGCGATCGACGACCCGGAGTCAGCCCTGCATGCCGCGTGCGTCGAGATGCGGGCGTCGGGCGCGGAGCTGCTCGCACGCGCGCAGCAGGCCGGGGTCGCTCGGTCCGACCTGGACGGCGACGACCTGTTCATCCTCGCCGCCGGCTTCGCGTGGACGCGCAGCCAGGCCTCCGCACCCGCTCGCCGCGAGCACGTCCTCGACGTGCAGCTCACGTCGCTCGGGACCTGATCGCGGCCCCTCGGGTCCGACGACGTCACCGTCGTGAGTGACGACGGACGGGAGGCCCGGTGCCAGCTGGCACCGGGCCTCCCGTCCGACAGGTGGTCGCGTCAGCGACCGATGCTGGACATGTCCGGGTAGCGGTCACCGGTCGGCAGCGGCAGCGACGTCAGGCGCTCGACCTGCTCGGCCGTGAGGGTGACCTCCGCACCGCCGACGTTCTCCTCGAGCCGCGAGACGCGCTTCGTGCCCGGGATCGGGACGATGTCGTCGCCCTGGGCGAGCAGCCACGCGAGCGCGACCTGCGCCGGGGTGCCGTCGACCTCGTCCGCGATGCCCTTCACCACGTCGACGATCGCCATGTTCGCCGCGAAGGCCTCCTCCTGGAAGCGCGGGTTCGCGGAGCGGAAGTCGTCGGCGCCCAGGTCCGACGGCTTCGTGATGGCTCCGGTGAGGAACCCACGGCCGAGCGGCGAGTACGGCACCAGGCCGATGCCGAGCTCACGGAGGGTGTCGAGCACGTCACCCTCGGGGTCCCGCGTCCAGAGCGAGTACTCGCTCTGCAGGGCCGTGATCGGGTGGACGGCGTGGGCCTTCCGGATCGTGGCGGCACTGGCCTCGGAGAGACCGATGTGGCGGATCTTGCCCTCCTGCACGAAGCCGGCGAGCTGCCCGATGACGTCCTCGATCGGCACGGCCGGGTCGACGCGGTGCTGGTAGTAGAGGTCGATGTGGTCGGTGCCGAGCCGGCGGAGCGATCCCTCGAGGGCGACGCGGACGGACTCCGGCGCACTGGAGATCGCGCGGGTCTGGGTCGGCGTCTGCTCGTCGGCCTCGTGGTGGTACAGGCCGAACTTGGTGGCGATGACGACCTCGTCGCGGCGGCCGCGCAGGGCCTCGGCGAGGAGTTCCTCGTTCGTGTACGGGCCGTACGCCTCGGCGGTGTCGAAGAGCGTGACCCCGAGGTCGATGGCGCGGTGGATGGTGCGGATGGACTCGGCGTCGTCCGAGCCGGCACCCGAGTAGAAGGCACTCATGCCCATGGTGCCGAGGCCGATCGAGCCGACCTGGAGGTCGGCGAGCTTGCGTGTCTGCATGCGTGGTCCTCTCGTTCGCAGTCCCGGTGTACTCGCCTGCATCCGGTCGGAGGGAGGCACTGGCCGTGCCCGCCTGACGGGAATGCACGGCAGCGGCGCCTGCGCACGACACCACGAACGCCGACGGACCCGGTCCGCGCGTTGTGCGCGGTACCGGGTCCGTCGGGTGGTGCGAGCTGGTCGTCAGTGCTTGCGGAAGTACGCGTTCGACGCCGGCAGGAACATCAGGACGGTGGCGACGATGACCAGGATCAACGTGATCGTCCCGAAGACCGAGAAGGCGGCGAAGATGCCGAGCAGCTGCAGGATCGCCAGGACGAGCAGCACGATGCGGGCCCAGTTCCGGCCGTCACGCATCTTGAAGACGATGAAGAGCTCGACGAGTGCGATGACGATCGCGATGACCGCGCCGACCGTCAGCCCCGCGCGCATGGTCGTGTCGTCCGTCTGCGATCCGACGCCGATGACGTTGACGATGCCGCCGATGATGCCGACGACGACGACGATCAGCCAGAGGATGAACGAGACGGTGACCGTGGTCGGACGACCGGTCGCGGAGGTGGTGCTCATGTGGGCGTTCCCTTCGTGGCTCGGTGAGCCGTTTGCACTTGTGAACCTGAACGTAGTCTCCGAACGCACCGCTGTCCGTTTCGCGACGTGGTCGGATCGTCCCCGTGAACCTGACCTTCCGGCTCCTGTTGCTGACCCTGCGCGTGCGCCTCTCCCCGCGTCGCCGGCTGTCGCTGTGGGACGAGTCGCGGACCCCGTTCCGCGTGACGCTCACGGACCTGGACCCGCTCCGACACGTGAACAACGGCAAGTACCTGTCACTGCTCGACCTCGGCCGCTTCGAGCTGATGCTCCGGTCGGGTGCCTGGCGCACCTTCGGTGAGCACGGGTGGTACCCGGTCGTCGCCGCGCAGACGATCACCTACAAGCGGTCGCTGACGCTCGGGCAGCGCTTCGAGTTGCGGTCGCGGGTGCTCGGTGTGGACGAGCGCGCCGTGTACATGGAGCAGACCTTCGTCCGCCACGGGGACGTCGTCGCCCGGGCCGTCGTGCAGGCCCGGTTCCTCCGTCGGACGGGAGGCACGGTGCAGCCCGACGAGCTGCTCGCGGCGGTCGGTGGGTCACCCCGCGACCTGACCCTGCCGGGCTGGGTGACGGCGTGGGCCGGCGCCGTGCGGGTCAGCGGCGCCGGGAGGGCCTGAGTCCTACGATCGGGCCATGGAGATCGAGCCGTTCGTCGTCGCCGACGCCGCTGCCTGGCGCGCCTGGTTGGACGGTCACGAGGACCTGTCCGACGGGGTGTGGCTGGTGCTCGCGAAGAAGGGCACCACGAGTCCGACGAGCCTGACGTACGCGCAGGCCCTCGACGAGGCGCTCTGCTCGGGGTGGATCGACGGGTCCAAGCGCGGGCTCGACGCGGCCACGTTCCTCCAGCGGTTCACCCCGCGCCGGAAGGCGTCGCTGTGGTCGCAGCGGAACGTCGGGCTGGTCGCGGGGCTGGTCGCGGCCGGACGGATGCGGTCCCGGGGGCAGGCGGAGATCGACCGGGCGGAGGCCGACGGTCGGTGGGACCGGGCGTACGCGGGTGCGGCGACCGCCGAGGTGCCCACCGACCTCCGTGCAGCGCTCGACACCGCATCGACCGCCGCCGCCCTGTTCGCGGAGCTCGACGCGACGAACCGGTACGCCGTCGTGCACCGTGTGGTGACCGCTCCGAGTCCGACGGCGCGGGCGAACCGGGTGGCGAAGCTGGTCGGGATGCTGGAGCGCGGCGAGACGCCGTACCCCCGTGCCCGGGCGGACCCTCAGGAACGTGGTGCCAGGCAGGCGTAGACCGGGTGGATGACCACTGGCACTGACACCACGAACCGTCCGGCCGCATCTTCCGGCACCTTCCGCATCGGCGGGGACCTCGAGGTCAACCGCCTCGGCTACGGCACCATGCAGCTCACCGGCCCCGGCGTGTGGGGACCGCCGAAGGACCACGACGAGGCGATCCGCGTCCTCAAGCGCGCCGTCGAGCTCGGGGTGAACTTCTTCGACACCGCCGACTCCTACGGCCCCTACGTCGCCGAGGAGCTCCTCAAGGAGGCGCTGCACCCCTACGGCGACGACGTCGTCATCGCGACCAAGGCCGGCCTGACCCGCACCGGCCCGAACGAGTGGCCGCCGGTCGGCCGCCCGGAGTACCTGCGCCAGGAGGCCGAGATGAGCCTCCGCCGCCTGGGCCTGGAGCGCATCGACCTGTTCCAGCTGCACCGCATCGACCCGAAGGTCCCGCTCGAGGACCAGATCGGTGAACTCAAGAAGCTGCAGGACGAGGGCAAGATCCGCCACATCGGGCTGTCCGAGGTCTCCGTCGACGACGTGAAGGCCGCGCAGGAGATCGCCACGATCGTCTCCGTGCAGAACCTCTACAACCTCACCGACCGGTCGGCCGAGGAGCTCCTCGACTGGTCCGAGCAGCAGGGCATCGGGTTCATCCCGTGGTTCCCGCTCGCGACCGGCGGCCTGACCGGCGAGGACTCGCCCCTCACCGAGCTCGCGAAGCAGAAGAACGCCACCCCCGCGCAGGTCGCGCTCGCGTGGCTGCTCAAGCGCTCGCCCGTCATGCTGCCGATCCCGGGCACGTCGAGCGTCGACCACCTCGAGGACAACCTCCAGGGCGCGACGATCGAGCTCAGCGACGACGAGTTCCAGGAGCTGTCGAAGCTGCACAGCTGACGCAGTTCCGATCCGACCGACCTCGCGAGCTCGGTCGGCGCTGGCGCCGTGTGCCGCTGGCGCGTCACTCGGAACGAGCGCGCGGGAGGCTCCCCACCGGTCCGGTGGGGAGCCTCCCGTCATCCGTTCGGATGATCTCCGCACGGCTGCTTGCCGACCCATACCGAGTATGTGCATACTCGGTATGCCCGAGGGGAAGTGCTCCGACGGGTCGAGGGGGAACGATGAGCGTTCGCATGGGCGTACTCGCACTGCTGGTGGCCGAGCCGGGTTACGGCTACCAGCTCCGGGGGGAGTTCGAGCACCGCACGGGGGGCAGCTGGCCGCTGAACATCGGCCAGGTCTACACGACGCTCGACCGGTTGGAACGCGACGGCCTCGTGGCCCGCGGTGACGCCGACGACGACGGGCACGTCGTCTACACGGCGACCGACGCCGGGCGCGAGGCCGTCGACCGCTGGTTCAACGAGCCGGTCGCCACCAAGCGCGGTCGCGACGAGCTGGCGATCAAGTTCGCGATCGCGGTCACCGTGCCCGGCGTCGACGTCCGACACCTGGTGCAGGTGCAGCGGACCGCGGCGCTCCGGGCACTGCAGGACCTGACCCGGTTGAAGCGCACCACGGACCCGGCGACGGAACTGGCATGGTCACTCGTGCTCGAGTCGATGGTGTTCCAGGCGGAGTCCGAGGTCCGGTGGCTCGACCACGTCGAGTCGAGCGTCGCGCGGTACCAGCCGGCGCCCCGAGCCACGATCGACACCCCCGACGACGAGGACGCCTACGGCAGCGAGCCGACCGGCCGCCGTGGCACGGGAGTCGTCCGATGAGCACCGCACCGCTGCTGGAACTCGACGCCGTCGCCGTGCAGTACGGCAGCGGCAGGCAGGCTGTGACCGCCCTGGCTGGTGTCGACCTGACGATCCGACCGGGCGAGATGGTCGCCGTCATGGGCACCTCCGGCTCGGGCAAGTCGACACTGCTGTCCGTCGCCGGCACGCTGATGCCCCCGACGAGTGGCGAGGTCCGCATCGACGGCGAATGGGTGTCCGACCGCCCCGCACGCGAACTCGCAGCGCTGCGGCGACGGGTGCTCGGGTTCGTGTTCCAGGACTTCAACCTCATCCCCTCGCTGACCGCGGTCGAGAACGTGGCGCTGCCGCTGGAGCTCGACGGCTGGCGGACCGGGCGTGCACGGAAGGCCGCGGAGCTCGCGCTCGAGAGCGTCGAACTCGGACACCGTCTGGACGCCTGGCCGGACGACCTCTCCGGCGGCCAGCGACAGCGCATCGCCATCGCCCGCGGGGTCGTCGGGGACCGCAAGCTCGTCCTCGCCGACGAGCCGACCGGTGCCCTCGACTCGCAGACCGGCGAGGTCGTCCTCCGCATGCTCCGTCGGCACGTCGACTCCGGCGCCGGCGCACTGCTCGTCACGCACGACGCCCGGCACGCCGCGTGGGCGGACCGCATCGTGTTCCTCCGCGACGGCCGGATCGTCGACGAGTCGTCGTACGCCGGCGTCGAGCTGGCCCTGACCGACGTGCAGGAGCGACCGTGAGCGAGCGGCCCCGGCGGGACACGCACCGTCCGACGATCCGCAGCCGCTCCCCGTTCGCCGTCCGCCCGGCACTGCTGCTGGCCCGACGTCTGGCGTTCGCCCGGCCCGGGCGTGCGGTGCTCGTCGCGGCACTCATCGGCTTGCCGATCGCCGGCCTGGCCGCGGGCGGGGTGCTCATCGCGTCGAGCACGCAGAGCACCGAGGACCGGTTGACCGTCGAACTCGGGCAGTCCGCGGCGATGCTCGAGGCGAACGGCCCGGACATCGCCGGCATGCGGCAGGACCCGGTGGACCGGTACACGTCGACCATCGCGAAGAAGAGCCCGCTGCAGCGGTACTACGACCGTCCGGACACCTCCGACGCCGACGCCAGCGCCTTCCCGACACCCGACCTGCTCGGCTCCGTGCCCGACGGTGCCGCGTCGATCCCGGTCCGGCAGGGCACCGCCGTCGTCAGCGGCCCCCGCGTCCCCGTCACGGTCAACGCCGTCGAGGGCCAGACCTGGGCGGGCGCACTGCAGGGCCACTGGGAACGCATCGACGGCGGCGTCCCGCGATCCGGCAACGAGGTCCTCGTCACCCCGGCGACGCTCGACCGACTGCACATCGCGATCGGCCAGACGCTCGAGCTCAACGACCCGGTCCAGCGGCAGGTCACCGTCGTGGGGACGCTCCGCGACCTGGGGCAGCCCACGTCGAGCCTCGGGGTGTTCGGAGAGTGGGGCGCACTCGGACTCGAGGACGACACGACCGCGCAGGTGTTCCTGCCCGACCGCAGCGTCACGTGGCCCGAGATCCAGCGGTACAACGACCACGGGATCCTCGTCGAGTCGCGGGCAGTCGTGCTCGACCCACCCTTCCCGAGCGCGAGCACGCGCGGCTCCGGTTCCCTCATCAGCTACGGGTACGTCGGTCTGGCCGGGGTGTTCGCCCTCTTCGAGGTCGGGCTGCTCGCGGCGGCCGCGTTCCTGGTCAGCTCCCGCGCCGACACCCGGACCCACGCGGTGCTCGCCAGCGTGGGCGGGGACCGGCGCTTCCTGTTCACCGTGGTGTCCTCGTCCGGGCTCGTGCTCGGTGCCGTGGGGGCCGTCGTCGGCAGCGCGCTCGGCATCGTCGGCGGTGTCGTCGCGTTCCACCTGCTCGACTCCGGCGACCGCGCGCAGTACCCCGGCGTCCACCTGCCCTGGCTGGTGCTGCTCGTCGTCCTGGTCCTCGGGGTCCTGGCCGGCTGGGCCGCGTCGCTCGTCGCCGCCCGGAGCGCCAGCCGGGTCGACGTGGACAGCGCCCTCCGTGGTGCGACCCGCCCCGCCCCGGTGTCGCGTCGACGACGGGCCGCGGCGGCCGGACCGGTGCTCGCCGTCGTCGGCATCGTGATGACCCTGGCCTGCGGCATCGGGGTCCTCGCCCTGAACGCCCGCCCCGTCCAGGAGGACCACCTGGCCCTCGTCGTCGGCGCCGGGGTCGCGCTCGGGCCGTGCCTGGCGCAGCTCGGCATCGTCATGGCCGCCCGTCGACTGCTCGGCGCGGTCGCCCGCGTCGGCGAACGGTTCGGCCTGCCCGCCCGGATCGCCGTGCGGGACGCCGTCCGCAACCCGGTCCGGACCGTCCCGGTGCTCGCGAGCGTGATGAGCGTCGTGTTCGTCGCGACCGTCGTCCTGACCTTCACCGCGTCGCAGTCGACCCAGAGCAACGAGCAGTACGAGTTCCGGACCGCGACGGGCGTCGGGACGACCGCGGTCACCGACGTCGACGGGGTGCCGGACGCCGACCTCACCGCGCGGGCGGTCCGCGTCGTGCGACAGGTCGTCCCGGAAGCCCACGTCCGCGTGCTCGGCGCGGGCGTCGAGAACCGCTCGGACGACGCCCCGGTGACGTTGCCGGTCGACGTGCACCGCCCCGACTGCATGAGCGCCGGCAGCGGACCCTGCGCCGGGTGGTTGGTGGGGCCGGACAGCACCAGCCCGCACGTCTTGACGGGCAGCGCCGACGACCTCGGCGTGCTGATCGGACACCGGCCCTCCCGAGCCGCCCGGGCAGCGCTCGAGCACGGTGACGCCGTCGCCGTCCGCCCCGAGTTCGTCCAGGACGGTGTCGTCCGGTTCGACACCCGCAAGGCATCGCAGTTCGCGATGTACGGGGAACAGCCGACCGGTCGGCCCCTGCACACCATGACCGTCCCGGCCGTGGTCGAGCACACCGACGAGCCGCTGCAGATCGCCGTCTTCCTCACTCCGCAGGGTGCCGCACGCCACGGCCTGGAGACCGAGCCGAACTACCTCGTCGGGAGCTTCCCGGACGGCATGTCGACGGAACGCTCCGACGCCCTCGCCGCCACCTGGCAGGCCTCCGCCGGACAGCAGGCGGACTCCTGGTACCCGTCGTTCACCGTCGAGGCCGGACCGCAGGACCCGTTCCGTCCGATCGCCCTGGTCGTCGTCCTGCTCGCCGGCATCGTCACCCTCGGGGCCACGACCGTCGCGATCGGACTGGCCCGCGCCGACGGCCGCCGCGACGACGAGGTCCTCGACGCGATCGGCGCCTCACCCGGGGTCCGTCGCCGGGTCTCCACCTGGCAGGCCGCGGTGCTGACCCTGGTCGGTTCGCTGGTCGGCGTCGCGCTGGGGGTCCTGCCGCTCCGGGCACTGACGCTGCGGTTCACCCCCACCCCGCTCGGCGTCTCGCACCTGCCGTTCGCGCCGGACCCGACCTCGCTCGTCGTGCTCGCGCTCGGCCTGCCGCTGCTGGTCACCGCCGGGGTGTGGGCCGTCGCGGGGCGTCGGCGGCGGGTGGCGGTGCGCCGGACGGCCTGACGGCGGACGGCCTGCACGCCGGACGGGAGGCGCGGTGCCAGCTGACACCGGGCCTCCCGTCCGGTGTGCGGTCGCCGACCGCTACTCGGTGAGCTTGATGAGCAGGGGCAGGAAGAGCCCGGCGAGCCAGGAGAGGACGAGCACGGAGGCGCCGATCGCCAGGAGCCGCCGGCGACGACGCTGCCTGGGGCTCTCGGCGACGCCCCAGACGCCGGCACGGACCAGCAGGCGGTTCGCCTCGCCGACCAGGCGGCGGACCTCCGGGTCCTCCATGTCGAGGTGCCCGTTCTCGGCGTGCTCCGCGATCGCGGTGGCCTCGTCGACCGTCAGCGCGGTGTCGCCCGTCGCGCGGTCCCTGCGTCGCATGCGCCCACGGTAGCCCGCGGGTGGCCCGAGGGCCACCGGTGGCGGCGGGCGGCGGGCGGTGCGCGGCGCGCTCCCGCGGCGCGCTCCCGCGGCGCGCTCAGGCTGCGCACAACAGGAACCCGCTCGAACCGCGGACTCCCGTGGTTCGAGTCGGTTCCTGTTGTGCGGCGGCAGGGCGCGCCAGTGGCGGGGCGCGCCAGTGGCGGGGCGCGTCGGTGGCGGGCTGCCACCGGCGGGGCCTGGGTGGGCAGCGAGGGACGGGAGGCGCATGGCCGTCCGGCACCGCGCCTCCCGTCCGACGGATCACTCGGGGAGCGGCTCGGCGTAGGTGCGGAACTCGCCGCGCTCCGTGTGGATCGCCCACAGGCGCTCGGCGATCGAGGCACCCGAGTGGTCCTCCTGGCCGTCGTCGATGCCGAACGGGATGATCAGCTGGCCGACGTGCACCTGCTCGTCCCGGACGGCGTCGTGGAGTAGCTGCGCGTACGCGGTCTCCCCGGCGAAGGCGACGGACGTCCCGGTCACGCGGGCACCCGGCCGGACCGCGCTGCCGCCGTTGACGAACAGGATCGTGCCGTGCCCGAGCGACCGCATGCCCGGCAGGACCTGGCGGACGGCGTTGACCGAGCCGTAGACGGAGAACTCGATCGGGCCGACGAGGTCCTCCGCGGTCGTCTCGAGGACCGGCCGCATGTACTCCTTCGCCGGCAGCGGGCTGTACTGCAGGACCTCGATCGGGCCGAGCTGCTCGGTTGCCTGCTCGAGCGCGTGCCGGAGCGAGTCACCGTCCCGGACGTTCGCGGCGAACCCGGCGGCCTGGTGGCCCTGCTCACGGAGCGACGCCGCGAGTTCGTCGAGCCGCGCCTGGTTGCGGGAGATCAGGGCGACGGCGAAGCCCTCGCGGGCGAAGCGTTCCGCGACGGCGAGCCCGAGGCCCTTGCCGGCGCCGACGATGGCGATGGTGGTCATGTGTCCTCCAAGGACAGTGGGGTGGTCCTCCCACTGAACCAGGCCACCTGGTCCGGTCACCCGGGCAGGTCGAGGCCCGCGGGCGCGCCGGTGGCAGCCGGATGGTCACGGCAGCGGCCGGGAGATCGGATCGAGTCGGCATCCCTCCCCCTCGACCGCGAGGCGGCACCTCGGCGGCAGCGCCGAGATGAACTCGATCTCGAAGACCCCGGCACCCTCGATGGTCGCGGTCTCGATGTCCAGGAGGAACTCGACCTCGGCCCAGCCCGGGTTCCCCGGACCCGCCGGTGCTGGCAGCACACGCGCCGAGAAACCCGCGACCCAGGCCCGGTGCAGGACGCCCGGGAGGCTCCGCGATCGGACACGACGCGGCAGGACGACACGCATCCACATCCGGAGCACCTCCACCTGCACGGTCCGCCGCGAGCCACGACGTCCCTGGATCGAACCTCGGTCGCCCTCCGGGCGTCGATCAGCGTCGCGCATCCCGGATGGGGACCGTGGACTCCACCGGCGAGCGCGGCTCCTGCGTGCACGCCGAGGTCTCCACCCGCAGCGTGGCAGGCATGTCCCGTCCCACCGCTCCCCACCGGATCACCCGGGAGAGCGCTCGTGCGGCGCTCTGGTTCTGGCCGTCCGTCTGGGCAGGCGTCGCCGTCGTCGTCACCCTGCTGCTGCTCGTCGTGCGTCCGGGCCCGTCCGGGTGGCGCTGGCCGGGCGGGCAGGAATCCGCCGGTGTCCTGCTCCAGGTGGTCGCATCGAGCGTGATGGCCGCGACGACGGTCACGTTCTCGCTGACGGTCGTCGCGCTGCAGTTGTCGTCGCAGCAGTTCTCCCCGCGGCTGCTCCGCGAGTTCGCTCGTGACCGGGTCACGCAGGCCGTGCTCGGGATCCTGCTCGCCACCTTCGTGTCCGCCCTCACCTGCGTGCTCGGGATCGGCGGCACCCGGCTCCCGGTGTTCGCCCTCGCGCTGGTCTTCGTCCTGGGGATCGCGTCCGCCGGCGCGCTCATCGCGTTCGTCGGGCACATCGTCCGGTCGCTCCGGATCGACTCGCTCATGCGGGCGGTCCACGGTGAGACGGCGGCGATGATCTCGGCAACGTACCCGCCGAGGACCGACGGGAGGCCCGGGGCCGGCTCCGACGGACTCCCGGACGACCGGCGGGACCCGAGCCGATCCCTGCCGGACCGCGTGCCGGAACTCGACCTGCGGGCGCGTCGCACCGGGTTCGTCCGACGCATCGACACGGAAGCGCTGACACGCGCCGCCCGGCGGGATGACGTCGTGGTGCAACTCCGGGTCATGCCCGGGGACCACGTCACCCTCGGCGCACCGATCGCACGGATGTGGTTCCGGAGCCGCCCAGCCGACCCGTCGGACGTCGTCGAGCGGGCCCTTGAGATCGGGTACGAGCGGACGATGGAGCAGGACATCGCGTACGGGTTCCGCCAGCTCACGGACATCGGTGTGAAGGCGGTGTCCCCGGCGATCAACGACCCGGTCACCGCCGTGCACGCGATCGGCTACTGCGCGGACCTGCTCGTGCGGCTGGAAGGTGTCGTCGTCCGCGACCGCCGGATGCAGGACGGAACCGGTGTGCTGCGGCTCGTCGTCCCGGACCGGGACCGGCGGTACTGGCTCGACCTGGTCTGCGGTCCGCTCCGCCGCTACGGTTCCGCCGAGCCGATCGTCCTGGGTGCACTGCTGCGGATGCTCCGGGACTGTGCGGCCTCCACCCAGGACCCGCTCGACGGCGAGGAGTTGCTCCGGCAGGCCGACCTGGTGCTCGAACAGGCGTCGACCACGCTCGCGGCGGTCGACCTCGAGGAGCTCGCCGATCGGCACCGGCGGGTCGGTGCTGCGGTCCGGGGCGACCTCGACGCAGCGTACGACGACCGGGCCGGCGAGACGAGGTCGGTCTGATCCCGTGGCTGCTCGGAGCCGCCAGCACCCAGCGGTTCCGCACCTCCGCGGGGTGCAATCGAGGGACATCGCCCGGGAGGCTCACCATGGGAAGAACCCGTCGCACCGTCTCGGCCGCGAGCGTCGCGAGCGTCGCGCTCGTCGCCCTTGCGCTGACCGCCTGCACGAGCGCGGACCGGAGCGACCCGTCGGGCGCACCCCGGGCCTCCGCCCCGGCCGACCTGGCGACCGGGCAGGTCGCACCGGACGGTGCCACGACCGACGTGGTGACCGGACTGGAGGCCCCCTGGTCCGTCGTCCGTACCGGTGACGGTGCCGACGCCCTCATCAGCCTGCGCGACTCGGCCGAGGTGCTCGAGTTGTCGGCCGACGGCGGCACCCGCACGGTGGGCACCGTGGCCGGCGTGCGACACGGTGGCGAGGGCGGGCTGCTCGGACTCGCGCTGCACGACGACGACCTGTTCGTGTACTCGACGGCTGCGGACGGCAACCGCATCGAGCGCTACGACCTGCGGGGCTCGACCGGCTCGTACACGCTCGGCGACGCGACGACCCTGATCGACGACCTGCCCGCGAACACCTTCCACGACGGCGGCCGGATCGCGTTCGGCCCGGACGGCATGCTCTACGCCAGCGTCGGCGACGCGGGGGCGAGCGAGGACGCCCAGGACCGGGACTCCCTCGCCGGCAAGATCCTCCGGCTCACCCCGGACGGCGACGTGCCCGCGGACAACCCGTTCCCGGACTCCCCCGTGTGGAGCCTCGGACACCGGAACGTGCAGGGCCTGGGGTGGAGCGCGGACGGGACGATGTTCGCCTCCGAGTTCGGGCAGGACGCCCACGACGAGCTCAACGTCATCGAACCCGGCAGCGACTACGGCTGGCCCGAGGTCGAGGGCACCGGCGGCGAGGACCAGGGGTTCGTCGACCCCGTGCAGCAATGGGCCACCGACGACGCGAGCCCGAGCGGCCTGACCGTCGTCGGTGACACCGTCTTCATCGCCAACCTGCAGGGCCGGATGCTCCGCGGGATCCCGGTCGACGACCCGAGCAGTGCGCAGGAGTACTTCGCCGGTGAGTACGGCCGCATCCGGACGGTCCTGGCAGGGCCCGACGACACGCTGTGGTTCGTCACGAACAACACCGACGGACGCGGCGACCCCCACGAGGACGACGACCGGATCGTGCAGGTCCCGCTGACCACGGGCACGTGAGGCACCCGACCGGGGTGCGCTCCGTCAGGGGACGAGCCGCTCCGCGCGGTAGCGGTCGAACAGCCGGGTGAACGAGTCGAGCGTCCGGTGGTGCTCGGTGAATCCGGCGAGTCGGCTCTTCGACATGTCGGTCATCACCTCGATGTCCCGCCCGAGGTCGGCGTCGGTGTGCCACCAGGACGCCAGCCGCTCCAGGTCCTGCTCGACCAGACCGTGCTCGGCGACGATCTCGGCCCAGACGGGGGCGGCGTCGACCATCTGCTCCTCGAAGGGGCGGGGTGCGGTGTCGAAGCCCTCGGCCTCGACGCCCAGGTGCGCAGCGATCCGCGGCCACATCCAGCGCCAGCGGAAGACGTCGCCGTTCGCGGTGTTGAACGCCTCGTCCGACCCGGCCGGGTCCGTCGCCGCCCACACCATCTGCGCGGCGAGCAGGTCGGCGTCGGTGACGTCGGTCAGGCCGTTCCACTGCGTCTCGCTGCCGGGGAAGACCATCGGGCGGCCGGTGTGGCGGCTGATCGCAGCGGCGACGGCGATGGTGAGCCCCATGTTCATCGCGTTCCCGACCGCGTACCCGAGCACGGTGTGCGAGCGGTGCACCGACCAGGTGAAACCCTGGCGCGCGGCGGCGGCGAAGAGCTCGTCCTCCTGCGCGTAGTAGAAGTTGTCGACCTCCAGGCGTGGCTCGTCCTCGTGGAACGGGGTGTCCGGCATCGCGCCCTGCCCGTACGCCTCGAACGGGCCGAGGTAGTGCTTCAGGCCGGTCATCAGCGCCACGTGCTGCACGGGTGCGTCGGCGAGCGCCGCGAGCAGGTCGCGGACCATGCCCCCGTTGACGGCGATGTTCTCGACTTCGGTCGCCTGCCGTGACCACGCCGTGAAGAACACGTGGGTGGCCGGGACGTCCGCCAGGGTCGAGTTCAGCGACTCCGCGGAACGCAGGTCGGCGGAGCGCCAGGTGACGCCCGGCCGTTCGGCTCCCGGGCGGCGGGACAGTGCGGTGACGGTCCAGCCGTCGGCGACGAGGTGGTCGACGATCGCCGATCCGGCGATGCCGGTGGCGCCGACGACGAGGGCGTGCGGGGTCGCGGTCATGCGGGTCCTTCCGGTGGAGGGCGGTGAACCGGAGACAACACCTGTCGGCTGTGTGCATTCCGTCCCGCGGGTGGTCCTCGGACGGGAGGCGCGGCGGACAGGGGTACGGACGTCACCTCCCTCGTGGGTCGCCTCCGCCTACCGTCGTCGACGTGTCAGCACAGACCCCGCACCCGTCCGGGACCACCGGCATGACGACCGGTCGCACCCTCCTTTTCGCCGTCGGGGGTGGTGCTGCGGTCGGGAACCTCTACTGGGCGCAGCCGCTGCTCGACGCGATCGCGGCGGACCTGCACGCTTCGTCGTCGCTGGCCGGGCTGCTCGTCACCGTGACGCAGGTCGGGTACGCGCTCGGGATCCTCCTGGTCGTCCCCCTCGGCGACGTCCTGGACCGCCGGCGTCTCGTCCCCGGGGTGCTCGTCGCGTCGGCGGTCGCGCTGCTGCTCGCCTCGGTCGCGCCCTCGTTCGGCGTCCTGCTCGGCGCCCTCGGCCTCGTCGGGCTGACGACCGTCGCCGGGCAGCTCCTCACGCCGCTCGCTGGCGACCTGGCAGACCCGGCCGCCCGCGGTCGGGTGGTCGGCACGGTCGCGTCCGGGATGCTGACCGGCATCCTGGTGTCGCGGACGGTCAGCGGGCTGGTGGCGCAGGTGGCCGGCTGGCGCGCGATCTACGTGGTCGCCGCCGTCGCAGCCCTCGTGCTCGCGGTCCTGCTGCGCCGGGCGATCCCGCACCTCGAGCGGCGCGACCGGGTGCCGTACCCACGGCTCATCGGTTCGGTGTTCCGTGCCGTCGCCCACCACCGATCGGTGCAGGTGACCCTGGTGCTCGGCGCATCAGCGTTCGCGGTGTTCACCATGTTCTGGACGGCGCTGACGTTCCTGCTCAGCGCTGCACCGTTCGGGTACTCGCCGGCTGCGATCGGACTGGTCGGTCTCGCGGGGCTCGCCGGGGCCGTCGCCGCCCAGCGCGTCGGCCGGCTGCACGACCGCGGGCTGTCGGTGCCGGTGACCGGGGCGGCGCTCGCCCTCGGGCTCGTGTCGCTGGTCGTCGCCGGGCTCGGTGCGCGGTCGATCGTGGTCGTCCTCGTCGCGGTGGTCCTGCTCGACGTCGGGGTGCAGGCCACGAACGTGCTCAACCAGACCCGGCTGTTCGCGATCGACCCGGCCGCACGGAGTCGGCTCAACACGGCGTTCGTGACCGGGAACTTCATCGGCGGTGCGGTCGGCTCCGCGCTGGCCTCGGTCCTCTGGGGCCTCGGCGGCTGGACGGCGGTCTCGATCGGCGGCGCTGTCCTGTTCGGGTTCGCGCTCACGGTGTGGGTGGTCCACCGCCGCGGGGCGCTCGCGCTGCCGGGCGGTGGTGGCGGTGCGGCGGGAGCCGGAAGGCCCTGACCACGACCGTAACGGAACATCTGTCACAAGGCACGCCCGGACCACTTCCGGTGGCTCACCTCGGGCCCGTCGGCTCCAATCGGAGGACGCTCGCCGCCCAGGCGACGACGGATGGGTCGTGCGTCGCGACGAGCACCGCAGCTCCGGCCGATGCGAAGTCGGCGAGCGCCTCCAGCACCATCCGCGCGTTGTCGTCGTCGAGTGCGCTCGTCGGTTCGTCGGCCAGGATGACGTCGGGCTGCTTCACGAGGAGTCGAGCGAGGGCGACGCGCTGCTGCTCGCCGCCGCTGAGGTCGTGTGCCCGGTCGCTCCCACGCCCCGCGAGTCCCACCCGCTCCAGGGCCTCGGCTACGGACGTCCGGAGTCCGGTCCGTGCACGACCCGGACGGCCGATCCGGATGTTGGCGTCGACCGTCATGTCGGGGACGAGGCCGAAGTCCTGGAAGAGGTAGCCGAGGTGGTCGCGCCGGAGTCGTCTGGCTCGACCGGGGCTCCTGCCCGCGTTGGTCCCGTCGATGCGGACCGTTCCGGAGTCCAGCGAGTCGATGAGCCCGATGCAGTCGAGGAGGGTCGACTTGCCGGAGCCGCTCGGCCCGGTGAGCGCGAGCACCTCCCCGCACGCCACACCGAACGACAGGTCCCGCCAGAGCAGCCGTCCGCCACGGTGCTTCGCGGCGCGGTCGACCTCGAGCATCACGAACCACTCCCCCGGGACCGGACGACCGCCCGCGTCGAGACGGCGACCACGGCGACGGCGACCACCGTGAGCACGACGAGCGCTGCGACTGCGGAGACTCCGCTCACGCCAGCGGCACGCGCAGCGGGATCGAGCGCCGAGACGGCTCCTGACCCGTCAGGTCGCGTCTGCCACCAGCGATGCACGACGGCGATCCCGCCGGCTGACAGCAGGAGACCCTCGACCAGCAGGAGGTCCCCGTTCACGCGAGCCGGTGATCGACCGGCGGCGATGCCGGCGAAGAGCCGACGGCCGTGACGTCGGTGATGTGCGGCGGTACTGATCACGGCGAGGACGACGGCGACGGTGAGACCGCTGATCACCGCGAGGCCCCCGATGCCGACGGCGGTCGCGGCCTGCCGTTGGCGTTCAGCCACCGCCTGCCCCACGGAGACGACCGCGCTGAACTCGTCGCCGAGACCAGCGGCCTCTATCGCGCGGTCGGCGACGGCCTCGGAGGTGAAGACGACGTCGCCGGTGGACAGCCAGGCACCGAGTTGGTCCGGCGTGAAGACACCGGAGGCATCGGGGACGACGACCACCACGGCGTCGGTCGACCAGGAGGCCGCCGAGGAGTCACCTGCGTACGTGTACGCCCCGGCCGATCGGAGGGCCCCGCCGCCGATGTGCCGTCGTTGCTCGTCGGGCGCCCCGCGGAGTTCCCAGCCCACCAGCGCGCGGATCACCGCCCTTCGGTCGAGGTCCGACCCCGGCGGGGTCCAGACGGTGATGCGGTCGTCCGTCACGGTGATGCGGTCACCGTTCTCGGCGCGGAGGTCCTGATGACGCAGGTACTCGGCGTCGACGAACAGTGCCGGCACCGAACCCGGACCGGTTCCCGTGCCCACCTCGACCGCAGCGGTGAGCAGGGCATCGTGCCGGTCCAGGGCGCCGCCGACGAAGTCGCCGATCCGGTCCCAGTAGCCCTGCGTCTCGGATCCGGGCCGCGGGTCCGGGGTCACCCAGAGCTGGACGGCGTCCCCGGCTGCCTGCAGCTCGCGGTCGCCGGAGTCCGACCTGGCCGCGACGACGGCAGCCGTCACGTCGAACACCGCGGCGACCAGCAGCAAGACCGCTGGCAGTCGAGCGGCATGTGCCACCAGGACGAGCGCGCCCGGAAGCCGAGCTCCCCGCAGGGTGGCCGCGATGGGCCGGCGAACGGCGATGAGCGTGCCGACGACGTGGGCTGCCACGACCGGGACGAGCAGCGCTGTGGTGAACACCGCGGCCGACATCGCGAACGTCTCCCACGACGCGAGCCCGTTGTGGAACCAGAGGAGGAGTCCCACGACCGGTACGCCGACCAGCACGACGGTCAGGGTCGCTCGGACCTCGGACAGCTCGGCGCACACGATCGCGCCTGTGCTGCGGCCGTGCAGTCGGCGCACCGCGCTCCGTCGCGGTGCGCCGATCGTGCCGACGAAGCAGAGCGCCACGCAGCCGAGCACGAGGGTGCCGGTGAGCTGGGACGTGCCCTGGACGCCGCCCGTCACGCCGATGCGATCCAGGACCGGCACCGTCTCCGAGCTGGTCGTGAAACCAGCACCCCGGAGTGCTGCGGCGGTCGCACGCTCGGCTCCGTCGTCACCGATGACCTCGTACGAGCCGGTGGGGTCGTAGCGGTCGAGTGCTGCCATCGGTCGCACCGCCGTGCGCACCGTCCGGGAGAAGTCGGCGTAGCCGTCACGCGACCAACCGGCCCCGTCGGTCCCCGGAGCAGCGGTCACCAGAGCGGTGCGCCGGGTGGTCGGTGCCGACCGGTCGGCGACGGTCCGGACGATCGTGGCGTGGTGTCGTCGAGCGACGTCTTCGAGGGAGGCGGCGATCCGGCTGTTCGACGTCGTCCCGCGCTCGGCTGCGGCCGTCACGACGGCGGAGACACCGACCACGCCGGATTCACTGAGGCGGGTCGCGCCGAGGAAGGCGAGGACGACGGCGAGCAGAGGTGGGATGACGTAGGCGAGGCGCACGGAGCGCATCCGCATGGGTCTCCTTCCGGCGGCACCGATGGGCAGAGCGGCGAGCGGGGCGTCCGCAGGAGAACGCCCCGCTGTCCGGTCAGCAGTTGTGGTAGTACGCCTTGTTGCCGCTCCGGGCCTTCGGTGCCGTGGCGAGCGCGTACCTGCCGCCCGCGACTCCGGTGACACGCTTCGACTTCACCCCGACGGCGGTGGCTCCGTGACACCGGCGTTCGCGGAAGAAGTTCGACCATGCATCGTCCTTCCCGACTCCCCATTGCCAGAAACTGCCCCCACCACCGTCGTCCTTGCGCGCCGTGCTGCCGCGGGTCTCACCACTCGAGCCGGGCCCGTCGCTCGTCATCAGGACGCCACCCGCCTCAGGGCCATGCCCGAGCATCTCGGTCGGCGTCGCCGACGCGAGGGATGCTGGTCCGACGACGAGCGCGGACGCCAGCGCGAGACCGACCATCAGGACTGGTTTCTTGTGCACCATGTGTGTTCCTCTTCCTGCCCCCGATCGAGGCAGGCCGAGGCTGGCAGGTGGACCGCGCCGATGCCAAGTACTTCGTATTCCAGATGGGCGGAGGTGACGTCACCCGACGATCGGCCCGGCGACCTCGACCTCGCCGCGCTCCACGAGCCACCGCACGGCGTCCAGCACGGTCTCCTCCGCCGTGTACCGGGGTGCGTACCCGAGCAGCCGCCGGGCCTTGTCGATGCTGAACACGTGGCTGCGTGAGAGGTGCTCCCAGCTGGCGTCGGCGTGCTCCGCAGCGGTGGCGGCGCGGAACCGGTCCCACGTGACGGACTCGAGCCGGGCCTCCTGGCCGAACCAGGACGCGGCGAGCGCGGCGTACCCGCGGGCGGTGAGTGCGGTGGGGGCGACGACGGAGAAGTCCTCGCCTGACGCCACATCGCGGTGTTCGACGGCGAGCGCGAAGGCCTGGGCGACGTCGTCGGCGTGAACGTGGGCCATCGTCTCGGCGCCGAGGCCGGGCACGAGCAGGGGTTCCCCGGCGGACAGTGTGCGCCAGACCGACGGGTCGAGGTTGCCGACCGGGCCGATCGGCGCCCAGCCGGGGCCGCTGATGTGGCCGGGGTGCAGCGACGTCGTCAGGACACCGCCACGAGTGGTTTCCTCCTTGAGCATCCGGGCGATCGCGTCCTTCTGGATGCCGTACTCGCCCTGCGCCGGGGTGGCGTTCTCCTCGGTGACGGGCAGCACGGCGCTGGGTCCGGCGCGCCAGATCGAGCCGCAGTGGATCAGGTGCGCGTCGGTTCCGCGGAGCGCCGCGACGAGGGCGGTGGCGGACTCGAGGGTGAAGCAGACGAGGTCGATGACGACGTCGGGGCGCAGCGCGACGATGCGGTCGCCGAAGACGCCGTCGCGGTCCTCCTGCTCGCGGTCGGCGGTGACCTGCTCGACCTGCTGCCACTCCGGGGCGTCGACGTAGGCCGAGCGGGAGCCGCGGCTGATGGTGACGACGTCGTGGCCGGCACGCACCAGACGCGGGACGAGGAAGGTGCCGATGTGGCCGGTGGCCCCGATGACGACGACGCGCTGTCTGCTCATGGACGTCACCGTACGCGCGGCCGTCCGCTCGCCACGCGCAGCGGACGATGCCGACGTCCGCCCGGTGGTCAGGGGCTACCGTCGATCCCATGCAGCGACGCACACTGGGCCGTACCGGCCGTGAGACCTCCGTGATCGGACTCGGCACCTGGCAGTTCGGCGGCGACTGGGGTCCGGTCGCCGCGGAGGACGCCTTCGCGGTGATGGACGCCTCCGCCGAGGCCGGCACCACCCTGTTCGACACCGCCGACGTGTACGGCGACGGCCGGAGCGAGCAGCTCATCGGCCGCTGGACCGCCGCGCACCCCGATGCCGGGGTCACGGTCGCCACGAAGATGGGTCGCCGCGTCGACCAGGTCCCGTCGAACTACGTCGCCGCGAACTTCCGGCAGTGGGTCGACCGGTCGCGCGAGAACCTCGGCCAGGACACGCTCGACCTCGTCCAGCTGCACTGCCCGCCGACCGCGGTGTTCGAGGACGACGCCGTGTACGACGCCCTGGACGCGCTGGTGTCCGACGGCTCGATCGCCGCGTACGGCGTCTCCGTCGAGACCGCCGACCAGGCCCTCACCGCGATCGCCCGTCCCGGGGTCGCGAGCGTCCAGGTCATCCTCAACGCGTTCCGGCTGAAGCCGCTCGACCGCGTGCTGCCCGCCGCCCGGGAGGCCGGGGTCGCGATCCTGGCACGGGTCCCGCTGGCCTCGGGGCTGCTCACCGGCAAGTACACGACCGAGACGACGTTCGCCCCGGAGGACCACCGCACGTACAACCGTGACGGTCAGGCCTTCGACCAGGGCGAGACCTTCAGCGGCGTCCCGTTCGAGGACGGCGTCCGTGCCGCGCAGGAGTTCGCCGCGGCTCTGCCCGAGGGCGTCTCGGTCCCGCAGGCCGCACTGGCCTGGGTCGTCGCGCAGGAGGGGGTCACCGCCGCGATCCCGGGTGCGCGCAACGCCGAGCAGGCACGGTCGAACGCCGCGGCCGGGTCCCTCGACCTGCCCGGGGACCTCGACGCGACCGTCCACGACCTGTACGACCGGTGGTTCCGTGCCACGGTCCACGAGCGCTGGTGATCGCGACCACGGACGGACGGGAGGCCCGGCTCACCAGGTGAGTCGGGCCTCCCGTCTGTGAGGTGGTCGGCTCAGCCGGCCTTGACCACGGCGCGTGATCCGGCGATGACGGCGACGTCCTCGGCGACGGCGACCACCTTGTCGGGCAGCACCGTGCCGACGGCCTTGCGGGCACCCCAGGCGACGTAGGAGCCGACGAGGGCCCCGATCGCGCCGAGGATCGCGCCCTCGATGCGCAGGTCCGACTTACCGGACTTCGTCGTGGTGCCGAGCGCGAGCCCGGCGAACGCGCCCGCGCCGATGCGGCCGAGGAGCGCCGGGAAGGCGATCCGGTTCGGGGTCTTCGGCAACTTGTCACCGATGATCTCGCCCGCGGCACCGGCGACGAGACCGGCGCGACCGATCGACGAGTCGAAGGTCTTCCAGTCCTGCCAGTCACCGCGCAGGTTCTTGTCGCCCTGGTGCAGGCCGAGGACGGCGAGCGGCGTGGCGGAACGGCCTCCGCTGAGGATCCCGAGCAGCAGTGCACGCGTCAGGGTGCTGGTGGTCCGGCTCTTCTTCGACATGTGTTTCGTCTCCTTCGTGTCGCCGTCGACGCTACTCAGGCCGGCTGTCCCCGAGGCTCAGCCCTTGACCGCACCCGCGGACATGCCGGAGACCAGGTTGCGCTGGATGATCATGAAGAACACCACGACCGGCAGCGAGAACAGCACGGAGGCAGCCATCTGTCCGGTGAAGTCGGTGCCGGCGGTCTGCGTCGTGAAGGACGCCAGCCAGACCGGCAGCGTGTAGTGCGCCTGGTCCTGCATGAACGTGTACGCGACGATGTAGTCGTTCCACGCGGCGATGAACGCGAAGACGCTCGTCGCGATCATGCCGGGCATCACGAGCGGGAACAGCACCTTCGTCAGCACCTGCCAGGTGCTCGCGCCGTCGATGCGGGCAGCTTCCTCGATCTCCATCGGGATGGCCAGGAAGAACCCGCGCATCACCCAGATCGAGAACGGCAGCACCGCGGCGACGTAGGCCAGGATCAGCCCGGCGTAGCTGCCGGTGAGTCCGGTCTGGTTGAAGATGAGGAACTGCGGGATGAGCAGTGCGGTGCCGGGCAGCATCTGGACCAGCAGGATCACCACGAGGATCGTCCGGCGTCCGCGGAACCGGAACCGGGACAGTGCCGCCGACGCCAGGATCCCGAGCACCAGCGACAGGACGACCGCCCCGACCACGACGATGCTCGAGTTCTTCAGGTAGACGAGGAAGTCGGCGCGGGTGAACGCGGTGACGAAGTTCTCGACCGTCGGGTGTGCGGGGGCGAACAGCGGGGTGCTCGTCAGCGCTTCCGACCGCGGCTTGAAGGCGGTGTTCACCATCCAGTAGACGGGGAAGATCCACACCACGCAGAAGACCACGGCGATGGTGCTGCTGATCCACCTGACCGGACGACGTCGACGGCGGATGCGCTTGGTGGCCGCGATGCCCTTCGGGGTCGGGACGGCTGCGGGGACGTCGGCCTCGACGGGGATGCCCGTCGGCAGTGCGGTGGTCACAGCTCTTCTCCCGATCGGACGAGGTTCCGGATGTAGAGGGCGCTGAGGACCATGAGGATCAGCGCGGCGATCACGGCGACCGCGGACCCGGTGCCGATGTCGTGCCCGACGAAGGCGGTGATGTAGGTGAAGACGCCGAGGGTCGAGGTGGCACCGTCCGGTCCGCCCTGGGACACGAGCCAGATCTGGTTGAAGACGTTGAAGTCCCAGATGATCGAGAGCATCGTCACCAGCAGCAGCGTCGGCCGGAGGTACTCGATGGTGACGACGCGGTAGACCGTCCACTCCGAGCCGCCGTCGAGTCGGACGGCCTCCTTCACCTCGAGCGGGATCTGGGTCTCGGCCGCGTACAGGGTCAGTGCGATGAAGGGCACCGCCTGCCAGACGACGAGCATCCAGATCGACGTGTACGCCAGACCGGCGCTGTTGCCCCAGTCGGTGTTCGTCATGTCGCCGAAGACGTGCAGCTGCGTGAGCACCCAGTTGACGACGCCGTAGCCCGGCTGGAACAACCAGTTCCACACGAGCGAGGACGCCACGTTCGGCATGCCCCACGCGCAGATGAGGACGATCGTCACGGCGTAGCGGAGGACCACCCCGAGCCGGGTCATCAGGTGGGAGACACCGGCGCCGATGAGGATGCTGCCGAGCACCATCGCCGCGGTGAACAGGATCGTGCGCACCAGGGAAGCCCAGAACGCCGGGTCGGTGAGGATCTGCACGTACTGCGCCAGGCCGACCGCGTCGTAGGCACCGGTGTAGAGCGAGCGCTGGTCGTAGTCGGTGAACGACGTGAAGACCAGGAAGACGATGGGGGCGATCGTCACGAAGACGAGCACCAGGCCCGCCGGCGTGAGGAGCCACAGCGGGGCGAACGAGCGGGTGGCGCGACGGCGGGGTGACCCACCAGGCCGGTCGTCGCGCGAGCGGGTCGGACGGTCGGTGCGCTCCTGGCTCGGGCGGGTGGCGGAGACGGTCACGTCTGGCCTTTCCGTGAGGGGCGGACGGTGCGGGTGCCGCGGCGTGTGCCGGGGTGCCCGCACCGTCCTGCGTCGGTCGAGGAGTGCGGCCTACTCCTTGTTGAGCGTGGAGTCGGCTGCCTTGTCGAAGGTCGCGGCGGCTTCCTCCGGGGTCTTCGAGCCGGAGACGATGCTCGAGAACAGGTTGTTGATGCTCTGGTCACCCTCGAGGTCGGCCCACCGGGAGTTCGCCGGCGTGGCCTTCGAGTTCAGCGCTGCCGTGAAGAAGCCCTTGTTGATGTCGCTGAGCGTCGAGTCGGCGGCCTTGATGCCGTCGGTGCTGTTCGGGATCCAGCCGTTGTCGCCGTACACGTACTTGCTCTGCATCTCCGGGCCGGACGCGATCTTCACCCACTGCAGGGCCAGGTCGGTGTTCTTCGACTTGGCGGCGACACCCCAGTCGGAGCCACCGAGCATCACCGGCTGGGTCTTGCCGGACTTGCCCGGGAACGGGAAGGTGCCGAGCTTGTCCGCCGTCATCTCGGGGTTCGCCTGCTCGACGAGCCCGAGCGTGCCGCTGGTGCTGAGGATCGCCGAGGCCTTCTCGTCGGCGAAGACCTGGTTCATGTCCGGGCTGTCGGTGTTGAGCGTCGCGGAGGCCTTCGAGGAGTAGTCGTTCGCGAACTCCTTGAAGTCCGCCAGACCCTGCTGCGCCTTCGCGTCGCCGAAGCCGGCCTTCCAGGTGCCGTCCTGCTCGGTCGCGATCTCGCCGCCCGCGTCCCAGACGAACTGCATGCCGGCGTACCAGTACTGACCGGGCATGTAGAACGCGGAGAAGTCATCGGCGGTGTTCTTCGCCTTGACCTTGTCGAGGTCTGCGGTGAGTTCCTCGTACGTGGTCGGGGCCGTGGTGATGCCGGCGTCGGCCCACATCTGCTTGTTGTAGATGACCGATCGGGCACCGGCGAACCCGGGGACGCCGTACAGCGAGCCGTCGACGGTCGCCGGATCCGAGAGCCCACCGAGCCAGGTCTGCCCCTGCGCGAGGTCCTTCTTGTACGGCGTCAGGTCCAGGAGCGCCCCGTTGGCGGCGTAGCTCGCGACCTGGGTGTTGCCGAGGTCCAGGACGTCCGGCGGGGTGTTCGTCGCCAGGGCGGTGGAGATCTTCGTCGTGATGCCGTCCCACTGCTGGATCTGGACCTTGACCTTCGCGCCGGTCTTCGCCTCGAACTCCTTGTTGATCGCGGCGATCGTCTTGTCCGAGTAGTCGCCGGTCATGGCCCACACGGTCAGCGTCTTGCCGTCGCCCTTGACGTCGGCGACGTCCTTCGTCCCGCCGCCGCCTCCGCCACCGGCGTTGCCGGCGCTGGAGCAGGCCGTCAGGCCCATGGCGATGGTCAGGGCCACGGCAGTTGCTGCCGCGAACTTCTTCGTACGCATTGCTTCTCCTTGGTGGTCGTTCTGCTGTGTCGGTGTCGGGTCAGCTCACGCCGAGCTCCGCGGCGAGCAGGAAGGCTGCTCCGCCCCGGAGGATCAGGTCGCTGTTGGTGGAGGTGGCGGTCACGGAGAGGTCGTTGCCGACGCTCGCGAGGGTCCGTGCCGTGGCCGTCTCGCGGACGGCCTGGATGAAGGGACCCTGGACGAGGTCGGCGGGGCCGGTGACGACGATCTCGGTGATGTTCACCGCGCTGATGATGGGCGCGAGGACACCGCCGAGGGTGCTGCCGGCCGAGCGCAGGACCTCGTCGCGGTCGTCGGGCGACGCAGCGATCCGGCGGGTCAGGTGTTCGGCGCCGATGAGGACCTCGAGGCAACCGCGACGACCGCACAGGCAGGGTTCGCCGTCCTCGTCGATCGTCAGGTGTCCGATCTCACCGGCGGCGAACCGCTCGCCCAGGACCAGACGGCCGCCGAGCACCATGCCCGTGCCGACACCGTGCTCGAGTGCGACGACGAGCAGGTCGTTGCCGGGCTCGACCTCGAACGCGTGCACGCCGAGGGCCGCGGTGTTGGCGTCGTTGAGCACGTGCACGGGCAGCCGGAAGTGCTCGGTGAGCTGTTCCTGCAGCGGCAGGCCGGCGCCGAGGGCCACGGAGTGCAGCACGGTGCCCGCAGCGTCGATGACCCCGGGGCAGCCGACCGCGATGCCGAGCAACCGGCGGGTGGTCATCGTGGTGAGGCGTTCCACCAGCCGGATGATCCGGACGACCGCCTGTTCCCCGGTGGCGCCGTCCACCTCGATCTTCGCGCTGTCCACGACGTCGCCACGGAGGTTCGTGACCGCGCCGACGAAGTGGTCGGGGAGCGACAGGTCGACGACGACGATGTGGAAGGCGTCGACGTTGAGGTTGATCAGGGTCGCGGGTTTGCCGACCCGCAGGTCCTCCCGCGGGCCGAGCTCGGTGACGAGCGCGTCGGCCTCGAGCTCCGCCACGAGTCCGCTGACCGTCGGGCGGGTGAGGCCCGACTGCCGGGACAGGTCGGCGCGGCTCATGGCCCCGTCGGTGAAGAGCGTCTGCAGGATCAGCGAGCGGTTGTGGGCCCGGCTGTGCTGTGGGAGCGCCTTGCTGCGCGGGCGTCGGAGCTGCGCGCCGAAGGCGGTCTGTGCGTCCGTCTCGTTCGGCATCAGATCTCCTCCCTCCGAGCGGTTGCCTTAGTAAAGGACCGTTCCTAATCGCCTGTCAAGACCCGATCTGCAGCCGTAACAAGCGCGTGATCTGGCGGAAACAGGCGGAAGTCACTGCTTGCCACGGATGCGTAAGGCGTGTTTACTAACCCGCATGCGCAGCCCAGACGCCGCGTCCTCGACGCCGAGGCCGGACACCCCGACGACCGGTCCCCGATGAGGATCGGTCTGGACATCGGCGGGACGAAGATCGACGCCGTCGCGGTCGCTCCGACCGGGGAGACCGTCGACCGGGTCCGCGTGCCGACCGGCTTCGGTGCCGAGACGGTGGTCGCGAACACGCTGCAGGTGATCGACTCGCTGCGGGCACGGACCGGCACGACACCGACCGCGGTCGGCATCGGGATCCCCGGGCTCATCGACCACGAGACCGGCTGGGTCCGCCACGCGGTGAACCTCGGGCTGTCCGAGGTCGCGCTCGGCCCGCTCGTCGCCGACCACGTCGGGCTGCCCGTGCAGGTGGAGAACGACGTCAACGTCGCGGCACTCGGCGCGGCGCAGGCGATGCACCTCGACGGCCCGCACGCCTACCTCAACATCGGCACGGGGTTGGCCGCCGGCATCGTCGTGGACCGCCGGCTCTGGCGCGGAGCCCGCGGGAACGCCGGCGAGGTCGGCCACATCCCGGTGCTCGCCGACGGCCCCGTGTGCGTGTGCGGGCAGCGCGGCTGCCTGGAGACCGTCGCGTCCGGCTCGGCACTCGCCACCGCCTGGCCCGGGCACCCGGGCAGCACCGCCACGAGCGTGTTCGACAGTGCGGACGACGGCGACCCGGTGGCGACCGCCGTACGGAACCGCTTCGTCGGCGGCGTCGCCTCGGCCGTCCGGATCCTCGTGGTCACCGCCGACGTCGAGTCGGTCGTCATCGGCGGTGGGCTCGCCGCCCTCGGCCAGCGCCTCCTCCTGCCCCTGCGTGCGGACTTCGACGAGGCCGCACGCGCCTCCCCCTTCGTCGCGTCGCTCGGCCTGTCGTCACGCGTGCTCCTCGCGCCCCTCGACCAGCCGCTCGCCGCACTCGGCGCCGCTTTCCTGGCTCCCGAGTCAGCCGTGACGGCCGCCTGACGCGAGGGGCGGGACCCGGCCGAGCCGGGCCTCCCGTCACGTCGCATCGACCCCCACGGCCGCTGTCGGCGCCGACCACACGGTCGGTCCGGCGCACCATCCTGTACGGATCCACCGTCCGCCGCGTCAGCCGCGGCTGGGAGTGAGCACGCAATGACCGACCCGACACGTTCCGTCGAACCGCCCGTCTCCGCCGACCTCCGCGCGTCCGGCACGCTCAGCCGTCGTGGCGTCGTCCTCGGCGGTGCCGCTGCCGTCGCCGCAGCCGCCGTGGCGCTGGGTGCACCCGGCATCGCCTCGGCCAGCCCGGGAGGCCCGGCAGCCGTCGCGAGCACCGGCCACCGGCCCGGCACGCCCACGCTGTCCCGCGCCCGCTCGCGCGACCTGGCGTACGACTACCTGGACCTGCGGATGGACGAGTACGGCAGCGGGTCCGCCCTCCGGCTGCCGCGGAGCTACTCCGGCGGCTACTTCGCGTCCCTGCCGACGGAGTTCGTGTCCTCGTTCGCGTACGACGACGCCCTGATGGTCCTGGCGTGGCTCGGTCGCGGTCGTCGCGACGACGTGCAGCGGGCGACGGTCCTCGGTGACGCGCTGCTGTCCCTGCAGGCGGCGGACCCGATCGGGGACGGCCGGACTCGGGCGTCGTACCAGCCGGACACGTTCCCGGTGGCGACACCACCGCGGCCGATCGACATCGGTTCCCCCGCGGCGTACACGGGCAACCAGTCGTGGGTCGGGATGACCTTCTGCCGGTTGTACGCGGTGACGCGGAAGCGGCGGTTCCTGGACGGTGCCCTGCGCCTCGGCACGTGGATCGAGGAACACGCCCGCGACGACGTCCGCCAGCCGGCCGGGTACACCGGTGGCCGGGATGCCGACGACCAGCCGATCACGTACAAGTCGACCGAGCACAACATCGACGTGACCGCGTTCTTCACCCAGCTCGCGCAGCTCACCGGCGACCGGGCGTGGAAGCGACGGGCGGCCCTGGCGGAGTCGTTCGTCCGGGCCATGCAGGACCGGACGGACGGGCACCTGTGGACCGGCACCGACCCGGACGGTGTGACGATCAACCGCGTGCCGATCCCCGAGGACGTGCAGGTCTGGGCGTACCTCGCGACGCTCGACCGGCGGTACTCGGCGTCGGTGACGTGGGTACTCGACACCCTCATCGCACACGACGGTCCGTACACGGGCCCGTCCTTCTCGGACACCGACACCAGCAAGGTCTGGTTCGAGGGTTCCGGTCAGCTGGCGCTCGCCCTGGAAGCCCGGGGCGCACGTGGTGACCGGGCCCGGGCCTCGGCTGTCCTGGACAGCGTGCAGCTCGCGCAGCGGACGCAGCCGAACAGCGACGGGAAGGGGATCGTGTCGGCGTCGTCGGACGGGCTGGACACCGGGTTCGGCGACCTGTACTACGCCAGCCTGCACACGGGTGCGACGGCGTGGTACCTGCTCGCGGTCACGCGGACGAACCCCTTCCGGCTCTGACCCGCCGCGCTGCGCGCGGGGCCGGGCCGGGCCGGCGCGGGCCGGGGCGGGGCCGGCGCGGGCGGTGCCGCAGTTGTCCGCGAAAGCGACAGATCAGCGCGGACCGCAGGCGCACAAGTGTCGCTTTCGCGGGGTGGACCGAGCAGCGTCACCCGGCGCCGGGGTCAGTGGTGTGCGGGCAGCGCCACGGCCCCGGCGCTGCGGGCGTCGTCGGGCACGAGGTCGCCGGTCGCTGCGTCGTCCATCGCGGCGGTCATCTCCTCGAAGAACGCGCTCATCTCCGTGAGGGTCGTGGCTGACAGCCGGTCCGCCGCTGCGATCATCCGGGCGTGGACCCCGGTCAGGTGCGACCGGACGGTGTCGTCGCCGTTGTCGGTGGCGACGAGCACGAACCCGCGACCGTCGCTCGGGTCGGCGCGGCGTTCGACGTGGCCGGCGGCGACGAGTCGCTTCACCAGGGCCGTGGTCGACGCGGTCGTGATCCCGAGGTGCGCCGCCAGGCCGGTCGGCTTCACCACGGTGCCGCGCTGCCGGGCCTGGAGCAGGTGGCGGACGGCGGCCATGTCGGTCGGGCCGAGCTGCATGGTGTCGCGGGTGCGCTGCCGCATGGCGACCTCGGCGGACCGGTAGCGGCGCATCGCGTTGAGGAGTTCCACGCCGGTCTTCGTCGAGCGGTCGGGGTACCAGTACCCGGAGTCGTCGTAGGTCCTCGCGTCGGCCATGGGGTCCCACCTCGTCCTCGGCCACGGGGCGCAGCCGATCCCCCAGGACTACCAGCACGGCGGGGTGGCGGGTCCAGCGCCTCCGCGGGCTTGTCCCCCGATCGCCCGGGCGGTCGTGCCGCGGCGAGACGCCCCCGTCTGTGCGGAACGCCCCGGGACCGCCGAGACGCCGCAGGGATCGGCGGCGTCCCGGCCCGATCGCGGCGTCTCGCCGGGACACCGGCCTCTCCGCTGGACGTACCCCGTGAACCGCATCGGAGCGGGAATGCGCGCAGGGCCCCGCGTGTACAGATCATCACCTCGACGAAAGGAGTCCGCCGTGATCGACGACGACCGCACCCCAGGCCAGCGCACCGACGTGGCCCAGCACCCGCAGTTCCGACTGCAGGACGACGAACCGACTGGCTTCGGCCGCTGGCTCGGACTCATCAACGCCGGAGACTGACCGCTCCGGGCGCGAGCACGACACAGACGCGCGAGCACGACACAGACGGGAGGCCCGTCACCGGTCCACGAGACCGGTGACGGGCCTCCTGTGCGTTGCCCCGGCGACCGGCGGCACGTCCGTCCACGCGGGTACGGTCGGAGCGTGCACGGCATCGGTGAGGTCGACGAAGCCGGGCGGCTCCGGCTGCTCGGCAGTGCGGCGGCGGGTGCGGGCTTCGCGCTCGTGTTCACCATGCTCGTCCTGTCGTCGTTCCGGACCGCGACGCCGCAGGTGCTCGTGTCCGTCGGACTGCCCGCAGCCCTGGTCGGTGCCGCGGTCGCCGGCTGGTTGCAGCTCCGGTCGTGGCGGGTCGACGGCGGCTACGAGAACGTCGTGATGGTCGAGCGCTGGGTGACCGAGCGGCACGTGCCGAGCGGGGTGCCCGCCGAGATCTGGGTCCCGCGACTGCAGGCCCAGGCGGACCAGCAGACCGCCGGATGGGGCAAGATCGTGCTCGCCGTGTTCTGGAGCGCGATGACCTGGTCGATGCGCGACCAGCACGGCACCGTGATCACACTGCTGCTGCTCGGGCTGTGGGTCGGCCTCGCGCTGTGGAGTGCGCTGTGGGTGATCCCGCGCTCTCGGGTGGCGCGCGACATGCTGCGGCAGGGCGTCGTCGTCCGCGACTGAGCCGTCAGGTGCCCGGACCGCCGCGCAGTTCGAGTGCGATCTGTTCGGCGTCCAGGTTCCGGAGCACGGACGCCAGCACCTCGGCGTCGAACGTCCCGTCGTCTCGTGCGTCGAGCAGCGCCGTCCGCTGTGCCCGCAGGACGGCCAGGCGGCGTGCCTTCTCGCGGCCGAGCCAGGCCCGGACCGCTGACGGGTCGGCGGCCGCGAGCTCCTCCCGTGTGACGGCGGATTCGCCAGCGGTCGGCACTGCCTCGGACGCCGCCCGCAGGAGTTCGAGGAGACGCTGCCGCTCGCCGGAGTCCTGCTCCGCGGTGTCGGTCCGTCGCGGGCTGATCCGTCGCAGGAGCGGACCGATCGTCGCGCCCTGCAGCACCAGGGACAGCACCGCGACCGCGAACGCGACGAAGACCAGGAGGGCCCGCTGCGGAGTGCCCTCCGGCAGGGTCTGCGCGGCAGCGACGGTCACGGCGCCTCGCATGCCCGCCCAGACGACCGCGGTGCCGTCGCGCCACCCGAGGGGGGCCTTCCGGAAGTAGGCGATGTCGCCGAGCGCCTGTCGCACCCGGCTCCCCAGCCGCTCGATGTCACGCGCGGTCGGGATGCGCCGCCCGCGCCGGTGCTCCTGGATCGCGGCCCTGGCGGTCTCCAGGTCGTCCAGTCGGGACCGCATGGTCTCCACCCGGTCCTGCATGCCGGCACTGCGCCGAGCACTCGCGCGCAACGAGCGGGGCAAGGGGACGACGTAGGCCGCCCGGACCGCCAGGGTCACGACGAGGGCACCGAGCGCGATGAGGAGCGCTGACCACACCCCGGTGTGTTCACGCTCGACGGCTCCCACGATCGAGGCGAGCTGCAGGCCCATCACGAGGAACACCGCGGCCTCGAGGACGAACTCGATCGTGCTCCAGTTCTGGGCGTCGGACAGCCGGTGGTCGGGCGGCAGCACCCTGGGCGCGCGGATGCCGGTCACGAGTCCGGCGACGACCGCAGCGACGAGGCCCGAGGCGCCGAAGTGCTCCGCGGGGATCGACGCCACGAACGGCACGGCGAACGAGATCGCGGTGTTGACCGGCGCGCTGGTGATCCGTGCCCGGACCGCGAGGTTGAGCAGCCCCACGGCTGCGCCGATGAGCACGGCCAGCACCACCGCGAAGGCGAAGTCGCCGACAGCTCCCCAGAACGAGAACGCTGCCGCGGCCGCGGCGGTCGCGGTGCGCAGCAGGACGAGCGCCGTCGCGTCGTTGAGCAGCGACTCCCCGTCGAGGATCGCCACCTCCGCCGTCCGGATGCCCCGCACGGTCCACGAGGACGGGCAGGGCGGGTTCGCCGGGCTGCTCACGCAGGCCGCGCGGAGGACCGGGGTCGCCGGGTACCCGGGTGACGGCCAGCAGCGCTGGCCCGCCGTGCACGCCCGCGACGCCGCTGCGCTCTTCCGGCTCGCGCTCGAGTCCGCACCCGGCGGCACCGCCTGGCACGCCGTCGCCGACGAGGGCGACCGGGTCATCGACATCGCGACCGTGGTCGGCCGTCGCCTCGGCCTGCCGGTCGAGTCCGTGCCGGACGACACGTTCGGGCCGTTCGGGCCGATCTTCGCCATGGACCAGCCGTCGTCCAGCGTGCACACCCGGCAGGCGCTCGGGTGGGAGCCGACGCACCCGTCCCTACTCGAGGACCTCGAGGCGCTGCAGCCCTGAGGGACCGCGCACGACGACGGACGGGAGGCGCTCCATCAACTGGTGGAGAGCCTCCCGTCCGTCCACCCGCCACTGCGCTGCACCCGGACGTGCCCGGCACGGCGCGATCCGTACAAGCTCCTCGTCCGCTCGCCGCGTCCCGTCTAGCGTGACCGCCGGTCCGGCGCGTGCCGGAGGCGGCGAGGTGGAGGGCGCAGATGACGAACACGACGAGCACCGAGGACCAGGTCGCCGGTGTCCCTCCGGCGATCCCGGACGACGACGGCGGTGCGGAGCAGGCCCGCACCACGCGGCACCACGTCACCCGCGTCGCGTTCATCGCCGCACTCGGCGGGCTGCTCTACGGGTACGACACCGGCGTGATCTCGGGCACCCTCATCGAGATCGGCAAGGAGTTCTCGATCGGCTCCGCCGTCAAGGAGTTCATCACCGCGTCCATCCTCGTCGGCGCGATCCTGGGTGCCTTCCTGACCGGTCCGGTCTCGGCACGGATCGGCCGACGCCGCACGATCCTGCTCATCGCCGCGGTCTTCATCCTCGGCGTCCTGTTCGCCGCGGTGTCGCCGAGCCCGGTGTTCCTGGTGCTCAGCCGGCTGTTCCTCGGCCTGGCGGTGGGCGGGTCGACGCAGACGATCCCGACGTACATCGCCGAGATCGCGCCGGGTCCGCGGCGCGGGAGCCTGGTGACGGTGTTCAACTGCGCGATCGGCGTCGGGATCCTGGCCGCGGCGCTCGTCGGGGTGATGCTCAACGGTGTCGTGTCGTGGCGGTTCATGATCGGCGTCGCCGCGGCCCCCGCGATCGTGCTGCTGCTCGGGATGCTGCGGTTGCCGGAGAGCCCGCGGTGGTTCGTGTCCCAGGACCGCGTCGGGCCGGCGCGCCAGGTGCTGCGGTGGTTGCGGCCGACGCACCGGGCAGCCGAGGACGAACTCGACGAGATCCGCCGACTCGACGACGCCGAACCGGACTCGCGCTCGGGGCAGTGGGCGCAGCTCCGGAAGCCCTGGGTCCGTCCCGCGCTCGTGGCGGGCCTGATCGTGGCCGCGTTCACGCAGCTGACCGGCCTCGAGATGATGATCTACTACACGCCGACGATCCTGACGGACGCGGGCTTCCCGCACGTGTACTCGCTCTGGGCCAACGTCGGCGTCGGGGTCGTCTACCTGCTGATGACCTTCGTCGGGTCGCGGATCGTCGACCGGGTCGGCCGCCGACGGCTGACGCTCGTCATGCTGCCGGGAGCCGCACTGAGCATCGGTGCCTTCGGCGTGCTGTTCTTCGTGCAGGGCGGCAAGCCCTCCCCCGTGCTGACGATCGTGCTGATCCTGCTGTTCATGTTCTTCCAGGCCGGCGGCATCCAGGTCGTCGGATGGCTGATCGGCTCCGAGATGTACCCGCTGCGGGTGCGTGCCGCGGCGACGAGCCTGCACGCGATGGTGCTGTGGGGCGCCGACCTGCTCGTGACCTCGACCGCGCTGACGCTGACCGGATGGATCGGGCTCGGCGGCACGATGCTCGTCTACGCAGCCCTCAACGTGCTCGGGTGGGTGCTCGTGTTCCTGCGGGTGCCGGAGACGAAGGGGCGCTCGCTCGAGCAGATCGAGCAGTCGCTCCGGGACGGGACGTTCCTGCCGCGGTCGTCGAAGCGGTCCTGACCGACGCACCACGAGACGGACGGGAGGCCCGGTGCCAGCTGGCACCGGGCCTCCCGTCCGTCAGGTGGTCGCGTCGCGACCACGGTCAGTTGTAGCTGGCCACCCGGTTCGGCGCGGTGTTGCCCGCCGGGGTGGGGACGGCGCCGCCGACGCCGTTGATGACGCTCGAGATGGTGCCGACGTCACCGAGGGACACCGTGACCAGGCCGTGCGCCTTCACGCCGGCCGTCTGCGGGACCTCGAAGGCGCGGTCGGCGTGCACCGACTTGTTCGTGTTGAAGAAGCAGTAGACGCCACCGCCCCAGATCTCGTGCTTGGTGACGGTCGACGCCACCTTGTAGGCCGCGTACCCGGCTCCGGTCGGGCTCTGCCACGAGGCGTTGTCCGGCACGTCGTACGGCATCTCGTTCTGGAAGAAGATCGTCCGGCCGTTGTTGCCGTTCCACTGCACTTCGTACTTCTGGTAGTGCTCGACGAAGAGGCCGGTGGCCAGGACGTCGTTGCCGTTCACCTCGACACCGGTCGCGCCGGTGTTGACCGTCCAGCCCGTGGCGGCCCCGCCGTGGTCGGCGCGCCAGGCCCAGATGTGGTCGACGAGGGTGTCGTCGGCGTTCACCTGCAGCGTCGTCGTCGCCCTGCCCTGGATGCTCGAGCCGACGCGGAAGAACACGTCCTGGATGCTCTGCGGGTCGGCTGCGTGGTCGACGTGCGATCCGCTGGTGCCGAGGCGGAGCAGCTGCGCGCTGTTCTGCGATCCGGCGTCGACGACGAGGTTCGAGACGTTCACGCCGGCGACGTCGGACGAGGTCAGCACGGCGTTGCCCCGCGTCGGGACGAGCGTCGGGAAACCGATGCCGGTGACGACCGTGTCGGCCCGCGTGACGTTCAGCGCGGAGTCGAGCTGGTAGGTGCCGGGCGTGAAGAACAGGTTGAGCCCCTGCGCCAGCGCACTGTTGATGGTCGCCGCCGAGTCGCCCGGGTGCGCGACGTAGAAGTTCCGCATCGGGATGTCGGTGCCGCCGGTGTTCGGCCAGGTGACACCGCTCGAGTTCTGCTTGAGCGACGGCACGAAGACGTGGTACTTGTTCGACGAGTCGATGTACAGGTACGGCTTCTCGCGGGTCGTCGGCGTGGTGGCGAGCGTGGTGTAGCTCTTCGAGAAGTCGTTCGCCGGCGCACCCTGCACGCCCGAGAACGTCATGTTCCAGTTGCCGCCCTGCCACGAGCCGAGCGTGGAGTTGCGGGTGTACCACTGCTGCTGCGAGCCCGAGGTGACGGTGCCGTCGACCTTGCTGTCCGCGATGTACCCGCCGGACGAGTAGCCCTGGCCGCCGTCCTGGTTCGAGGGGCCCATCGTGAGGTTGCCCTTGATGTGCACCCGGCGCATCGGGGCCGCCTGCGACACCGCCCAGCGGTCGGTGCCGCCCTCCGGCACGATCGCCAGGTTCTCGACCGAGCGCCAGAAGTTCTGCGTGGCGTTCGACTCGTCGCCGGCGTTCCACCCCGAGTCCACGTTGACCGCGCCGTTGATCGTGACGTCGTCGGGGTTCTTCCCGAGGCCCGCGACCGAGGTGTAGAACCCCAGGTTCGCCCACACCCGGCCGTAGTTGCCGGGCTTGAACATGAAGGCGTACCGCTGCGATCCGAACTGTGCGGTGGTGCTGCGCAGCTGCGAGTTGAACGCGGCGTCGACGTCCGCCTGGATCGTCGAGGTCGACGTCGAAGGGCTGTAGACCTTGACGCTGCTGCCGAAGTCCGGGGTGTCGCTCGTCGTGACCGCCTGGGCCGAGATCGCCGGGACCAGCGCCCCCACGACGCCGGCACTCACGGCGAGGGCGACGAGACTTCTCATCCGTCGTTGCATGATGCTCGATTCATGACCGGTGCGGCCCCGTTGCCGCACGGTCGCGACGCTAGACCCGATCGGACATGCTCCGCAGTCGGACGAACGGCGGACAAGTGCCGGTCCCCGGACGGACGCGTTCGGCCGCCTGATCACCACCCGAAGGCGACCAGACGGCCGGCTCACCACCCTGGGTGAGAGAGCAGAGCGCAGATACCCGGTCCGCGCCCTGGAGCCATCATGGCGGAACCGGGAGCGCTCCACCGCCCCCACTCCACGGCTAGACCGTTCCGTCGGCCTACTGGTCGGCGCTCAGCGGGTGGGGGCGACCGGGATGTCCCAGTACGTCGGCTGCTCGTACTGCTCGGACCAGCCGCGGCGCATCCGGGCGGCCGCACGGTCGAACGCGTCGACCGGGTCCGTGTCCGGCGTCAGCAGTGCCTGCAGCCGGAGCCCGTCGTAGAGCGCCAGGAGCTGCTGCGCACCGCGCTCCGGGTCCATCGTCGCAGGCTCCCGGCCGTCGCGGACGTCCGCGGCGAGCGCCGTCCGGATCGTCTGCCGGAACTGCAGGTACGCCGACCGGTAGTAGTCGGCACCGTCGACGGTCGGGTCCGTGGCGGCTCCGAGGATGGACGCGAGCAGACGCATCAGGCCCGGCTCCTCGACGTGCGCGGCGAGCAGCGCGTGCATGTACGCGACCGTGCCGCGCTCGGTGATCATCGGCAGGAGCGGCGCCGAGACCGCCAGGCTCCAGCGCTCGACGGTCGCGGCGAGCAGGGCGTGCCGGTTCGGGAAGAGCCCTTCGACCTCGGCGACGCGCATGCCGCACCGCTCGGCGACCGCCTCGGTGGAGAAGGCGACCGTGCCGGCGTCGTGCAGTACCGCGATCGCGCCGTTCAGGACCCGCGTGCGCGGGACTTCGGCGTCGGCCGAGTCCTGGCTCGTCAGCGGAGCCAGCGGGTGCTTGCGGAACCACTCCAGCAGCGCGCGGGCCCGGGACGCGCCGAACTCCCCGTCCGTCGGCCGCTGCGTGTCGAACAGGTCGCTGAAGCCCGGGACCTCGCGCATCAGCGGGTCGAGGGGCTGGAACGCCATCGACCAGTCCGGGAACGAGCGCTGCTGCACCGGGTCGTCGCAGAGCACCCGGACGTTGGCGTGGCGCGGGTCGAGGCGGATCTGCTCGAGGCGCTCGTGGACGACGTCGTCCTCGCCCTCGATGATGCCGATGCAGTTGGCGTCGCGGTGCGCGAGCATGCCGGTGATGCCGAGCCGGGTGTTCTTCTCGCGTCCCACTGCCAGGATCTGCGCGAGTTCGGAGTCCGAGATCGGTCGGGTCTGCGTGCTGGTGTAGACGAGTGTGCGCACGGTCGGCCTCCCTGGTCGTGGCAGGGCGGGGTGCCCTGGAACGAGTCAAGTGCGCGACCAGTGGCGGCGCCAGTCCCGTGTTCGGGTCGCGTGGGCGCGGTGGCGGCGGGACCGCCGGACGGGAGGCGCGGGCCGGCGCCGGTCCGCGCCTCCCGTCCGGAACCGGGTCACCCGGGTGACGCACCCCGGCTCGCTGCGTCCGGTTGGGTCACGGCGTCGGAGACGACGTGCTCCGTCGTTTCCGCTCTTCGACCGCGGTGCCCTCGGCGCACTCCGAGACACCGACGACGCTGAAGCGGCGGCCGTGTGCGAGGAAGTCCATCGACGTCACAGGGCCGCCACGGCCGCGGACACCGAGGATCGGGTCCGCGGCTCCCGTCGGTACTGCTGACTCGTGATGCCCTTGTCCTTCCACAGCTGCTCGACCGCGGCGACAGCCTTCGCCGGATCAGTCGGCGGCGCGTCCTGCATGAGGATGTACGTGTAGGTCAGGCCGTCGTCGGCTGCTTCGGCGCACGATTCAGCGGTCGGTTCGCTGTACACCGTCCAGTGGCCGCCGACGCTCCTCGTCGTCTCGTCGACGATGCTGACGATCGACTTCTCCGCGTCTGCCGGCTCCACATCCGCACCGCCGGTACAGGCGGTGTGGCCGTCTCCGGCGGCACCCCCACACTGATCTCCATCACCCTGGGACTCGGCGTCCTCGGCCGGACAGCCGGCTGCACCGGAGGAGTGCACCGCGACCCGTGACGCCGGTCATCGAGATGGGTACAGTCCTGGATGTGGGCTCGCGAGGGCCGCAGGGGGAAGGACACCATGGGGGACATCCAGTACGACGAGGCGGCAGCGGACGCACTCGTGAAGGCGTCGACGGCAGCTGCCGAGAAGCTCCGCGGGCAGGGCGCTGGCCGTCGGTCTGCCGTCGAGCAGGGCACGGACGACTTCTCCGGCGCCTACGCGACCCGGTTCGAGGAGTCAGCCCGGATCGAAGCCGAGGACCGGCCGAAACTCGCGTCCGTGCTCGACGACCTGGGCGACCAGGTGAACGAGGTGACCGCAGCGGCGAAGCGGGAACGCGAGCGCCAGGCCGACCTGGCCGCGTGGCAGGTCCGGCAGGACGAGCGGGACCGCTCGGCGGCCGGATCGCCCCTCGGCGTCTTCGGGGTGTCCGGAGGGACGGGCTTCGACTTCAAGCCGTCGGAGACACCGATCGCGCCGCCGAGCATCTCGGCGTCCTTCTCGGCACGAGGGCGCACGCGCACCGGGGACGGGACGTCCGGAGGGAAGAGCTCGGCCGACCCCGACCACCTGCGGTCCTTCGGGAGTGCCTACCGCGGGCTGGACCGGGGCGCTGACGAGAAGCTGACCACGCTGCGGAGTGCGTGGCACGGCTTCACGGGATCGTGCGGATGGGCGCGGATCGAATCGGCCACCTTCCTGACCGGCTTCGACCGGTTGCTCGAGGAGAACGGCGAGGACGCCGCGTGGGCGGAACGCATCGCCGATGCCTTCGAACGCGCGGGCGGTCACGGATCGCTCTCGAACGCGACGCTCGACATCTCCGCTGCCACCGAACTCCCGGCGGCGTTCGAGCAGATGCTCGATCCCGACCTGTCCCCGGCGGAGGTCGCAGCGCTCTGGGCGAAGCTCGGCTACTCGAAGGCCGACGAGGACGACCTCAAGGCCCTGCCCATCCCGGTGCTCAATCGGCTGGGGAACCTGGAGGGCGTCGACTACTGGGCGCGGGACACGGCCAACCGAGTCGTGCTCAAAGCCCGCATCGCTGCGGCGGAAGAGGAAGTGGCAGCCCTCCGGAACACCATCGCATACGACAACGGGACGGCGTGGGGGAAGGCCGCGACGGACCTCGACGCACTCGAGGACATCCGGACGTCACTGACCGACGCGAAGGGCGGCAAGGGCGGCAAGGGCGGAGAACGCTTCCTCATCTCCCTGACGGAGGACCACCCGCCGTTGGCCGCAGTGTCGATCGGCGATCTCGACACCGCTGACAACGTCACCTGGGCGGTGCCCGGGATGGGTTCGGACACGACCGGGATGAGCGAGTGGACGGACTCGGCGCAGCACCTCTACGACCAACAAGCGGACACCGGGCCCGCGAACCGCGCCGTCATCAGCTGGATGGGCTACGACTCACCCCCGAAGCCCGTCATCTCCGGAGAATGGGACTTCGGCGTGCTCGGGAGTGAGTACGCCAAGGCCGGCGGCGACAACCTCGCCGCATCCATCCGCGGCCTCGACGCCGTCCGCGCCGGCGACGCCCCGACGACGAACGTCGTCGCGCACTCCTACGGCTCGACCGCGTCGGCGTACGCGCTCACGCAGAGCGGTGTCCATGTCGACACGTTCTCGACGGTCGGTTCGGCCGGCCTGCCGAACGAGGTCGACGAGGCCAGCGACCTCAACGCCGATCACGTCTACAGCGGTCAAGCGCAGGACGTGTGGTTGATCGAGCTGGAGAAGGGCGATCAGTGGGCCTGGACGGGGCGCCTCAGCGCTGAGCATGGTCAGGACCCGACCGATCCCGACTTCGGCGCCACCACCTTCGGTACCGATGGCGAGACGGAGAACGGTCCGCTCAACGCCGTCGAAGACCACGGCACGCACGCCCCCGACGACCACGGGTACCTCGACCTCAACACCGAGTCGCTGATGAACCTGGGCTTCGCCACGACCGGCCACGCTGAGCGTATGACGGACGACCCGCCCAAGGGGCCGACCGCGTTCCAGCAGTCCCTCTTGGAGAACCCACAGTGGACATTGTGACCGTGAACCATCCGACCCGACGCCTCGCTCACTCGATCGCAGGCGTCGCACTCATCCTGACAGCGGCTCTGAGCTTGACCGGCTGTCGAACAGACCCTGGAGGCAGCACCGTGGATCCTTCCGACGCGGAGAAGTCGATCGTCGACATCGTCAAGGAGTCGACCGACGCCGTCGGTGGCGACTGGACGCTGTACCGCGGTCCCGATGCCGAGGTGTGCGAGCAGTCCAACGGCGAGGAAGGCGCTCGCTTCGTCTACATCCTCGAGCGGGCCGGGGCGGACGGTTCGGCTCCTGAGACCGACATCGCCACCATCGAAGCGCTCTGGAAGAGCAAGGGGATCACGACCGAGCGTTTCGCCAGCGGCGGAGCCGACCCGCTCACCGGCATCCGTGGCGTCGGTGGTCCCGTGACCTCGGTGGGCTTCAACGCCTACCCGCAGCGCTACAGCGTCACCGGCGTCTCGAAGTGCTCCTCTGGGAACGTGAAGGACCTCCGGCAGCCAGAGTGATGCACACACGAACGTGTGCCGGCCTTGCGCTCCTCGTGACGACGGCACTGACCGTGAGCGGCTGCAGCGGCAACACCACCGATCCGTCGGATGCGAAGGAGTCGATCGTCGACCTCGTCGAGGAGTCCACCACCGCGGTCGGCGGCGAGTGGACGCTCTACCGCGGTCCCGCAGCTGAGGTCTGCGAGCAGCCCGGCGGCGGAAAGGGCGCACACTTCGTCTACATCCTGGAGCGGGAGGGCGCCGACGGCCCCACACCGGCAGCTGACATCAGCACCGTCGAGGAACTCTGGAAGAGCAAGGGGATCACGACCGAGCGCTTCCAGAGCGGGAGCGCGGACCCCTTGACCGGCGTGAACGGAAGGGGCGGTCCCGTCACCACGGTGGGCTTCGACGCGTACCCACAGGGCTACACCATGACCGGCATTTCGAAGTGCTCGGACGGCGACGTCAAGGAACTGCGTCGCGAAGAGTGACCCGGCCTCGATCGCAGAGCAGGAGGACCACCACCGTCGCTCTGGTCCTCGTGGGTGCGTCACTCGCACTCACCGCTTGTGGGAACGACCCGCCCGGACGCGTCGTGCCTCCCGATCAAGCGAGGAGCACCGTCGTCGACGTCGTCGAGGAGACGACCGAGGCAGTCGGCGGCGACTGGGCGCTCTGACGTGACGACCACGGCGAGCATCGCGCATCCGGACCGCTCTGGGGAGACGGGACCGCCCGGTGCGCGAACACCACCGGGACGGTCGCGCTGATGACGATCTCGGCGAGGTCGCGCCTTCTCGGTGGACACAGAGCAGGGCCGCACCCGGACGGGTACGGCCCTGCTCTGCCAGCGCGTGCGTCTCACTCGGTCCGTCGACGACGACGTGCCACGGTGATCCCGACTCCGGCCGTCAGCAGCAGGAGCGCCGCGAGGGCCGCCGACCCGATCTCGGCCCCGGTCCAGGCGAGGGAGCCCGGCCGCTCGGTGACCGCACCGCCCGCGGGCCCGGAGCCGGAGCCCGGGTCGCCGACGGTGCCGGTCGGCGTCCCTGCGGTGCCGCCCGGTGCAGGCGTGCTCGGCGTCCCACCACCTGGTGTTCCCGCTCCCGGCGTTCCGGCTCCCGGCGAGGGAGCCGGGGTCGGCGTCGGGGTCGGTGTCGGCGTCGGGGTCGGCACCACCGGTGCTGCCGCCACGGTGACGACCACCGGGTCGGACGCGGACGCGTCCGCCGTGGCGGTCGCGCCGAACGCCGCCACCAGCGTGTGGTCACCGGCGCTCAACCCGTCGGTCAGGGTCAGCGTCGCGACCCCGTCCGTCACCTCCGCCGTTCCGAGTGTCGCCGCGGCGGCACGGGCACGAGCGGAGGGCTCGCCGTCGCGGAACGTGACGGTGCCGTCGGTGTCGCGGCCGGTGACCGTGGCGGTCAGGACGACCTCGTCGCCTGCGACCGGCTCGGCCGGGGTGACGGACAGGACCGTCTCGGTGGGTGCGAGGACCGCGAGGGTGGCCTGGGCCTCCCGGCCGGAACCGGCGCCCTCGGCGGACACGGCGAGTGCACCGAGGTCGGCGTCCTCCGCGATCCGCAGGGTCGAGCTGGCCGTGCCGGCGCTGTCGGCGACCACCGTGTCGGTGACCGTCGTGCCGGAGCGGAAGGTCACGGTCTCGCCGGCGCGGAAGCCGGTACCGGTGAGCTCGACCGACCCGCCGGGTGCGACGGTGTCGGCGGACGTACCGAGGGTCACCGGGGTGGCCGCCGCGGCGCGTTCGGCGCAGACGTCGCCCTGCGCACCGACGGGCGGCAGCTCGGTCGCCGGTGCCGTGACACCGTCGTCCTCGCGGACCGTCAGGTTCGTGAACGCCGTGGCGCCCATGACCGCGTTCCGGGTGTTCGTGACGCTCACCTTGAACGCCGAACTCGGCGTCGCGGAGACCGCGGTGTTGCCCGCGGTCGGGACGGTGACGGCCTGGCAGGTCTCGCCGGGCGCGAAGGTCACGCGCTCCATGCCGACACCGACCGACCCGGTGGCGGAGCCGAGCACGCTGACGTAGCCGGTGACCGGCCGGTCGGAGGCGCGGGACAGGTAGACGGCGACGTCGGCGGTGCCCGGGCCGTCACCCTCCTCGACCGTGGTCGGGGCGACGTTCACGGTGGTGCGGGTCGCCGCGACGGCGGTGCCGACGCTCGGGGTGTCGAAGGCGAGGTCGGACAGGTACACGCCACCGGTCCCGGTGCCGTCCGCGCCGACGCCCGCGGTGAAGCGGACCTCGCGGACGTCCGTCAGGTCGACGCCCGTCATCGAAGCCGTGGGGATCGTGAGCTGCTGCAGCACGATCTTGTTGAGCGTGGTGTTCGTGCCGCCCGGCATCCGGTTGACGGCGAGCGGGTTGATCGCCGATGCGGCGGTCGACCAGCTGCCTCCGGAGCCGTCCAGGACCGTGACCCGGAAGTCGGTGCCGGTGGGGACGGCCTCGTCGGGTGCGGTCTTCAGCGTCATCTGTGTGCTGCCGGTGACGTTGCGCGCGGAGGCGGGGACGGACACACGGAGTTCACCGGTGCTCGGCACCGCGGGGTCCGTCGTCGAGGCACCCGTCCAGAGGAAGCGGGTGGTGGGGAAGGTCGGGACGTTCGGCGCGAACGAGCCCGGCGTCCAGTGCGGGACCTGTGCGGAGGCCTTCGTCGTGGCGCAGAACGGGTTCGACTGCGGCAGCGTGCGACCGGTCAGGTTGGTGCAGACCGCGGCCGTCGCGCCACCGACCGTGCGGACGAGCGAGCTGGACGTCGTGAAGTCGGTGACGAGCTGGGTCTTCCCGGTGGGCTGCGTCGCCATGGTCCGGACGTCCGCGAACGGCGTCGCGGTGGTGGCGGGCTTGACCGATCCGTCGAACATCGACTGGAACTGCGTCTCGCCGCCCATGGTCAGGCGGAAGAAGCCGGTCATGTAGCTGACGCCGACCTGGTACTGCTGCGCCGCGGTGAGGCGGGTCGGGTTGGTCGTCGAGCAGGTGGACGTGGTGTCGCTCGTCCGCCAGTCGTCGCCCGTGGCCGCCGGGTACAGGCCCGGGGTCCACACGGTGTTGAAGAAGTTGTGGTTCGCGCCCATCACCCACACGGCGGACCGGAGGACCTGGTCGCCGAAGGCGTGGCGGGAGTCGTCGATGAAATGCTGCCCCTGCTGGTTCGACACGTCGCCGTCGCAGTAGGGCAGGAAGACGGCGGTCGGGACGTCGGGCAGCGTCATGCGGCCGAAGTCGACGGGCGCGAGCGGCATGACCGCCTCGATCCCGTACGGCTTCGGGAGCGCCTGGTTGAGGGTGGCGGCCGAGACCACGCCCTCACCGCCGCGGGAGTGGCCCATGATGCCGACGTGGCTCAGGTCGAACCGGCCCTTCAGGGACGCTGCGGTGAGACCGGAAGCGGCGGCCGGCTGGTCGGCGCGGGTGGTCGCGCGGACGAGGGCGTCGTCGAGGGTGCGGGTGGTCGTGGTGCTCGGGGTGGCGTCGGTCGCCGTCGTGACGTCGTCGTAGGAGACGGCCGTTCCGGCATCGGCCTTGCCGAGCATCCCCAGCGTGTCGAGGATGAGCTGGCCGCGGGCCTCGGCGCCGTAGTCGAGCGCGAGCTGGTTGTCGTTCGAGTTCACGGCGTTCGCCGCGATGGAGACGACGTTGTAGCCGCGGGTCGCGAGCGCCCGGGCCGTGCCCTCGTACCCGAGGTACGAGCGGACGTTCGACTGCGTCGGGCCACAGGGCCAGCGCAGCGGGTTCGCACCGGTGCCGGCGCACGAGGTGTGGCGGCCGTGCAGCAGCACGACGGTCGGGCGCGCACCGGCGGCGCTCGTCAGGTACATCTTCCCGGTGAGCTCACCCCGGATGCCGCCGATCGCCGCGAGCGGGATCGCCTGGTCGCCGAAGTCGTACTCCGCCTCCGTCACGGAGTAGGCGCCCGCGGTCGACGGGTCCTCGACGGCAGCGGCCGTCGCGAGCGACTTCATCTGCCGCTTGAGTGTCCGGTTCTCGGGGACGGGCGGCGTGACCGGGGCCGTCGTCGTCTCCGCGGCCTTGTCCTCGTCACCGCTCGACCAGGCCTTGCTGACGTCGGTCGCGTCGGCGACGGACCGGTCGGCCGTGAGGACCTGGAGGGTGCGGCCGTCGGCGGACTCGGTCGCGAGACCCACCGGCTCGCCGTCGACGACGAGCGTGGGGGCGTCGTCGACCATCGGCAGGGGCTCGTCGAGGTCGAGGGACACCAGGTACCCGCCGGGGGTGGTGGTGACGTCCCAGTCGCTGCCGGATGCGACGACGGGATCAGGGGTCGGCGCCGCGAACGCAGGGACTGCGGTCAGGGCGAGGGCGGGAGTCAGCGTGGCGGTGATCGCCAGTGCAGCGAGCCGACTCCGGGAACGGGTTCTGGGCAAGGGGCTCCTCGTGTGAAGGGTTTCTCATGAGGAAGCTTCGAGGGGACTCAGCGTCTGCCGAGCATCGGAAACGGGGTCGTAACCAACACTTGACGGGCAGGAAACACCGGCGGCTTGCCTGGTCCGCAGAGCGCAGCGAGCGGTCCGGACGGGTGGTCCGCGATCAGCGCGTGAACAGCACCTGGACGGTCGCGATGACGACGACGATCCCGATCGGCACGCCGGCGATCACCAGCGCGGCCGGGATCTGCGTGCGTCGGATCGTCCGGGGACCACCGGCGCCGCGGGCGAACTCCGTGGCCGCGACGAGTTCCGGCGCCGCAGCGGGCGGGATCGGCGGAGGAGCCGGTCGGTCGTCCTCGAACGCCGGGACCTCGACCACGAAGGCGGCCGGGTCCACGGTCGGGGGCAGCTGGGTGTACCGGCTGCGCTCGGTCCGCTCGTCCATGGTGTCCCTCCCTGCGTGCACACTATGCCGCCCGCCGGGAGTCCGGAAGTGCAACCAGTCGCTCGCACCACCGCGCACCGTTCACCCCGCAGCGAGCAGCGCGTCCGTCTCCTCCGCCGTCGGCGCGGTCGCCGGTCCGGTGCGGGTCACCGCGAGTGCCGCCGCCGCGTTGGCCCGTCGGACGGCGTCCTGGAGGCCCGCCCCACGTCCCAGCGCCGCCGCCAGCACGCCGTCGTGTGCGTCTCCCGCCCCGTTGGTGTCGACCGCGACGACGGGGAACCCGGGGACCAGGACCGGTTCGCCGCCGGACTCGACGACCCAGCAGCCGTCGGCGCCGTCCCGGACGAGGGCGGTGCCCCGCGCGGCCGCGGCGATGGCCGCGGTCGCCTCGGCGAGGGTGGCCGACGTCGGGGACAGCAGACGGGCCTCCCGGCTGTTGGCGCTGACCACGTCGGAGCGTGCGGACACGGCGGCCAGGACGGCTGCCGGCAGGGTGTCGACGAGGGGTGACGGGTCGAACACGACGCGGACGGACGAGGGCACCGTGCCGAGCCAGCCCGCGATGGCCGCGCCGTTGACCGCGTGCGCCAGGCCGTAGCCGGAGACGAAGACGACGTCGTCGGCGCGGAGTGCGACGCGGTCGAGGTCGGCGCGCGTGAGCTGCCCTTCCGCGCCGACGCTCGTGACGAAGGTGCGCTCGGTGGTGGCGTCGACGAGGGCCACGCAGTAGCCGCTGTCGACGTCGGGGAGACCGGGCTGCACGACGGTGACACCGGAGTCGGTCAGGGCGCGGCGGACGACGTCACCGAAGGGTCCGGTGCCGTACTGCCCGGCGAAGACGACGTCCATGCCGTCGCGGCGGGCGGCGACCATGGTGTTGAGGCCGCCGCCGGCCGTGATCTCGGAGCCGTCGGCGATCACGTCGCCACCGGGCTCGGGCAGTTCGCCGATGCGCATGACGATGTCGACGATGACGTTGCCGACCGAGACGAGGCGGCTCATCGGACGGTGTGCTCGGTGTGCGGGAGCGGCGCGGACTGGTCGGGCTGCTCGTGCAGGGTCCCGCGCGGGCCGCCGGTGAGCAGGTAGACCGCCGCGGCGACGATGAAGGTGACGACCCAGCCGAGGCCGTTCGCACCGATCCACGTGTCCGAGAACGCGCCGACGAAGACCGGGTCGGCGTCGCCCACCTGGACGTTGGTGAACAGGAAGCCGACGACGATCGCGACGACCCAGGCGATCACGGCACGCCAGGCGACGCCGCCCGCGTACCAGTAGCGGCCACCGCGGCGCAGGTCGAGCAGCGCGGCCGGGTCGTACCAGGTGCGGCGGAGCATGTCGGCGATGAAGACACCGAGCCAGGCGGTGATCGGGACGGCGAGCACCGAGATGAACGTGATGAAGGGGGCGTAGAAGCCGTCGGCGACCAGCATGAAGTACATGGCACCGAGCGTGGTGATGACGACGTCGACCGCGACGGCCCACACCCGCGGGACCTTCACGCCGAGGGTCAGCGTGGTGAGGCTCGCCGAGTACACCGACAGGTGGTTCGACAGCAGCAGCCCGCCGAACGCGGCGATCAGGTAGGGCACGGCCATCCAGCTGGGCAGCATGTCGCGGATCGCGGCGACCGGGTCACCGGCCTGGGCGAGTGTCGGGTCACCGGCGGACACCAGGGAGCCGAGCCCGACCAGGACGACGAGGGGGATGCCGGCACCCGCGGCGCTGGCGGCGACGAGCTTGCCGGCGCGGACGCTGGTACGCGTGTAGCGGGCGATGTCGGCGCCGGCGGTCGCCCAGCCGATGCCCGTGCCGGCGGCGATGGTGCCGACGCCGATCACCATGGCGGCGATGGGTCCGGCGGGCTGCGCACCGACGACGTCCCAGTCGATGCGTGCGACCAGGAACACCGCGACGAAGACGTTGAGGGCGCCGAAGACCCACGTCGCCCACTTCTGCACGGCGACGATGAACGCGTGGCCGAGGCCGGAGATGAGCACCGTCGCGGCGACGAACAGCAGGATCGCGACGACGGTGACGACCGGGTGGGCCTTCGAGCCGCCGTCGGTCCCGAACAGGATCGTGAACAACGAGAGCAGGACGAACGCGGCCGTGGTGGTGTTCACGGTCTCCCATCCCAGGCGGCTGAGGAGCGAGACCGCGGTCGGTCCGATGTTGCCGCGGACGCCGAAGACGGCGCGGCTCAGGGTCAGGCCGGGTGCCCCGCCCCGACGGCCGGCGATCGAGATGACCCCGACGACCGCGAACGACCCGGCGGCTCCGATGACGGCGACGAGCAGCGCCTGCCAGACGGTCAGGCCCTGGAACGCGACGAGGGTGGCGCCGAGGGGCAGCCCGAGGATCGAGATGTTCGCGGCGAACCAGACCCAGAACAGCGCACCGGGTGTGCCGGTGCGTTCGGCGACCGGGACGGGCTCGATGCCGCGCTGCTCGATCGTGGTCAGCGTGCCGGACTTGGTGCCGGAGTCCGTGGGGGTCGTGGTCATCAGGTCCTCTTACGTCGTCGGAAGGGTGCGAGGGGTGGGGCCGGGCGGCGGTGAAGGGGGGAACACCACCGCCCGGCGGTCTGGAGGGCGCTACCGGGCGGCGGCGGCGCGGAGGGCGAGGAGCTGCTCGGTGAGCTCGTCGAGGTGCAGGTCGTTGACGGTCTCGACACGGTGCACGGCGTCGTCGGACCACGACGCTGCTCCGTGCACGGCGCCGAGGACGGCTCCGGCCATGGCGGCGATGGTGTCCGTGTCGCCGCCGATGCTCGCCGCCGTGCAGACGGTCTGCCAGGGGTCGAGGTCGAGGGCGACGAGGGCGAGCGCTGCGACGACGGACTCCTGGGACGACACACTCGTGCCGATGAGCCCGGAGACGACGTCGATCCGCTGGTCTGCCGGCACGGTGGCGAGGTGCCCGCGGGCCCACTCGGTGCGCTCGGCGATCGAGGCACCGGCGACCCAGTGTCCCCGCGTCGCACCGATCCGGGCCGCGGCGATCGCCACGTCGAGTGCCTCGTACCGTGTGGCACCGTCGATGCCGGCGGAGACCGCCGCGGCGATCGCGCTGGCACCGGCGATGCCGAGTCCGGTGTCGTGGGTGACCCGCGAGGCGTCCTGGACAGCGTCGACGAGAGCCGTGACACCGTCCGTGCCGGTTTCCACACGGCCGGAGAGCGGTGTGGCGATGCCGACCGGGGTGATCCGCATGGCCGCCCCGTTCGTGGTGCCGGTCGAGCCGGCTTCGGAAGCGGGGACCCCGTCGAGGATCCGCTGCACGGCCGTCTTGGTGCTCGGTCCGAGGAGGTCGAGCGAGCCCTTCGCCGCCATCGTCCGTTCCCAGGCGATGAGGGCCTCGGCGAAGTCGACCGGGTCGAGTCGTCCGCCGCCCTGCACGAGCAGCTGCGCCACGAGGACGGCCTGCTCGGTGTCGTCGGTGATGCTCGCCGCGGGCATGCCGTGTGCGATCCGCTGGTGGGGACCGGCGTCCACGAACCCGTCGATCACCCCGTGGTCGGCACGGATCTGGTCGAGGGACATCGACTGCGTGGGCATGCCGAGTGCGTCCCCGATCGCCAGCCCACGGAAGGCCGCGAGCGCGTGCTCGTACTCGGCGGTGGTGGTGGTCGTCATGACGCGCTCCCGAACTTCATGTGCAGGCGGAACCGGCTCGGGTCGAGCAGGCTGTCGACAGCCTCCACGAACCTGCCGTCGGCCGCGCGGGAGACCCGTCGGCTGTGGAGGAACGGCTCCCCGACCGCCCTGTGGAGGGAAGCCGCCTCCTCCGCGGTGAGCGCCTGCACGTCGACCCACTGCTCGGCGAGCGCGGGCACCAGCCCGGCGCTCGCGATGGTGGCGGTGAGCGAGTCGTCGACGAGACCGTCGTCGACGGCGCGGGCGAGCCTCCCGAACGGCGGGACCAGGCTGCGCTCGAGCGAGACGTCCGGTCCACCGACCACGTGGCGGACGCGGTCGACCGCGATGAAGTCGGGGTCGTCGAGACCGAGCTCGGCGGCCTGCCCGGGCCGGCTGACGCGCTCGATGCGCAGGACGCGGACGGCGATCTCGGTGCCGGTGGCAGCGAGCGAACGGGCCCAGCCGCTGCGGGGGTCGAGCGCGGCGCCGTCGAAGGTGACGATCGAGCCGATGCCGCCGTGGATGGCGATGTACTCCTGGTCGGCCAGGTCGGCGAGCGCTGCCCGCACGGTCCCGCGGCTGACGGCGAAGCGTTCGGCCAGGTCGTGTTCGCCCGGTAGGCGTTGGCCCGGCGCGTACCGGCCCGTTGCGATCGCGTCGCGGAGAGCGTCGGCGACGAGGCGTCGCTTCGGTGAGACGGGCATGAACAGCAGACTACATGTACAAGACCTGTTCAGTTCGACTCGGGGTCCCACGCTGCGTTCAACCGGAGCGTGAACAGCAGCGGATCGTCGTTCGGCCGGAACGACGTGCTGGGGCCGAAGTCCAGCCCGCCCGTCTTGGGCACGCCGGCTTCGACGCCGACCCGCTGCGACGCATCCACCGGGTCGACCGAGTCGGCCGATGCGATCTCCTCCTCGAGCTCGCCGACGGAGGTGTCCGGCAGATCGAGCTGTCGGAGCACGTCGCGGTACCCGTCCACCCCGGCCTTCGCGCCCGCCACCGGCACCGTGTTGACGCGGAGGTGGAACAGCCGCCCCTTCGGCAGGATCACCTCGCCCGACGCGTCCTGCATCTCCTGCGCGTTGTCGAGGGCGTCGAAGACCACGTGGGTCGCCTGTACCCGGACCTGCTTGCCGCCGAGGAGCAGGAACCGGACCGGACGTCCCCCGGCTGCCTCCGAGCCGTACGCACCGACCCGGGTCCGCGCCCCCTCCGGCACGTCCGTGTCGATCCCGAACGCCTCGACCGAGGGCGGCACTGTCAGGTCCCAGGTCTCGACGCCGTCCTCGTAGGAACGGGCAGTGGGTTCGGGGCCTCGGTGGCTCACGCCGTGCTCGCTCCCCCCGGAGGAGGGCGAGCCGTCGGCACATCCGGTGAGCAGCACGACCACGGCGGCGGCCAGCGCAGTTCCGAGAACCTGACGGCGACGCGGTCCGCCGCGGCTGACCCGGACTGCGCCGGCGGTCCCGCGGTCGGCCGCGATCACAGCACGACCACCGTCGTACCCGCCGACGTCGCCGGCCGGTCCATCGCGGCGAGCGCCGCCGGCGCCTCGTCGAGGGAGATGGTCCGGCCGACCAGCGCTGACGGGTCGAGCCGCCCGTCGGCGATCTCGGCGAGCATCGCCGGGTACTCGTGGGCGGACATGCCGTGACTGCCGAGCAGTTCGAGCTCGAGCGCGATGACCCGGCCCAGGTCGACGTGCGGGGTGGCGTCCTCGCCCGCGAGCAGACCGACCTGCACGTGCCGACCGCCGGGGCGGAGCGCGGCGATGCCCTGGCGGACGAGGGACGCACGGCCGAGGGCCTCGACGACGACGTGCGCACCGCCGTCCGTCGCGGCCCGGATCTGTTCGTCGACGTCGTCGGTCCGCGCGTCGAGCGTGGTGGTGGCACCGAGGGAACGAGCGAGGGCGAGCGCCTCGGCGGAGACGTCGACCGCGACGACCCGGGCACCGCGCGAGACCGCCACGACGATCGCCGAGAGTCCGACTCCCCCGCAGCCGAACACGACCACGTGTTCCCCGGGTGCCGTGCGGCCGCGACTCACCACGGCTCGGTAGGCGGTGGCGAACCGGCAGCCGAGTCCCGCGGCCGTGGGGTCGTCGATGGCGTCCGGAACGGCGACCAGGTTCGTGTCGGCGTGGTGCACGACGACCTGTTCCGCAAACGAGCCGGGGCGGTCGAAGCCGGGCTGGGTCTGGTTCGGGCAGATGCTCTGACGGCCGGCGACGCACGTGGGGCAGGTGCCGCACGCGTTGACGAACGGTGCGGTCACACGTGTGCCGGGCTGCCACTGCCGGACCTGGTCGCCGACCCGCTCGACGACGCCGACGAACTCGTGCCCGGGGACGTGCGGCAGCGCGACGGTGTCGTCGTGGCCGTGCCAGGCGTGCCAGTCGCTGCGGCAGACGCCGGTGGCGACGACGCGGACGACGGCCGCGTGCGGTGGGCACGCGGGTTCCGGGACGTCGGAGACGACGGGCGTCGCGGAGAAGGAGTCGAAGGTGACGGCGCGCATGAGCCCGATCCTGCCACCCGGGCAGTCAGCGCCCGGCAGTCAGCGCCGGGCGATCAGGGCCGGGCGATCAGGGCCGGCCGGCGAGGGGCAGTGCGGCGAGGACCTCGTCGATCACGGCGGACATCGGTCGGGCAGCAGCAGCGTCGTCCTCGGCCCAGGTCTCGAGCGCGACCTGGAACACGAGCACGCCGACCTCGGCCAGGACTGTGGCCTGCAGCGGGGTCTCCCCCCGTTCGACGAAGGCGCCCCGGGCAGCGCGGACCAGGTCGGACCGCTTGCGGGCGTCCCGGTCGCGCAGTTCGTCGTTCCCCTCGACGATCCGGCGCCAGGCGGCGGTCTGCTCGTGGTTGCCGTCGAACCGTGCGGCGGCGATCTGGTGCAGCACGCTGCGGATGACCTGCATGGGCTCGAGGTCGGTGGGGGCGTCGGCGATGAGTCGTGCGGCGTTCGTGGGGATCTCGTCGCCGGCGAAGACGACCTCGCGCTTGTCGGCGAAGTGTCGGAAGAACGTCCGGGTGGTCAGGCCGGCGCGTGCGGTGATCTGCGGCACGGTCGTCGCCGCGAAGCCCTGCTCGGCGAAGAGCTCGAAGGCCGCGCGCTCGAGTCGACCTCGTGCATCCGGAGCCCATCGCATCGGTCGATCGTACCCGATGACACGTCGTGCCATGAAGGGATACGATGACATCACGTGTCATCATCGCTGACGCCCGAGAGCGAGGAGCTCGCATGTCCACCCCCGATCCCACCGACACCCCGACGAACGAAGCCCTCTGGCTCCTCGGCCCGCGCGGACCCTTCGAGGTGCGCCCGACCCCGATGCCCACCCCCGGTGCCGGTGAGGTCGTCGTCCGGGTCCGTGCGATCGCGGTGAACCCCGTCGACGCCATCACCGGGCCGCTCCGCCGACTCGTCTCACCGTGGGTCCGCTTCCCGACCGTCCTGGGCAGCGACATCGCCGGCGAGGTCGTCGCGGTCGGCCTGGACGTCACGGACCTCCAGCCCGGCGACCGGGTGACCGCGTTCGCCGCCGGGCAGGAGCGAGCGCGGAACCGCGCGTCCGAAGGCGGGTTCCAGCGGTACGTGACGGTCCTCGAGCGTGTCACCACGCGCCTCCCGGCCGACGTGGCCTTCGAACGTGCCGCGGTCCTGCCGCTGGCACTCGCGACGGCAGCCGCCGGCCTGTACGAGACGGACCAGCTCGGCCTGCCGCTCCCCACGGTCGGGGCGTCCCGTACCGCCGAGGTCGTCCTGGTCTGGGGCGCGTCGACCAGCGTCGGGATGAACGCCGTCCAACTCGCCCGGGCGAGCGGCTACACCGTGGTCGCGACGGCCGGACGGGCGAACCACGACCTGGTCCGCTCCCTGGGTGCCGAGACCGTCGTCGACTACCGCGACGCCGACGTCGACCGCCAGGTCGTCGCAGCCCTCGGCGGACGGCGACTGGCCGGCACCGTCGCGATCGGGAAGGGCTCGCTCGGGCACGCCCTGCGCATCGCCCGCCCCGTTCCCGGCACGAAGCGGATCGCGTCCGCCTACCCCGACCCGGCGACCGCGGTGCGCTCGCGCATCGAGCGGATCCGCGGCATGCACGTCACGGCGATCTGGGGTGGCACCCCCGTCGTCTCGCCGGTCGGGCCGGCGGTGTTCCGCGACTTCCTGCCTGCGGCTCTCGCCGACGGACGGTTCCGTCCGGCACCCGAGCCGACCGTCGTCGGCCACGGACTGGAGGCCCTCCCCACCGCTCTGCAGACCCTCCGGGACGGCGTCTCGGCGACCAAGATCGTCGTCGGGATGGACGCCTGATGGAGTCGCAGCGCACGATCCTGGTGTTCGGCGGGACCGGACAGACCGGCCGCCACCTCACCGACCTCGCCCTCGCGGCCGGACACCGCGTCCGCGTCCTCGCCCGGACGCCCGCCAAGGCCGGTCCACCGCGTGCCGGACTCGACGTGCGGCAGGGGTCGGTGACCGACGACCTGGACCTCGACGGACTGCTCGACGGTGTCGACTCGGTGGTCTCGCTGCTCGGTGACGTGCAGGCGCAGCGGACGGCGATGGTGAACACGGCGTTCGTCCGACGCCTGGTGCCCGCGATGCGCCGGACCGGGGTCCGCCGGTTCCTGTACCAGGCGGGTGCGCTCAGTGCGCCGCCGCACGGTCGGTTGACGCCCGCGCTCTGGGCGATCCGGAACACGATCGCCCGCAGCTACGACGGCCAGCACCGGGACAACGAGGCGGTGATGCGGTACCTGGCCGACGAGGCGATGGACCTCGAGTGGATGGTGCACCGCGCCGGCATCGGGTCGGACGGCCCCTCGAAGGGCGTGCTCGAGCCGACCGAGGGGACGCCGGGCATCGGGACGTTCGGGGACTGCGCCGCCTACGACCTGCGGCTGCTCGACGACCCGACGGCGGTGCACACGACGAGCCTCAGCGCGCACCGGAAGACGGCGTACCGGAAGACGGCGGGTCGGAAGCGCGCAGACCGGTGGACCGCCGGCCGGTAGGACGCCGTCGCAGCAGGGCGATCCCCACCCAGCCGATGACCGCCGCGAGGACGACCGCCACCAGTCCGCGTCCGAGCACATCGCCGAAGAGGCCCGACCCGAACGCGACGAGCTCGAGGGGGTACGGGGCCAACACCCGCATCCCCGCCGCACCGTCGACGGCGGTGAGCAGTGCCGGCCCGACGAGCAGCACGACGAGCGCGACGAGCACCCCGACCACCCGGCCGGCGGAACGGACACCGGTCACCGCGATGCCGAGCCCGACCACGACCGGCGCGACCCACCACGCCCACCCGGCGATCGTGCTCTGCAGTCCGGTCGAGAGGGTCGCCGGCGGCAGCACGAATCCCCGCAGCCACTCGGCGAGCGCCACCGCCACGACGGCGAGCGCGACCACCGCGACGCCGTCCGGTGCGAGCGCGAGGAGCAGCACGAGCCCGGCCCCGAGCAGGACGGTGAGGGCGGAGCCGACCACGAGGGCGACGACGTAGATCTCGGAGGCGCTGATCGCGCCTCCCGTCCCGACGGTGCGGTCCATGCCGAGGCCGGCCGTCGTGACGACCGTGGTCTGCACCACCGCGACCACCTGCACGAGCAGCAGCCCACCGAAGGCAGCGAACACCCCTTGGCGTCCCACTCGGGGGTGGAGCCGACGGGCCGTGACGCCGACGATGCCGGCCCCGGTCAGCAGCAGAGCGGCCAGGAAGGTCAGGAAGTACTGGTTGAAGGGCAGGAACGCGATCGGCATGTCCCGTTCGTCGGCGACCGACGTCTCCCACAGGTTCTGCAACGGCAGGTGCATGCCGGTGACGATCCACGGCAGCAGGCCGAGGACCGCCCCGACGATGCCGACGGCGGCACCGAGGCCGAGCGTGGTGCCGGCCCCCGACCCCGTCGCTGGCGTGGACCCGGCTTGCGTGGGCGCGGACATGTGGTCGTGCTGTTCCCCCGAGGACATGCGGACCACGGTACCGGCTGTGGTTCCCAGGACCGGCTCGGTGCCACCGGGGTCCCCGGTGCTGACGAGGTGCTGATCCTGCCCTGAGCGCTCCCGCAGCGTGTCGTGAGGTCTTCTCCAGTGCTCCCTGGGAACGTCGTCGCACCACACCGGAAGAGGGGTCCGATGACGACACTGTCGCGACGCACGCTGCTCATCGGCGGCGGATCGGTCGTCCTCGCGGCCGCCGCCGGCGCCGTCCTGCTCGAGCAGGGCGTGCTGCCCGGGCGGGCCGCGGTCGAACGGAAGCTCGGGATGACCGGACCTGCCGGCATCGTCCCGACCAGCCGGACCGGGTCCCGCATCGAGGGCTCGTTCACCTCGGCCGCCCGCGGTGGTGCCGAGACCGGGTGGACGATCAGCTACCCGCCCGGATCGGCCGCGGGCGACCCGTTGCCCGTCGTCGTGGCCCTGCACGGGTACGGCGGCGACCACCGCAGCAGCTTCGACCACGGCATGCACCTCGACCGGTTCCAGGCCGCGGCCCGGGCAGCCGGCGAGCCGGCCGTCGCGATCGCGTCGATCGACGGCGGCAACGACTACTGGCACCCCCGCGCCTCCGGGCGGGACCCGCACCGGATGCTCGTCGACGAGTTCCTCCCCCTGCTGCACGACCACGGGTTGGACGTCGAGCGGCTCGGACTGTTCGGCTGGTCGATGGGGGCGTACGGCGCACTCCTGGTCGGCAGCACCCTCGGGCCGGAGCGGGTGCGGGCCGTCGCAGCGAGCTCGGTGGCGCTCTGGCCGACCCCGCAGCGGGCGGCCTCGGGGGCGTTCGACGGCGCGGAGGACTTCGCGCAGCACGACCTGACGGCCCGGACCGCGGCGCTCGGAGCCCTGCACACACGGATCACCTGCGGCACCGCCGACGCCTTCTGCCCGGGCGACGAGCAACTCGTGCACCGCATCACGCCGGCGCCGCAGTCGAGTTTCACGCTCGGGGCGCACGACTGGTCGTACTGGCGGCGCGTGGCTCCGGAGCAGTTGCGGTTCCTCGCAGCTGCTCTCTGAGGGTCTCCTCGCGCGGGAACCGGCGGCACCGCTAGGGTCGCGCCATGGACGCAGCGTCGCCTTCCGTGGCCGCCTTCTGGGCCGCCCGCCGCCAGGAGTCCCCGGACCTGCCCGAGGAAGTGCCCCCGGCGTGGGCGTTCGGCGCGACGCCCGAGCACGCCGACGACCTGCTCGCGCTGGTCCTCGCCGGCGTGAAGGACGGCACGGCGTCATCACTCTGGGACTACGAAGCGACCGCGGAACCACTGCCCGAGGTCGGCGAACACAGCCTCATCCTCGACGGCGCCGACCAGCCGAGCGCGGTCATCGTGACGACGGACATCCGGACCGTCCCGTTCGACCAGGTCGACGCCGAGCACGCCCGAGCCGAGGGTGAGGGCGACCGGAGCCTGGCGTACTGGCGGGCGTCGCACGAACGGTACTGGCGCCAGCACTCCGAGGACCCGCGGGGCTGGGCACCGGACATGCCCGTCGTGTGCGAGCGCTTCCGGCTGCTCTGGCCGACCCGGGTCGAGCCGTGACGCGGGTCCGGCTCGGCACCCTCGTCGCGGCGGCGCTGCTCGCCGCCGGCGTGGTGACCGTCACCGGCTGCTCGTCCGCGTCCAGCGGCTCCCGAGCGCGGATGTACGACTCCGTCAGCAGCATGGCCGACCACAGCTCCCTCGTCGTGACCGGCACCGTCCGACAGCAACGCGTCGCGAACGACGTCGCGGATGCCGACCCCACCACACTGTCCACGGTCCGGATCGTGGCGACCGCCAAGACCGACCCCGACCATCCGGTCGGGTCCACGGTCGTCGTCCGCCAGCACGGCACCACCCGCTCGTCGGGTCCGGGGATGCTCCTCGAAGACGGGGGCACGTACCTGCTCTACCTCACGCCGTCGGCGCTCGACGGCGACCTGGCCGACCAGTACTTCATCACGGGCGGTGCAGCCGGTGTGTACGTCGGCGAGGACGGTCGCACCGACTTCCGCCGGGGCACGGACGACGGCGACGAACTCCCCACTCACCTCACCCTCGCTGACGCCCTGCACGGCTGACCCGGCCGGTACCGTCGAGCCATGCCGTACCCGAGGACCGAACCCAGTGCCTCCGGCCTGCTCGACGTCCGTGACGGAACGTCCCTCTACTGGGAGGAGTCCGGCTCTCCCGACGGCGTCCCCGCCCTCTGGCTGCACGGCGGCCCCGGCGGCTCGCTCGGCAGCGGCTGGTACGGAACGCACTTCGACCCGACCCGGTACCGCCTGATTGGCATCGACCAGCGTGGCAGCGGCCGGAGCCGCCCCCTCGTCACGGAGTCCCGCGACCGGCTCACCGACCACACCACGCGACGGCTGATCGCCGACATCGAGGCTCTCCGGCAGCACCTGGGCGTCGAGGACTGGGTCGTCGCCGGGATCTCGTGGGGCACGACCCTCGCCCTCGCGTACGCGCAGCAGCACCCGTCACGTGTCCGCGCGCTGGCCCTGATGGCCGTCACGACGACCAGCCGCGACGAGGTCGACTGGATCACCGAGGGTGTGGGACGCGTGTTCCCGGCGGAGTGGGAGGCGTTCGAGCGAGCCAGCCAGCGCCTCCCGGGTGAGCGCGTGGTCGACGCCTACGCACGTCGCCTGGCCGGTGCCGACCGGGAGGCCCGTGCGGACGCCGCGCAGGCCTGGGACCGGTGGGAGAGCGTCCACGTCTCCCTCGACGACCCCGCACTCCGTGAGCGCGGTCACCTGGGTCCGGAGCTGCGCGAGGGCTTCGCCACCCTCGTCACGCACTACTGGGCGAACGACGGGTTCCTGTCGGGCGACCAGGCCGTGCTGGCGCGTCTGGACCGGATCGCGCACGTCCCGACGGCGCTCGTCCACGGGCGGCGGGACCTCAGCGGGCCGGCCGTCACGGCCTGGCGTGTGCACCGGGGACTCCCGCAGAGCACGCTCACCATCGTCGAGGACGAGGGGCACGGCGGGCCGGGTGGGAGCGCGGCGCTGACGGCGGCGCTCGACGGGTTCTGCTGAGCCGCCGGCACGCGCGGGGGTCCCGCGCCACCGATCGGGACGTCCGCCCGGCAGATCACACTGCAGCACCTGGCCAGCCGCGTTGCGCACGCCGCCCACCCGCTCGGCGCCGGCCGAGCCGTATCCTGACTCCCTGGTCGCCGCCGCCGCTGAGGACCCCGAGTCCGGGCAACCGCCACCGCAGCAGGGCCGGCCGGCCACGGAGGGAACTGTCATGAGCATGGAAGGCGTGGCCTGGAGCTCGCTCTACAAGATCTCGACCGCCAGGGACGGCAAGCACGGCATCTCCCGCGAGTCCGTGCGGCGGATCATGACGTTCGCCGTGCCGTACCGGTCCAAGCTGGTGGTCTTCATCATCCTCTCCGTCGTGGGGGCGTTCCTCGCGGTCGCGACACCGGTGCTCGCCGGCCAGGTGGTCGACGTCATCGCGGCCCGGGGCGCGGTCGGCACGATCGTCTGGCTCGCCGTCGTCATCGCCCTGGTGGCCATCGCCGACGCCGCCGCGTCGCTGGTGACCCGCTGGTACTCGGCGCGGATCGGCGAGGGCGTGATCCTGGACCTCCGCACCGCCGTGTTCAACCACGTGCAGAAGATGCCGATCGCCTTCTTCACCCGCACCCGGACGGGCGCGCTCGTGAGCCGGCTGAACAACGACGTGATCGGCGCGCAGCAGGCCTTCAGCGGCACGCTGTCCGGCGTGGTCACGAACGTCGTGGCGCTGGTCCTCACCCTGGCCGTGATGCTCAGCACGTCCTGGCTCGTGACGGTGCTCGCGGTGGTCATGCTCCCGGTCTTCCTCATCCCCGCACGCCGGATGGGCAGCCGCCTCGCTGCACTGCGCCGCGAGGCCGCCGACCACAACTCCGCGATGAGCACGCAGATGACCGAGCGGTTCTCGGCGCCCGGCGCCACCCTCGTCAAGCTGTTCGGCCGTCCCGACGAGGAAGCCGAGGAGTTCCGCGTCCGCGCCGCCCGCGTCCGCGACATCGGGGTCCGGAGTGCGCTGCTGCAGTTCGTCTTCGTCACCGCGCTCACCCTGGTCTCCGCCCTCGCCCTCGCCCTCGTCTACGGGGTCGGTGGTTCCCTCGCACTCGGCGGGCAGCTGAACACCGGCGACGTGGTGACCCTGGCCCTCCTGCTCACCCGCCTGTACGCGCCGCTGACCAGCCTGGCGAACGCACGGGTGGAGATCATGAGCGCCGTGGTCAGCTTCGAGCGCGTCTTCGAGGTCCTCGACCTGAAGCCGCTCATCCAGGAGAAGCCCGACGCCGTCACGATCCCCGACGGCCCGGTCGCGGTCGAGTTCGACGACGTCCGCTTCGCCTACCCGTCCGCGGACAAGGTGTCCCTGGCCTCGCTCGAGGAGGTCTCCACGCTGGACACCCGCGGCGGGGACGAGGTCCTGCACGGGGTCTCGTTCCGGATCGAGCCGGGGCAGACCGTCGCCCTCGTCGGCACGTCCGGCGCGGGCAAGTCGACGGTCGCGCAGCTGCTCTCGCGCCTGTACGACGTGGACAGCGGTGCCGTCCGCCTCGGCGGGACCGACGTCCGCGACGTCACGTTCAGCTCCATGCGGCACACGATGGGCATGGTGACGCAGGACGGTCACCTGTTCCACGAGACCATCCGCTCGAACCTGCGGCTGGCCCGGCCCGAGGCCACCGATGACGAGGTGTGGGACGCGGTCCGCCGCGCCCGCCTCGAGCCGCTCATCCGGTCCCTGCCGGACCAGCTCGACACCATGGTCGGCGAGCGTGGCTACCGGCTGTCCGGTGGTGAGCGTCAGCGGATGACCATCGCGCGCCTCCTGCTCGCGCAGCCGCGCGTCGTCATCCTCGACGAGGCGACCGCCGCTCTGGACTCGACGTCCGAGGCCGCCGTGCAGGCTGCGCTGAGCGAGGCACTCGAGGGCCGGACGGCGATGGTGATCGCCCACCGTCTCTCCACCATCCGGAGCGCGGACCTGATCCTGGTCGTCGAGGACGGCTCGATCGTGGAGCGCGGGACGCACGAGGAACTGCTGGCCGCAGGTGGGCGGTACGAGGAGCTGCACCGGACCCAGTTCGCGGTGCAGAAGGAGGTCGCGGCGGACGAAGCAGCGGTCAGCGCGACCTAGTCCTCGCGATCCGGCCGCCGGTCGCACACGCTGTTCCTCGCCGACACGGTCGGGCCCGCCCTCAGCACCACGGCGGGGCGGGGCGGGGCGGGGCGGTCAATCATGGAGCGGGCTCGAACGTCGGCGGAGATCCCGCCGTCCGACGAAGAACCAGACGAGCGACCCCAGCACCGGGAGCACGATCACCCCGACGACCCACACGACCGTCGCGAGCAGAGTCATCCGCGCGGTGTTCCGGACGACGGAAACGACGGCCGCGACCATCAGTGCCAGGACCGCGACGAGCACGATCGTCCATGACGTGTCGTACTGCTGCGGGATGACGGCGTTGTGCATGGCAGGACCTCCGGCTCCCGTGCGACCCTTCCGCAGGAACACGAGCCGATCAAGCCCTGAGACACAACGGTGACGTTCTCGATCGGCATTGTCGAGCCATGGAGTTGGTCTTCCGTCCGTCGGGACGTCCCTGGACTGTCCGACCGTGACGAACTCATCGGTCTCCTGACACCCACCATCGACTGACCGTCGTCGGCTCTGCGCATCACGTCGAGCGTTCACCGACTTCGCCGCGGGTGAGCACCCGGACGTACTCGGCGGAGCCCTCGGGGTCGGTCTCCTTCAGCAGGAAGCCCGCTGCGCCGAGGTCCATCCGGGCCGGTGGTCACGGGTGCGGACGGCGGAGCAGACTGGTGACCTTGATCGGAACACGTCGATGGCTGCGGGGGTCGAATGCGCCACCACAGGGCAGGGGGACACGATGACGGGCTACCAATCCACGGGGCAGACCGCTCCCGACGTCGATCTCGAGACGGGTTCCTGACCGTGAGTCCACGGGGCGAACGAACCGGTTCGGTGATCGTCGTCGTCGGTGCGATGACCGCGATCCTCGCGCTGACGGGGTGCAGCGGCGAGAACCCGACGCGGTCAGGAGCCAACACGACCGTCAGTACTACTGAGGCTCGGCAGTCGGTGCAGGACATCGTCGACCGGTCGACGACGTCGCTCGACGGCGACTGGCAGGTGTACAGCGGGCCGTCGGTCGAGCAGTGCACCAAGGGGAACGGCGACGACGGTGCGGCCTACAGCTCCATCACGGCGCTCGAGGGACCGCACGGTGACCCCGCTCAGGACGTCGCCGTGGTGAAGAAGCTGTGGGAAGGCGCGGGCATCACGACCAAGCCGTACAAGAGCGGGGGTGCAGACCCGCTCCTCGGCCTTCGCGGGGTCGGAGGGCCGACGACCTCCATCAGCTTCCTGGCGGGCGAGCAGCGCTACACGATCACCGCGGTGTCCGAGTGCGCCGATGGGAACGCTCTCCAAATGCAAGGCAACGGCGAGTGACGGCGGGCTCCGTCGCCGTCAGGACGCCACCGGCGTCATCGGCGCGGTGAAGTCCTTCGCCGTGATCTGCGTGCCGTCGTTCGACGCGGCGGCGTTGCGCTGGTACTCCAGGTCGAGCACGTCGGACGGGTCGGTCACCGAGTAGGCGCACCAGCCCTCCCCGGACTGCCCCTGGTCCACCTTCGTCAGCGCCGGGTAGCCGGCGGCCTTCATCGCGTCCTCGACGACCGACGTCGTGCCCTGGGACGTGTACGACTCCGTGCTGCCGTGGGCCTGCACGCGGATCGCCAGGCAGTCCACCGTCGAGTAGTACTTCTCCCCCGCGGTCACCGCGACGTGCACCAGGACCTGCTCGTTGTCGTCACGGTCCGCGAGCCCCGACTGCGCCGACGTCCACGGGAAGTTCCGCACGACCTTGTCGGCCTGCACGGTGTGGCCCATCTGGTCGTCGGTGATCTTGTCCGACGTGACGTCGACCTCACCGGACGCAGCGGGCTTGCTGCTCGGCGTCGGGCTCGGCGTCTGCTGTTCCGCAGCCTGGCTCTGCGACGGCTCCGCCGGTGCCGTGATCGGAGCGGACTCCCCCGACTGCGACGAGCATCCGGCGAGCGCGACGGTCACGACCGTGATCCCGACGACGGTGGTGATGACGTGCTTGAACGACATGGTGTCCCCTCAGGTACTGCGCCGAGAGAACAGCTCCGCTCCCCCAGCGGTCGCCCCGGCTTCTGGTGAAGGCAGCCGGGACCACTCCTGACCGCACGCCCCACCGTGCACCCCGGTCGCCTTCGCAGGTCGGTCACGGAACCGGGGTGGATGAGCCAAGCTGACCGCCGTCAGGCTCGACCCGGCACCCGTGGCGCGCGAGCCACCCGCCGCCGTCGCCTCACCAGGCGACCGGCCCGTTGACGTCGGTGAAGGTCCCGGTCGGTCCGTCGGAGGCGATGGTCGCCATGGTCACGGCGGACCGGGCTCCTTCCGCCGTCGTGAGCAGACCGCGATGACCGTTCAGGTCCGTCGCCACGAAGCCCGGGCAGACGGCGTTGACGAGGATGTTCTCCGACGCCAGGTCGCGGGCGTACATCATCGTCACGGCCGTGAGCGCGGTCTTCGACGGCACGTACCCGAGGGCGATCGGATCGGTGTTGGCGAAGTCCGAGATGGCGGCGAGCGACCCCGCGCTGCTCGAGACGTTGACGATCCGAGGTGACGCCGAGCGACGCAGCAGCGGCAGGAACGCGCTCGTGACGGTGATGACGCCGAAGACGTTCGTCTCGAACACGGCCCGGACGTGATCGACGTCGGCCGACCGCGGCAGCTGTCCGGCGGGGTCGGCGCCGGGCTGGTGGCTGATCCCCGCGTTGTTGACCAGCGCGTCGAGCCGGCCGTAGGCGTCGGCGACGTGCTCCGCGGCCGCGGCGACCGAGGTAGCGTCGGTCACGTCGAGCGCGACGGCGGTGACGGTGCCACCGTCTGCCCGGAGTTCCGCCGCAGCCTCCTCCCCGCGCTCCAGGCTCCGCGCGCCGATGACGACGGTGTGGCCGAGGCGTGCGAGCTGTGCGGCGATCTCGCGGCCGATGCCCTTGTTGCCTCCGGTGACCAGGGCGATCAGGGGTGCAGTCATGGTGTGGTCCTTCCGTGCCGCCCAGAGGCGGTGTGACGACGGGACCAGGAACCTGGTCCGGAGACCAGCTTGAGGCCTCGCATTCACATCCGGAATCATGTCCCGTCGCCTTTTCATGTCCTAGAGTCCAGGTATGCCCGTCGATCGTTTGTCAGAGGTGCTCGACCTCATCGAGGTCCGCGGGGTCGTGTCCGGCGGCTCGGCCCTCCGTGGCCGGTGGCACACCCGGAGCGTCATCGACGACGACATCAAGTTCATCGCCGTCGTCCGCGGGTGGGCGACGCTGGACACCGAGGGGGCCGCGGCGCCGGTCCGCCTCGACGCCGGCGACGTCGCCGTCCTGAACGGGAGGTCGTGGTTGACACTCGACGGCGGTGACGGCCCGGAAGACCCCGTGGTCGTCGAACCGCCGACGGCGGGATCGCGGATCTCGGACGCCGACGCCGCGGCGAGCGACGTGGACATCGTCATCGGTGGCCGCATCGACCTGAACGCCACCGGCCGGGAGCTGCTCCTCCGCGTCCTGCCACCCCTGATGCACGTCGGCGCGGACAGCACGGTCGGTGCGCAGGCCCGAGGCCACGTGCAACGACTGTTCAGCGAGATCACCGGAGGCCGGATGGGATCGGACTTCGCGATGCGGCAGTACGCGCAGCTGCTGGTCCTCGACGTCGTCCGCGGGTTCGCCGACGACGCCGAACTGCCGGCCGGGTGGCTCAAGGTCCTGGCCGACGAGCAGCTCCGCCCAGCCCTGGACCTGATCCACGACGGGCCCGCCAGGAACTGGAGCCTGGAGGACCTGGCCCGCGCCTCGTCGATGTCCCGCAGCACGTTCGCGGCGCGCTTCCGCGAGGCTGCCGGGGCTCCCCCGCTGGCCTACCTGATCGCCTGGCGGATGCTGCTGGCGCAGCGTGCACTGCGCTCGAGCGACACCCGCGTCGGGGCGTTGGCGTTCACGCTCGGGTACAGCTCGGAGAGCGCGTTCAGTGCGGCGTTCAAGCGGCACGTCGGGGTGTCGCCGGCGGCGTTCCGCGGGCGGGTCGCAGCCGCTTCGTGATCGCCCCCCACCACGATGAAGAGCGAGCAGTCGCGCGGTCAGCCCAGGTCCAATGGGCCAGCGGCGAGACCGATCGGCACCTGAGCTGCGCCGAGCGTCGTCGGAAGAGGTGCTGCGAACCGCACCCTCCCCTGGGTGGGGATCGTCCGAACCACACCCTGGAAATGGCAGTGAGCCCCTCGCTCCCCTTCTCGTCGCGATGATCAAGCAACCAGCATGTGCCCTTGCTGTATCTGGAGCCGTAGGGGCCTCGGAGGGTCTGCGGAGGCCCGTCTTGAGGTTGGGACGCCCCGTCTGCGACGGACATCAGATCTGCAGAGCGGTGCCTAAGTGAGGAAGCGCTCGGCGAAGATGTTCCACCGAAACATTGACACGCCGATCACGCCTCTAAAGGCGATCGCTGAGGCGCGGGAACAGGGCGAGCGCGCGCCGAGCGATTCCGGTCATGTCGTCTGGGTGGAGCACGGAGGAGTTCCGCAAGGCGGCGAGGTTTCCAGCTACGGACTCGTCGTCGGTGCAGGGCACTCCAGAGTCGCCGCCGTAGACGATGTGTTCGACGGGGACCATCTGCAGCGCGGCCGCGAGATTAGCGTCCGTTCCGGACGCTGCGGTGTCGAGGAAGAGCTGACGCATCTGCGCGCGCAACTCTTCCGACGTGACGCGGTTCGGGTTCGACACCCACGCTTCCGTTCCGATGAGCGCGATACGCCCCGACAGTCCGGGGAGTGCCCCACCGCAGTGCGCGAGGACGAAGGTAATGTCCGGGAATCGAGAGAACACCCGGGCGTACAGCATGCTCGTGATCACGCGTGCCGTCTCGAACGTGACCTCAATGAGCGGCGTGGGCAGCCCCAGCCGGGACGGGATGGTCGTGTCGGGGTGCACGAACACGACGCCGGCCGCGTCGTTCAACTCGTTCCACACCGGTTCCAGGCGAGGGTCGGCCATGCTGACGGTGTTGTAGGTGGTACTCATCGCGAAGCCGTCGGCGTCGAGCTCGGTCCTCGCCCGCCGGATCTCGCTGAGCGCGAGGTCCGGGTCGTCGTTGGGGAGCGCCGCGAGGAGGCCGAAGCGGCCCGGGGACTCTGCGACAACGGCGGCGCCGTACGTGTTGCTGGCCACGAGGGCATCGTGCGTCGTCGGGACCGTGCTGAGCAGCTGCATGGAAATCCCGTTCGCGTCCATGGCACTGATGGCGCGTTCCGGAGACCACTCATGCGGGGCTGGTGCCATGAAGTTGTCGGCGCGCATCGCGCGCCAGGCTGCCTCACGGGCGTCGTTCGTAGTGGGTGCCGTGAAGTGGGCGTGGATGTCGATCAGTGCGTGGTTGTGCATGAGAACTCCTTCGGGTTGAGCGTTGAGGCCCAGGGCCTCAACGCTCGGCGTAGTGCCACTAAGTGACGTTACGTTGCGCCACTTCATGGCGCAACCCTCGCCGGACTGCGTATGCTCGGAGCATGCCGAGGAGTGGGAAAGAAGCGCGCGCCCGACTTCAGGCGGCCGCGTTGGAGCTCTATGCGACCCACGGGTATGAGGGCACGACCACGGCCGAGATCGCCGCGGCCGCGAACGTCAACCTCCGCACCTTCTTCCGACACTTTCCGGACAAGCGCGAAGTGCTGTTCGGCGGTGAGGAGCACGCCCGGAGCACCCTGGCGGATGACATCCTGGGTGCGCCAGAAAGCCTCGGGCCGGCGGAGGTGCTGCGTCGTGCGTTCACGCGCGCAGCTGAGGCGCAACAACAGGACGCTGACGCTGCTCTCGCCCGAATGAACGTCATTGCCGCCACTCCGGCACTGCGGGAACGTGATCTCGCGAAGGCGGCGATGCTGACCGAGACGTTGGCTTCGGCACTGCAGCACCGTGGAGTCCCGGCCGCGGTCGCCGACCTGGTCGCAGCGATGGGATGGGCGACGTACCAGCACGCTGCGGCCGCATGGATCCGTGATCCAGACAAGAATCTGCCCGACCACCTCGATGCCGCGTATGACGACTTAGCCGCCGCGGTGTCGACGATCACTCCGCAATCAGACCGCTGAGACTGACACCGCTCCGGAAATCGTCAACCGGTCGCGCCGCGTTCATCGACGCCGACGAGCCGGCCACGTGCAACGACGTGGTCCGCCGCTCGGCGAAGCGCCTCCGCAGCCGTGGTCAACCGATCGAGCCGGATGTCGAGCGCGTAGAGCTCGAAGAGGTAGCGGTGCGGCCCGTGGCCAGGAAGCGGCCTTGGCCCCTGGTACCCGGTCCGACCAAAGGCTGCTCGAGCGAACTGGACGCCGGCCGTCGGGGTGCTCAAGCCACCTTCCGCCAGTCGCTGCGTTCCAGGATCCAGGACACCGAGCGTGTGCACGAGAGGTCGAGGCAGCGGTACGTCGACGTCCTCGAGGACGATCATCAGAGCCCGGACGCGTTCGCCGTCCACATCGTCCCAGTGCAGTGACGGGGACCGGTTCTCCCCCGCCCCCTGACCCCGGTGCACCGCGGGGATTCGCCCGTTCGGAGTGAACCCATCACTTCTGACCGTGATCGTGTCAGGAGCGCGCAGCGCCGGACGGTTCCACACGCTGTGTTGCTCGCCAGCGCGGAACGGACGGAGGAAGGACCCAACGGTCATCGGACAACCGTATCGCCGGGCCGTTCACGGCGTCCCGACGGAGCACCGCGCCCCGCGACGATCCCCCGCCCTGTCGAAGTTGCGCTACAGGGGCTGTGATACGGGGAACTGCGACGTTCATCTGACCGTCGTCGCCTCTGATTCGATGTACGTCTATCGCTCGACGTCGTCGACCCGGCTGAGCCAGTCTCGGATCAGCGCGGCGGTCAATCCGGGTCGTTCGAGGTGGACACCATGGCCCGCGGTGTCGAGGACTGCGTACGTCCCACGGGGGTAGTGCTCGCGGAGGAGCCATCCGTCCTCGTAACCGACCACGTCGTCCTGCCGACCGAACACGTGGAGGGATGGTGCCGTGAAGGGCAGCGGATGCGCGATCTCGGGTTCGACGGGCAGGCCGTACCGTGCCGCGATGCGCTCCATCACCGCCTGGTCCGCGTCCCGTTCGCCGGGCAGGACAGAGGTTATGAACGCGTCCAAGGTCTCGGTCGTCTGGACGACGTGCGCTGTAGTGAACGCCTCGCGGGCATCCCCTGCCCGCTCGAGGGCGGCCGGTTCGATGACCAGGACCGTGCGCTCGGGCACACGTCGAGCCCGGTGCTCCGTCTCGGTGACGCCCGCGATCGTGGCGAGACCGAGGACCTGCCCACGCCGCACGTGTGCGATGTGGCGGGCGAGCATCCCGCCGTACGACTGGCCAACCAAGGCAAAAGGTTCGTCACCAAGGTGGTCGCTGATCGCTGCGAGGACTTCGTTGGCCACGTCGAGTGCACTCGCCGCAGCCGACCCGGTCGAGCCGGCAGCCCAAGGCAGATCGAGGTAGAGCCGGCGCCACGGCATGTCGCTGATCATCTGCTCGAGCGGCAGCATGATCCGGTGGTCGACCCCGAACCCGTGAAGGGCGACAAGCGGACGGCCAGAACCACGGGCAGACGCGAGCACACGCCGAACCTACAGCGGCACATCACCAATACACGACAGTCACGCCGAGCCGGGTCCGACGCTCTCGTCGTCGCCGTTTAGCTTCGCGAGGATTCGTGCGAGGGCTGCTCGGAGCTGTTCGTCGAGGGGAGCGAAGCGCTCGTCGAGCACGTCGGCCACGATGCGATGGCCGTCTTCGAGCGCCCGGCGGCCCTCGTCCGTCAGGGTGTGCTCGACCCGGCGCCCCGTCCCGGGAGAGCGGACGACGAGTTCGCGGTCGACCAGCCGGGTCGCGAGGGTTCCGAAGGCCTGGTCGCTCTGGAACGTTGCGAGGGCCAGGTCGTGGCCGGATGCGTGCGGCATCCGATCGATCGCCCGGAGCGCGTCCCATTGCACCAGTGACACACCGACGTCCCGCAGCGCCGCATCGGCTGCTCGGTGGTTGCGGTACTGCGCCCGCTTCATCGCCTGCCCGAGCGCTTCCAGATTGGTTGTCACGGTGTTAGCGTATCAACATTCTTAGATAAGCATGTTGAGAAAGGCAGTGCCATGACCATCCCCCTCCCCGTCGACCTCGAAGTCCTCGAAGCCGGCAACCCCGAAGCCAGAACTGCGCTCGTTCTGCACGGCGGCGGCGGCCCCCAGACCGTCGCGCCGATCGTCGGCCACCTCGCCCCCACGTTCCACACGCTCGCCCCGACCCACCCAGGCTGGAACGGCACTTCACGTCCCGATGACATCGATTCGATCCCCGCGCTGGCGAGCGCCTACCTGGATCACCTGCTCGCCGACGGGGGCCGCGACGTGCTCTTGGTGGGTTCCTCCATCGGCGGGTGGATCGCGCTGGAGATGGCCATCCAGGCGGCCGCCGACGTCCGGTACAGGGGTCTTATCGGCGCAATGGTCGACATCGACGGGATCGGTGCCGTCGTCGACGGCGAGCCCATCGCGGACTTCTTCGCCCTCGATGCCCGGGGGCTGGCGGAAGTGGCTTGGCACGACCCCGAGCGGGGGTACATGGACCCCGCCTCGTTCACCGACCAGCAGCGGGCGATCCTGCAGTCGAACGCCCAGACGATGGCGGCGGTCGCTGGCCGTGCGATGAGCGACACCACACTTCTGGGCCGTCTCGGCTCGGTGAACGTGCCGACGCTCGTCGTGTACGGCGAAAGCGACCGCGTCGTCACCCCCGCTTACGGTCGGGCCGTCGCCGACGCGATTCCCGGGGCCTCGTTTGTCGCTGTGCCCGCCGCCGGACACCTCCCGCACCTCGAAGACCCTGCGGCGACCTGGGCGGCCATCGACCCCTTCATCGCCCGCTCGTGATGTCCAGCCGACAGGGAGTGGCCCGGACGTCGGCACCCCAATCCACCCGCTCGTATACATCTCGAATGAAGAAGGCACCAATGAAGGTTTTTCTCACCGGTACGACCGGCTACCTCGGTAGCGCGATCGCGAAGCAGCTCCTCGCCAACGGGCATGAGGTACTCGGTCACGTACGAACCTCTGAAGCCGCCGACCGTGTCAGCAGCCTTGGCATCGTCCCGCGTCTCGGCGACGTCCTCGACGACGTTTGGCTCCGTGGAGAGCTCACGGACGTGGATGGTGCGGTCCACGCAGCGAGCCCGAATGACACGGGAAGCGCTGCGTTCGACGGCCGGATCCTCGACACCGTGCTCGACGTGTTCGCGGGTACGGACCAGCGCTACGTCCACACCGGCGGAAGCTGGATCCACGGCTCAGGACGACGACTCAACGAAGCGAGCCCCTATGCGCCACCAGTGATCGTCGCGTGGCGCCCGGCGGTCCTCGACCGGATCCGCGTGGCTGCCAGCACGGTACACGCGACGATGGTCGCACCGGCGAACCTCTACGGTCACGGCGGCGGACTGGTGGCACTGCTGGCGAACGCTCCGACGGAGAACGGCCAGCTGCGCTACCCCGGGTCGGCGCAGGCGTTCCCCAACGTCCACGTCGACGATGCGGCGGCTCTCTTCGTTCATGTCCTCGAACACGACGCACCCGGTCCCTACGTGATCGCCGCGAACACCGAATCGGTGCCGATGGACACGCTGGCACGCGCCCTCAGCGACGCTCAGGGGCTCGCCGGACAGATCCACGGCGACTCCCCCGAGGAAGCACGGCACCGTTTGGGGCCCCTCGCCGACCCGCTCCTCCTCAACGCCAGCATCGACTCTTCCGCAGCTCGAGCGCTCGGCTGGGCACCCAACGGTCCGACACTGATCGACGAAATCCGATCCGGCTCCTACATGCCGCGCTCATTCCCGCTCGAGCCGTAGGATCGGCTCATGCCCGGCCGGGAGTCCCTGAGTCAGCAGTGGTACATGTCCTACTTGGCCGCATGCAACGACCGCCGTTTTGAGGACCTCGCCCGATACGTGCACCCGGAGGTCGACGGTTCGCTCGAGGGCTCCGTTCGCGGTGTGGGCGACTACGTCGCGGGCGTTCGCAGAATCACCGATGCGTTCCCCGACTACCGGTGGACAATGGAGCGGCTTGTGATCGAGGGCGAGTGGATTGCCGCGCTGGTCCACGGGGCCGGTACGCATCAGGGCGAATTCCTCGGGATCGCACCCACCGGCCGCACAGTGATGGTGCAGGAGATGGTCTTCTACCGAGTAGTCGACGGAAAACTCACCGTGTGCCGAGGTGACCTGGACGTGAAGCTGCGCGATGCGCTCGCCTCCCCCGGCACCTGAGGAGGTACGACGGGCGGATCCGGTGTTCTCAGCGGCTCGCGTGCTGGACAGCAGTAGCTGCGGTGTCGCGAGCCATCGGGCTGGTCGGGATCTATCGGGACGATCGCGAGGGCTCGATCGTGGCGCCCACGCGATGCGGGAAACGGAACCGGACGACGAGACCTGCGAGAGCCGCAGCGGCGATGACCACCCCGCTGAGCAGCAGCGGGCCGTTGTACCCGGCGGTGAGCAACGGGCGGGAGAGGACCGGTCCGAGGATCTGTCCGATGCCGTAGCCGGTGGTAAGGAGCGCGACGGCGCGCGGGACTTGCAGATAGGCGCCGAGGGCGAGGGCCAGCGAGCTGATCCCGACGAACGTGCCACCGAAGAGCGCCGCTGAGACCAGGGCACTGACGCTGCCGGGGAGCACCCCGGCAAGGGCGACGCCAACGGCCTGTACGCCGAGTGCGACGGTGAGCAGCGTCGGGCGGCTCCACCGACGGCCGAGCGCGGTCCACAACGCAGCGCCGGGAATCGCGGCGAGACCCACGACGACCCATGCGCCGTCACCGAGCCAGGCTGGTCCGTTTTGCCCGACAGCGGCGACGAGGAAGGTGCCGGCGATGATGTACCCAACCCCTTCAAATCCGTAGCTCACCACAAGTGCCGCGAACCGGTTCCCGGTGGGCGGTAGCGCCTGGTCCAACGATGCAGATGGCCGTTGCTCGACCGTCGCCGGACGGAGCCTCCAGGCGACGACGGTGAGGGCTGCGGTCAGCCCGGCGGCGATGAACCAGGCGGCCTGCCACGTCGACGTTGCTCGGACGACGACGACAACAAGACCGGACAAGGCGATGCCGGTGCCGATACCGCCGAAGCCCCAGCCGACGAAGTGTGGGCCGACCTCGCGAAGGTGGGAGATCATCGCGGAGGTCGCATAGATGAACACCAGGGCGCTGGTCAGCCCGGCGACGAACCTGAAGGCGGTCCACCAGGACGTATCGGACGCTGCGGGCATGAGTGCGAGCGTCGCAACCGTCAGAAGCATCGCGAACCGCATCACCCATCGTGACCGGACCAACCCCGGAGCGCTGATGCCCAGAAGCGCGCCGAGCAGGTAACCGACGTAATTGCTCGTCGCGAGCCCGGCACCGTCGCTCACGGACAGTCCCGCCTGGGTCTGCATGAGCGGAAGGATCGGGGTGAATACGAAGCGGGCGATGCCCGTGCTGGCGGCCAGAGCTGCCGCACCCTGGAGCACGACCATCCCGGGCGAAGACACCCGCAGTGACGGGAGGGAGATCGTGTGGGTGGCGGTGGCGGTGATGGCCATGGGGTTCCCGTCGGAGGGTGATGAAGGGGGGATGCAGCGGTTCCGGCTGCAGGAGTGACGCTAGGAGCGCCTGAACGGAAGCGGAATTGCCGGCCACGGCGCACCTATGCTTGGCGGTCATGAACGTCGAACTGCGCCACCTGCGCGCGTTCCTGATGGTCGGCAGGCACCGTTCCTTCACCCGTGCGGCGGAGCAGCTGTTCGTGACGCAGCCGGCGCTGACACGAACGATCAAGCAGCTGGAGCAGCTCCTCGAGGTACGCCTACTGGACCGAGACACCCGTCACGTCGGGTTGACCGTGGCCGGTACGCGGTTCTATGAGCAGGCAGAGTCTGCCGTGGCCGCGGTCGACCGCGCCGTGTCCTCGGCGCGGTCCGCATTGCCCCTGCGGCTGGCGTTCACGTGGCTGCTCCCCACGCCGTGGGCGCAGGACGCAATCGCTGAGTACGAGCGCCTTGGCGAGGGGCCGGTGACCCTCGTCCGGACGGATGAACCGATCGATGCGTTGCTCCGCGGAGACGTCGACGTCGCGGTGCTTCGAGATCCTCGCGACGTCCCGGCAGGCGTCCGAGTCCTCCCGATCCTGAAGGAACAGCGAGTTCTGATCTGCTCGACCCGCGCTGATCTCCCGCGGGACCAGCCGGTGCCCTGGGCGGCGCTTGATCGCCACCCCTTCGTGTTCAATGCCACCACGGGCACCGTTGGCCCGTGGTCATGGACGGCAGGCAGTGGCCCGGCCACGTTCGTGGAGACCGCGAACTACGACGAGTGGCTGGAGACCATCGCGGCCGGACGCGGCATCGGAGTCGTTTCGTCGCTGGCTGCGCAGCGCACCATCCATCCCACGATCCGGTTCGTCCCCCTCGTCGATGCTCCCCTGAGCTCGGTGTCGCTCGGCTTTGTCCTCGGGGACCGGGATCAGATGAAGCGGCGGTTCGTCGCAGCGAGCACTAAGGCAGCAACTTCCTGAGGAAGTTGTAACTGATCGGTCTACTAGTGCTACGGTTCCGACATGCCCACCGATACCGACTCCCGCCAGGCCATCCTGGACGCTGGACGGCGTACCACCGCCCACAAGGGCTGGGCCGCCGTCGGACTGAACGAGATCCTGGCTGAAGCCGGTGTCCCGCGCGGATCCTTCTACTACTACTTCAAGTCGAAGGACGTGTTCGGTGAGGTGATGATGCGGGACTACTTCCGCGACCATCTCGTGATGATGGACGATTTGCTCGCGCAGCAGGACCGATCAGTGGCAGACCGCCTGATGCAGTACTTCCGGGGGTGGCGGGAGCTTCAGAGCCTCGATGACTGCCAGGGCAGATGTCTTGCCGTGAAGCTGGGCGCCGAGGTAGCTGATTTGTCAGAGTCCATGCGTCTGGTCTTCATGGAAGGCACCACCTCCATCACGGAGCGCATCGCGAAGATGATCCCACTCGGCCTTGCCGACGGTTCGCTCGCAGGCGCAGATGACCCCGCAGCCACCGCCGAGATGCTGTACGACCTGTGGCTCGGGGCGAGTGTCATGGCGAAGATCCATCGCAACATGGGGCCCCTGGACAGAGCTCTCACCCTGACTGCACAGCTCCTGCACGCCTGACCAGCGTCGACTCACTCGAGTCACATGGGCGCACCCCCGCTCATAACTGATCGGTCTACTAGAAAAGGAACGTCTTCATGAAGATCCTCATGGTCCTCACCTCACATGACGAACTCGGCACCACCGGCCGGAAGACCGGCTTCTGGCTCGAGGAACTCGCCGCGCCCTACTACCGCTTCGTCGAAGCCGGTGCTGACATCACCCTGGCTTCGCCGAAGGGCGGCAAACCGCCGCTCGACCCCGTGAGCAACGCGCCGGCGAACCAGACCGACCAGACCCGCCGGTTCGAGCAGGACGCAACCGCAACGGAGGCACTGGAGCACACCATCCGGCTTGACAGCGTGAATGTCGCCGACTTCGACACCGTTTTCTACCCGGGCGGCCACGGTCCCCTGTGGGACCTCGCCGAGGACCAGGACTCGATCGCGCTGATTCAGGACACCCTCCGCTCCGGTAAGCCGATTGCGCTCGTCTGCCACGCGCCGGGCGTGCTGCGTCACGTGACAAACGAGGAAGGGACCCCGCTTGTGCAGGGCCGCCGTGTCACCGGCTTCACGAACTCCGAGGAAGAGGGCGTGGGCCTCACCGACGTCGTGCCCTTCTTGGTCGAGGACGAGCTGGTGCGGCTCGGCGGCGACTACAGCAAGATCGGCGACTGGGAGTCCTACGTCGTCGAGGACGGTCTGCTCATCACCGGTCAGAACCCGGCGTCCTCGGCAGCCGCCGCCGACGCTCTCCTCACAAAGCTCGAGGCGATGAGCGCGTGAGTGCCTACGTCGTCATGATCCGCGAGGCGCTGCGTGACCAGGACGAGTTCAACACCTACGTCACCGCCGCCCGCGCGGCACGTGCCGGACACCCGGTCACTCCGATGATCGGGTACGGCGAGGTGACCACCCTCGAGGGCGTACCCGTGGACGGGATCCTCGTCAACGAGTTCCCGACCGTTGAGGACGCCCTTGCCTGGTACCACAGCCCCGCATACCAGGCAGCTCTCCCCCACCGTCAGGCCGCGGCCGATTACCGCGTCCTGATCGTCCCTGGCGTCGAGCACTGACGCCGTCACACCCTGCAGATCACCTCAACCGCCGCTGACAACGGTCAGCACCGAATCCACGAGACAGGACACCATCATGAGCACCATCACCGTCGGAACTGAGAACAGCGTCGACATCGCACTGCACTACGAGGACAAGGGCCAGGGGCAGCCGATCGTCCTCATCCACGGCTTTCCCCTCGACGGTAACTCGTGGGAGGGGCAGATCCCGATGCTCCTCGAGGCCGGCTACCGCGTCATCACGTACGACCGCCGCGGGTTCGGGAAGTCCTCGCAGCCCTCGACCGGCTACGACTACGACACCTTCGCCGACGACCTGCACACCGTCCTCGAGACCCTCGACCTGCAGGACGTGATCCTCGTCGGATTCTCGATGGGCACCGGCGAGATCGCCCGCTACATCGGGCGCCACGGTGAGGACCGGATCGCCCGGGTCGCGTTCCTCGCCTCGCTCGAGCCGTTCCTCGCGATCACCGACGATAACCCCGACGGCGCAGCCCCGATGTCGTTCTTCGAGGGCGTCTCCGCCGAGGTCGAGAAGGACCGGTACGGGTACTTCACGAACTTCTACCAGGACTTCTTCAACCTGTCGGAGAACCTCGGCACCCGCATCTCTGAGGAGCAGGTCCGCAACGCCTGGAACATCGCGGCCGGCTCGGGTTCGATCGCGTCCGCTGCAGCACCGCTGACCTGGCCGACCGACTTCCGCCAGGACATCCCGAAGGTCACCGTCCCCGCCCTCATCGTGCACGGTACGGCGGACAACATCCTGCCGATCGACGCCACCGGCCGACGCTTCACGAAGGCCCTGCCGGCTGCGGAGTACGTCGAGATCGAGGGCGCCCCGCACGGCCTGCTCACTACGCACACCACCGAGGTGAACAAGGTTCTGCGCACCTGGCTCGCCGAGTCCTGATCCCTCGGCGAGCACGACGGCCCCGGACCTGCCGAGGGCGCTTCCGGGGCCGTCGTCGTTCCTCGGCAGTCAGACCGCCGCGGGATTGTGTACGCCGAGCGCACGGACGAGGTCGTACTTTGACGCATCCTCTGATCCGGGTTCGGCGGTGTAGGTAATGACGCGGAGGTCGGTCCCGACCGCTGTGTAGACATCGCAGTCGACGGTGATCGGTCCGACCACCGGGTGGTTGAACGTCTTCGGCTCGGACTGCTGTTCAACGGACGAGCCCTCGCGCCAGATCTCCTCGAAGTGGGCGATGGCACGGAGCCGGCGGAGCCGATGTTGCACGGTCTCGTCGTTCGGGTACCGCAAGGCCGCGTTTCGCATGTCGGTGACGAGCGCACGCTCGAAGCGCTCGATGTAGGCGCGGCTCATGAGCACCTCAGGGGCGGTACCGGTGAAGTGCGCCTCAATGAGGTTGTGGTCCTTCGGCGGCTGTCCGAGCAGCGCCTGCCACGACGGGTTCACCGAGAGCAGCGACCAGTCGATGGTGTAGACGCCGATCGCGATCTCCGGCGCGCGCAGCAGGAGGCGCTGCACGCTCGGCGGGATGTGGGTCGGCATTTCGCTCGGGAGCGGGATGGGCAGCTCCGCCGCCCGGAACAACTGATCGCGTTCCCCAACCGAGAGCTGCAGTGCCCGGGCGAGGCTCCGGGCGACCTGAATCGATGGACGTCGTGCGCGGCCCTGTTCGAGCCGGACCAGGTAGTCAACCGATACGCCGGCGAGCATAGAGACCTCCTCGCGTCGGAGCCCGGGGATCCGAGATGACACCGCCGGCAGACCGACCATCGCAGGCCGCAACCGGGCGCGCCAGGTCGTGAGGAGTCTGCTCAGGTCGCCGCGGTCTTCCATGACCCCATCATGCGGTCCCGATGCGGCTCCTCGCTGGTATCCGCAGTCCTACCCGAGCCGTCGACGACGGCGCGACAGTTGTCCTCGGTAACCACGAAAGGAACCACCATGACCGAGATCTACACCGTCGAGTACTCCTACCCCGACGACACCACGCTGCAGGACGAGCACCGCCCCGCGCATCTGGCCTACCTCCGCGAACGACTCCAGCAGGGTGAACTGCTGCTCTCCGGACCGTGGGGTGACGGCGAGGCCCCCGGTGGGCTGCTCGTCTACCGTGTGGCTGACCGTGCCCGCATCGACGAGATCGTCGGGAACGACCCGTTCGTCGTCAACGAGGTCGTGACAACGAAGCGCGTCCACAGTTGGCGCCCGATCGTCGGCCCCGCGTCCGCCGCGTTCGCCAACTGACCGCATCGCGGCGAGGAGACGCATGACGAACATGACAGGGCAGACGAACACCTGGATGATCCAGGAAGTCGCGAGTCCACGGCTCGACGCGCCGGTCCCGGTAGTCGGCGCCCTCGACGTGCCGACGGCACCGGGGGCGAACCGGTTTCAGACCGTCGACCTGTATCTGCCGCTCACCACCGGCACGCAGGAACTGGTCGGGTCCCCGGTCAGACCGTTCCTCGGTTCTCTCCTCGCGAGCGAACACCCGGCCACGCTGGTGCACGTCCATGGTGGGGCGTGGCGGGATCCGCACCTGACCGGGAGGTCAATCGAGGCAACGGTCGCACATGCCTTCCGCGATGACGGCGGATCGATCCGAGCTGTGGCATCGCTGAACTACTCGATTTCACCTTTCCCCACCCACCCGACCGATCCGTATGAACCGGGGAGCATCGGTCAGCTCGACCCGGCCCGTGAGGCGGTACACCCCGACCACCTCCGAGACGTACTGCAGGGCATCCGGTTCCTGCGCACGCTCGGCCTCGCCGATCGCTCGTACATCCTCAGCGGTCACAGCGCCGGCGCCTGCCTTTCATTCCAAGCGGCACTGCTGGGGCCCGAAGCGTTCGGCCTCGACCCAGATCTGACGCCGCCGACGCCCGCGGCGCTCTACGGAGTGAACGGCTTGTACGACCTTCCCAACCTCGTCGACCGGCCAGGTTCAACCCACGAGCACGTCGCCGCGGAGTACGAAAACCTCCTCTCTCACGCGTTCGGGGACCGCTCGCGATGGTCAGGCGCGAGCCCCGCACGGCTGGATTCAGAAGCGATTCGGTACCGGCTGGAGCGGGGACTTGTCCCCCGGCTCGTAGTGCTCGACCAGAGCGAGTCGGACCAGCTCGTGCCGATGAACCAACTCGAGACGATGCAGGAGGCCCTCCTCAGCGTCCAGGGGCTGCTCACGGCGCGAAGCCGGCGCGCCGCGGGCCCGCACGCTATGCCGTGGGAGGACGGGCTGATGCTCTGGACCGCGGTTCACGACGTCGTCCGCACCCTTGGGGCATCATGAACCGTTGACGAGCTGGCGACCCCGACGAGCGGGCCACCGGACGAGCCGGAACGACCGGTGAGGGACCGTTCAGCGGGCGCTGCGACTCGTGGCGTTTCACGAGCGGCAGTGCGCCCTCGACGTTGGCGGCAGATGTTGTCGGGCGATTCAGTTGGCGAGGTGCTGCTGGAAGAAAGTGTTCAGGGTCTGGACCGCTTCGTTGACGTACTTCGGTTCGTCGTACATCTCGTAGTGGCCCGCCCCTTCGACGACGTGGAAGTTCTTGGCGTTGGGCGCCTTCTCCCAGAGCGCGAGCCCGTCCGAGTAGGAGAACGTGGTCCCGAGCCGCCCGCCGACGATGATCTGGAGCGGCTGGGTGAGGAGTTCCTCGACGAGGTTGAAGGCGTCGTAGCCGAGCATCATCGCATCGCTGGTGAAGTAGCGGCGATTGGTGGAGTGCTCGTTGTAGCCGCGCGAGGTCCGGTAGAACCGCACCGCCTCCAGGGTGTCAACGTCAGTGATGCCGAAAGCCGCCGCCTGTTCCTCCGTGTCGGGGATCCACATGTTGCGGTCGACGTCTTCGCCAGCAGCGGCCGCCGTGCGATTGACACCCACGGCCTCGATCATCGCGATCACGGAGCCCGTCGAGGAGGTATCGGCCTGGCGGAATGCTCGCCCGACATTGACGGGCACGACCGTTCCGAGCGCCTTGATCCGATGGTCGGTCATGGTCGCACTGACCGCGTAGCCACCACCGGCGCAGATGCCGACAGCTCCGATCCGGGCGTTATCGACGCACGGAAGCGTCGTGAGGTAGTCGACGGCGAACCGGATGTCATCGACCCGTGCGGCCGGGTTCTCGAGGTCGCGTGGGTGGCCACCACTCTGGCCCTGGAAGCCCGGATCGAAGGCGAGCGCGACGTAGCCGCGATCGGCAAGGCCTCGGCCGTAGTTGGCACCGATCTGCTCTTTCACGCTGCTGCCCGGGGTGGAGATCACGACCGCCGGATACGTGCGGTCCTCGCGGAAACCATCTGGCAGGTGCAACTGGCCGGCGAGGTCGAAGGTGTCGTTGGTGAACGTCACGTCGTGCGTTGAAGACACGGTGAAGGAGTCCCTTCCAGGAGGATTGTGGCGTGCTGCTAGGCTTGTTCGATATTCAGACAGTACATCGAGCCGATTGTTCCGATCGGAACTAGTACGAAACTGTACCACTTTGGGAAGGAATCACTTGCCCGCATCGAACGCTGCGCGCATCTGGTCGCTCAATCACCAGGTGCTCACCCGCGTCATGAACGACTGCGCCCCGGACATCGAGGCCCTTGGGCTGGAGGCAAAGGAGTTCTTCGTGCTCGGAGAAGTCGACGACTGCCCGTACCCCGCGGAGCTGGCCGATCGGCTCGTCCTGCCCAAAGCCAGCGTGACCGTGTACCTGAAGAGCCTCGAGGCCAAGGGCTTCGTCCGCCGGGAAATCGATCCTGCCGACCTCCGACGCCACCGCCTCGCTGTCACTCCAGAAGGTGCGCAGACCCTCGACGAGGCGCTCGAAGTCCTGTCCGCGAAATTCGACGAATGGCTCGTGCGCCTCGACACCGACGAGCAGGCGGAACTGCAACGACTACTGGCAAAACTGCTCAACTAGCGACGTTTCTCCCGCTACAAGCCGCAAGACCGAGGAACGTCGCAGCTCCGCCCGACGGGTTCGATAGCCGATCGACTATCGGGACACTGACGCGCAAATCACAAGAGTTCCTGATGGGAGTCCGCAACGTTTCAGAGCGATCAGGCGTTCGGGGCCCTCGTGACTCGACTGGTCGATCGCGAACTTACCGCCTGCAAGCGAGAAGAGCTTCACTTCTGAGTGGCGACGACGCGGACGAACCGGACGAGCGCCGGTCCGGCGTTGAAGTAGGAGTACCGCTGAGAGGTCGGGAAAGCCAAATGATCACCTGCGTGGAGTTCCGTCGTGCCGGACTCGAACTCCACCCGGACCGACCCTTCGATGACGAGGATCATCTCTGACCACCCCTCCGGGTCGGTCTCCGCGTTGTATCGGTCACGGGGTTCGAGTACCCAGAACCAGAGCTGCACGTTCTTGCTCGCGGGTACTGATGCCAGCAGGGTCGCAGCGCTGGTCGGACCATTCCCTCGCCACGTGACTTCGTTGATGTCGGTGTGCTGGGCGGCGGGGGCAGCAACGAGGTCGACGAACGTGACTCCGAGCGCCTCCGCAAGGTGGTCAAGTCCCAACAGGCTGATGTTCGCCTCACCGGACTCCAACTTGATGACAGTGCGGCGGCTGATACCCGCACGTTCGGCGAGCGCGAGCTGGCTCATGTTGGCTGCCGATCGGTAGCGACGAACGTTCTCGCTGACATGCGCCAGCACGCCCGCTGCCTCGTTACTGTTTGCGTGCACAATCGTGCACTCTACGCTGTGCAGCATGTTGCACACCTTCGGACGGCTTCCATCGGTCTCCCGGCAGGAGCTCTCACTCCTGATCGTCACCGTCGTGTGGGGTGCGACCTTCACGATCGTCCACGTTGCCGTGCAGCAGAGCGGCCCGTGGTTCTTCGTCGGGACGCGATACCTCATCGCGGGCATGATCAGCGTGCTGGTCTTCGGCCGAGGGCTCGGTCAGCTCAGTCGAGCTGAGGTCTTCGCGGGCTCAGCCATCGGAGCGATGATCTTCCTCGGGTACGGCCTGCAGGCTGTCGGTTTGCAGACCATCGGCGGTGGGACTTCCGCCTTCATCACCGCCCTGTACGTACCGCTCGTTCCGGTCCTGCAATGGGTCGTGTTCAAGAAGCGACCGCAGCTTCTCACCTGGGTGTCGGTAGCTCTTGCTTTCGGTGGGCTCGTGCTCATCGCAGATCCAGCCAGAGCAGGTCTCACCGTTGGCCCGGGCGAGATCGCAACAGTCGTCAGCGCGCTCCCGATCGCAGTCAACATCATCCTCATCGGCTGGTTCGCCGGGAAGGTCCACCTGGGCCGCGTCATCGTCGTGCAACTGCTCGTTGCTGGAGCGCTCGGGCTCGCGACGATGCCAGTGGTCGGCGAGCGGCCACCTGACTTCTCGTGGGTGTGGTTGTCGGCAGCAGCGGCTCTCGGCGCCGCGAGCTGTGTGATCCAACTCACGATGAACTGGGCGCAACGGACCGTGTCACCGACCCGCGCGACCATCATCTACGCAGGGGAACCTGTCTGGGCCGCGATCATCGGCGTCTTCGCCGGCGAACAACTTCCCGCCATCGCGATCCTTGGTGCTGTCCTCATCCTTGCCAGCTCCCTCCTCAGTGCATTTGACCACCGCTGACGGCTGTGAATCACACCTCGCCCCTAACGGTGTCGCTGACATGTAATACCAGCGCCATTCCCTCGGTAGTCGATCGTCAGGAACCACCCACTGCCAGATGCAGCGCAACGTGTCAGACGGCCCCTTGAGGACACGTAAGGCTGCGCGTTGGACACGTTGTTTCTGCAGCCACATGCGAGCCGAGGCCACCGACCGGTCGCGCAACTCGACACTACGCACTGCCCCGAGCACGACAAGGGCCTCATCGTCGTCGCTGCCAAACAACGCGTCCAAGTTGGTATTTCAGACACGTTGAGTGGCAATCGGACACGTTAGCTGGCGGACGACAACAACTCCCCTACTGCGGCATGTCCACGAACCGCGAGAACATCCCGTGGAACGCCACCGTGATGGTGTCAGTGGGCCCGTTGCGGTGCTTCGCCACGATCAGGTCCGCCTCCCCCTGACGCGGGTTGTCCTTCTCGTACGCCGACTCGCGGTGCAGCAAGATGACCATGTCGGCGTCCTGCTCGATCGACCCGGACTCACGCAGGTCGGAGATCATGGGCTTCTTGTCGGCACGTTGCTCGGGTCCACGGTTCAGCTGCGACAGGGCGATGACGGGCACCTGCAGCTCCTTCGCCATGAGCTTGAGCGCACGCGAGAACTCCGACACCTCTTGCTGGCGGCTCTCGACCTTCTTGCCGGAGGTCATCAGCTGCAGGTAGTCGATGACGACGAGCTTCAGGTTGTGCTGCTGCTTGAGCCGACGGCACTTGGCGCGGATCTCGACGAGGGTCATGTTGGGGGAGTCGTCGATGAAGAACGGAGCGTCGTTGATGCGTCCGCGGGTCTGCGCGATGGTGGTCCAGTCGCGGGCGTCGACGGTGCCCTTGCGCATGTTCTGCAGGGGCACGCTGGACTCGGCGGACAGCAGGCGCATGGCGATCTCGGCGCGCCCCATCTCGAGCGAGAAGAACGCGGCGGTCTGGTTGTGCTTGAGGGCTGCTGAGCGGCACAGGTCGAGCGCCAGGGTCGACTTGCCGAGTGCCGGTCGTGCCGCGACGATGATGAGCTGTCCGGGGTGGAAGCCGTTGGTCAGGGCGTCCATTTGGGCGAACCCGGTCGGGACGCCCGTCATCTGCCCGTCGCGGCCCTTCGCGGCTTCGATCTCGTCGATGGCGGTGCCGATGGCTTCGGTGAGGGGGACGTAGTCCTCGGTCTGCACCCCGCCGGCGACGTTGTAGACCTCGGCCTGGGCACTGTTGACGAGGTCGGTGACCTCACCTTCGCTGGCGTAGCCCATCTGGACGATGCGGGTGCCGGCTTCGACCAGGCGGCGGAGGACCGCCTTCTCCGCGACGATGGCGGCGTAGTAGCCGGCGTTCGCCGCGGTGGGCACCATGCTCGTCAGGCTGTGCAGGTACTCGGCGCCGCCGCCACGGGACAGGAGGCCCGTCTTCGTCAGCTCGTCGGTGACGGCGATGACGTCGGTCGGCTCGCCGTGGGAGTAGAGCGACAGGATCGCGTCGAAGATGACCTCGTGCTTGGGGATGTAGAAGTCCACGCCGCGGGCGGTCTCGATGACGTCGGCGACGGCGTCCTTCGACAGCATCATTCCGCCGATGGTGGACTGCTCCGCGAGCATGTCGTGCGGGGGAGTGCGGTCGTTGTTCCGCTCGGCGTACTCCCGGGGGGCCGGGTCCAGATGCGCGATCGACACACGTGCTCCTCAGTGTTTGGCGGTGCTGGCGGACGGCCCGGTGGACCGTTCCCCACCGAGCAGTTCTACCCCGGGCGACCGACATCCCCGAGTCGCTGGCTCAAGCTACGGGTACGGAGTTATCCCCAGCAAACGGCCCTGTGGACAACTCTGTGGAGAGGTCGTGGAACACGCCGGACTCCTGTGTGGAGGGCTGTGTACTCCACTGTGGATAACTCCACCGGAGAACACACTTTCGACTGTTGACCTGGGGTTTCCTGATCCACACCATGTGTGGAGAACTCGGCTTCAAGCGTGAGTCGAAGGTTGCCCTTCGAGCCTGTCACTGTGCAGAACCGACTTGACAAACGGCACCCGCGTCCCGTCACACTCGGCTGGCTCCCAGGTGGCAGAACCGAGCAGGACGTAACCAGCCAGTCGTGTTTCGGGTGCCGGACGTGCTCGACCGGCACGCGCCTCCAGGACGTTCTCGACACCCGCCGACACGCCCGGGACCACGAGGTTGGCGTCCGTCGAACAGTCCCCGTCGACCGGCCGTACGGGGCGGAGACACCACGTGCACCCCGGGCATGCGAGAAGGGCGGGCCTCCCACTGGGGGAGACCCGCCCTTCCGGCGGTGCTGGTGCTGCCGGAGCAGCGACCGGGACTACTTCGCGGCGACGACCTTCAGCGAGATGGTCGCGACGATGTCCTCGCGCAGACGCACGGTGGCCTCGTGGTCACCGACGGTCTTGATGGTCGCGGGGACCTCGACCTTGCGCTTGTCGAGCGAGCCGACGCCCTGCGCCTGGACGGCGTCAGCGACGTCACCCGGGCGGACGGAGCCGAAGAGACGACCGTCCTTGCCGGCCTTGACCGACAGCTGGATGGTGGCGTTCTCGAGCTTCATCTTGAGGTCCTGTGCCTCTTCGATGGTGGCGAGCTCGCGTGCGGTACGAGCAGCACGGATCGACTCGACCTGCTTCTCGCCGCCCTTCGACCACGACACGGCGAAGCCCTGCGGGATCAGGTAGTTGCGGGCGTAGCCGTTCTTGACGTCGACGACGTCACCGGCGGAACCGAGGCCAGAGACCTCGTGGGTGAGGATGAGCTTCGACATTCGTCGACCTCCGATCAGCGGCCGGAGCCGGCGTAGGGGAGGAGCGCCATCTCACGGGCGTTCTTCACGGCACGGGCGATGAGGCGCTGCTCCTGGACGGAGACGCCGGTGATGCGACGGGCGCGGATCTTCCCACGCTCCGAGATGAACTTGCGAAGGGTCGCAACGTCCTTGTAGTCGATGACGCCGACCTTGATCGACTTCGCGGGAGCGGCGTTCTTGCCGCCCTTACCGCGAGGCTTCCGGCGATCGCCGGTGCTCTTTCCAGCCATTGTGTGTCCTTAGAGAAGAAGAAGTTGTGTCGTCAGACCGCTGAGGATCAGAACGGGGTCTCGTCGTCGTAGGTGCCGCCGGGGGTGGACCACACGTCGTTCGACGATGCGTTCCCGCCACCCTGCTGACCACCCTGCGGCGACCACGGGGCGTCGGACTGACCGCCACCGTTGCCACCGGACGCGCCACCGTTGTAGCCGCCGTTGCCGCCGGAGGAGTTGCCTCCGCCGACCTGGCCACGGCCACCACCGGCGCCACCACCACTGCCACCCGGTGCACGGGTGATCTGGGCGGTCGCGTACCGGAGCGAGGGGCCGATCTCGTCGACCTCGAGCTCGATGCTCGTCCGCTGCTGACCCTCACGGTCCTGGTAGGAACGCTGACGGAGACGACCCTGCGCGATGACGCGCGAGCCCTTCGTCAGCGACCCCGCCACGTGCTCGGCGAACTCGCGCCACACACTCGCACGGAGGAACAGCGCGTCGCCGTCCTTCCACTCGTTCGCCTGACGGTCGAACGTGCGAGGAGTCGACGCGATGGTGAAGTTCGCCACGGCGAGCCCGTTCTGCGTGTAGCGCAGCTCCGGGTCCGCGGTGAGGTTGCCCACCACCGTGATGACGGTTTCGCCGGCCACGGGCTACTCGGCGCTCGCGGTCGTGGCGGCCGAGGCCGACGCGTTGGCGGCCTTGCGGGCGGCACGGGCTTCGTCGCGCTGCTTCTGCGCGGCGACCTGGGCCATGCCCTCTTCGGCGCGGAGGACCTTGGTGCGCAGCACGGCCTCGGAGAGACCGAGCTGGCGGTCCAGCTCCTTGGCGGAGTCGGCGGACGACGTGAAGTTCACGACGGCGTAGATGCCCTCGTTCTTCTTCGCGATCTCGTAAGCGAGCCGGCGACGGCCCCAGACGTCCACGTTGTCGACGGTGCCACCGTCGTTGCGGATGACCGCGAGGAACTTGTCCAGGCTGGGAGCGACGGTGCGCTCATCGATCTCGGGGTCGAGGATCGCCATCAGTTCGTACTGGTGCATGCGGAACCCACCTCCTCTGGTCTCAGCGGCCCCGGGCAGTTCCCGGGGCAGGAGGGTTGATGCATGTGCCTCGGCACGCTGAATGCGCGCGAGACAACCTGCCCATCGTAGCGGACGGCCTGGAGGCGCGCCACCGGCTGTGCAGAGCGACCGGCGTCGGTCAGGCGGACGCGTCGCGGGACGCCCACCACGTGCGGAGGCGCGCCTCGGCGTCCTCGGGTCCGAGCGGCCCCTCGTCCATCCGCGCCTCGAGCAGGAACCGGTACGCCTCGCCCACCGCGCGCCCCGGCGGGATGTCGAGGATCCGCATGATGTCGTCCCCCGAGAGGTCGGGACGCATGGAGTCGAGTTCCTCCTGCTCCGCGAGGACGGCGATCCGGGCCTCCAGGTCGTCGTACGCGAACCCGAGCCGGTCCGCCTTCCGACGGTTCCGGGTGGTGACGTCCGAGCGGGTGAGCTCGTGCAGCCGCTCGAGCTGGTCACCGGCGTCCCGGACGTAGCGACGGACGGCCGCGTCGGTCCAGGCGCCCTCGGTGTAGCCGAAGAACCGCAGGTGCAGTTCGATCAGGCGGGACACCGAGGCGATCGTGTCGTTGTCGAAGCGCAGGGCGCGGAGCCGCTTCTTCGCGAGCTTCGAGCCGACCAGGTCGTGGTGGTGGAAGCTCACGGCGCCGCCCGGCTCGAGCTTCCGGGTCGCCGGCTTGCCGATGTCGTGCAGCAGTGCGGCCAGACGCAGGACCGTGTCGGGGGCGTCGCCGGGGTGGCGTTCGGCCTCGTACCCGATGGCCTGCGTCAGGACGGTGAGCGAGTGCTCGTAGACGTCCTTGTGGTGGTGGTGCTCGTCGATCTCGAGCTTCATCGCGGGGAGCTCGGGCAGGATCCGCTCGGCGATGCCGGAGTCGACCAGCAGCCGGACACCCTCGACCGGGACCGCCGTGTTCAGGAGCTTCACGAGTTCGTCCCGCACGCGCTCGGCGGAGATGTTCTCGATCGAGTCGGCGAGGTCGGACATGGCGTCACGGACGTCGTCGGAGACGGTGAACCCGAGCTGGGCCGTGAACCGTGCCGCGCGCATCATCCGGAGCGGGTCGTCGCGGAAGGACACCCGAGCCGCCTGTGGCGTCGCGAGGCGCTGCGCGAGCAGGTCCTCGACGCCGCCGTGGACGTCGACGAGTTCGCGCTGGGGGAGTCGGAGCGCCATCGCGTTGACGGTGAAGTCGCGGCGGAGCAGGTCGGCCTCGATGGTGTCGCCGAAGGTGACCTCGGGCTTGCGGGTCTCGCCGTCGTAGACGTCACTGCGGTAGGTGGTGATCTCGACCTGCTCGCCGCGGACCATCGCGGCGATGGTGCCGAACTGGCGGCCGACGTCCCAGGTCGAGCTGGCGAGGGGCTCGACGATCGCCAGGACGGCGTCGGGTCGGGCGTCCGTCGTGAAGTCGAGGTCGGTCACCGGACGGCCGAGGAAGGCGTCCCGTACGGGTCCGCCGACGAGCGCGAACTCGTGACCGGCGGCGGCGAACGCCCGTGCGAGGACGTCGACGGTGTCGGTGGCGGCGAGTGCGTCGAGTCGCTCGACGGCCTGGGCTACGGACTGCATGACGCCGTCGATCATCCCAGATAGTGGGCGCGAGCACCTGCGCGCTCGCCTGCTGTCATGGTCGCGCCTCATACACTCGTCGTGGCCCGCTGAAGACCAGGACCCTCCCACATGCAGATTCTCCGTACCGTGCTCGCCGCCGCCGCGTCCGCCCTGGTCGCCACCGGTCTGGTCATCGCGCCCGCAGCGGTGGACGTCGCCGACGCCGCCACCACCTCGAAGCCGGCGACGCCGGCGACGGCCCAGGCGGGCACCACGTCGGTCCAGGTGACCCCCTCCGGACGCGGGGTGCTCGACCTCGGCGACGACCTCTCGCTCTCCGTCACGGTGACGAACGACACGGACACCGCGCTGCCGGCGGGCCGTGCGGACCTGGACATCATCCGGCCGGTGGTGGGGACGCGCGACATCCTCACCGACTGGCTCAACGACACCTCGTCAGACGGTTACCCCAGCGAGCCCATGGACCGGGTGACGATCCCGGAGGTCCCGGCACACCGATCCGTCACGGTCGACTCGATCTCGGTGCCGTTCGCCGACGTCCGTCTCGGCACGCTCAACCCCTTCGGCGCCCGACGCATCGCGGCCTCGTACGTCGCCGGATCGACCCTCGCGGTCGGGCGCTCCGCCTTCACCTGGAACCCCGGGCCCGACCCCGCACCGGTCGACGTCGCGGTCGCGATGCCCGTCACCGTCCCGGCGACCGAGGACGGCCTACTCAGCGCGAACACCCTGGCCGCCGACACCGCGCTGGACGGCACGCTGACCCAGCAGCTCGACGCGGCGGCCGGCCACAGCGTCGCCCTCGCCGTCGACCCCCGCATCATCGCGTCGATCCGCATCCTCGGCGACGACGCCCCGAGTTCCGCGACGGCGTGGCTCGAGCGGCTCGAGGGCCTCCGGAACGAGAAGTTCCCGCTGTCCTACGCCGACGCGGACGTGACGGGGCTGCGCCAGGCCGGGCTGTCGGGCATCGCCGCGCCGATCTCCTTCGACCAGGCCATCGCCGCCGCCGTGGACGCCGACCGGTTCCCCGGGGCGACCCCGAGCCCGACCGCCACCGCGACCCCGGCGGACCCGGCCACGGACCCCGCGCAGGACCCGGCCGACCAGGGAAGTGGCAGCGGCAGCGGCAGCGGCAGCGACACCACGCAGACCCCCGACGACACCGCCACCGGACCGACCGACACCGCCAGCGCAGACGCGGCAGACGGCAACGGCAACGGAGCCGACGAGACCGACCCCGCCACCATCCCTACCTCGGCTTCGCTGGTGTCCTTCCCCTGGACCGTCGACACCGTCGCCTGGCCCGTCGAGGGCACCGTCGCCGCCGACGACCTCCCCGCTCTGCGCACCGCCGGCTCCACCTCGACGATCCTCTCCAGCGGGAACACCTCCGCCGGCCGGGACACCACGGTCGCCGCCGCCGAGCAGGTCGGCTCCACCAAGGCCCTCGTGTCCGACCAGGGCATGTCCGACCTCCTGCGCCAGGCCGCCGACGCCCGCTCCGCACGGGCCACCGACCGCGCCGTGGCGACGCTCCGTGCCACCCTCGCCACCGTCGCCGTCCAGGGCAGCGCCACGGGCCCGGTCCTGCTGACCCTCGGCCGGTCCTGGCCGACCGACTCCGCCCGCCTGGAGCAGGCCCTGGACGCCCTCGAGGACACCGCCTGGATCTCGCCGACGGACTTCTCCACGGTCGTCGACGCGAAGCCGGGCTCGCTCACCCTGCAGAGCAGTGACGACGGCGCCGACCGGCTCACGGTCCTCCGGCGCCTGGTGCGGTCCGAGCAGGCGCTCGTCGACTTCGCCAGCGCGGTCACCGACCCGGTCCAGGTCACGGCTCCGGCCCGCCTGCGGACCCTCGCCGCCGCGTCGAACGCCTGGCGTGCGGACACCGACGGACTGACGACGGTCGTGGACGGGATCGCCGCGGACCACCGGGAGACCATCGGCAGCGTCGGGATCGTCAACTCGAGTGACATCACGCTGCTCGGTGACCGGTCCTCGCTGCCGATCTCGGTCCGGAACCGTTCCGACTGGCCGGTCACGGTGTTCCTGACCGTCACGCCGTCGAACTCGTTCCTGCGCATCGAGCGGAACGCCGTCGAGGTCACGATCCAGCCCCGCTCCTCGACCCGCACCACCTTCCCGGTGCAGTCGGTCGCGAACGGCAAGGTCGCGCTGTCGATGGCGCTGACGAGCGCGAGTGGTGCCCGCATCGCCACCCCCGCCACGGTCGAGATCAACGTGCAGGCGCAGTGGGAGACCGTGATCACGGCCCTCGCCGCGATCGCCGTCGTGGCGGTCTTCGGCCTCGGGATCCTCCGCAACGTCCGCCGCCGCCTCCGTCGCCGCAACGGCGAGCCGGAACCCGAGGACGACGACCCCAACCGTCCCCTCGAGATCCAGCCCCCCGGGCCGGGCGAGCGTCCGCTGGCCGCCGACGTGTCCCGGTCTGCCGACGTGGTCCGACCTGCTGACACCTCCCGGTCTGGAGGCCCGGCCCCCGTCCCCGGGGCCGCCACCGCCATCGCCGTGGCCAGCTCCGGCACCGACACCGTCGGTGGGGACGGCGACCGTCTCGAGGACGCGATCGCGCGCGCCGGGATGGAGTCGAGCCTCCCGTCCGACCGAGACGACCAGAGCGACCAGGGCGACCGACACGACCAGGGCGACCGCCCGCACCCCGAGGAGCCGACCATCAGCACCACCCAGCCCAGCGCCGAGGTCGACGCCGAACAGGGCGAGGGCCGCGGCCTCGGCCGGGCCAGCGCGATGCTGGCGGCGGGGACGATGATCTCCCGCCTGCTCGGGTTCGCGAAGACGTTCGTGCTCGCCTACGCGATCGGCCAGGCGAACTCCCGGTCCGCCGACGCGTTCGCCGTCTCGAACCAGCTGCCGAACAACATCTACGCGCTCATCGCCGGCGGACTGCTGTCGGCCGTGCTCATCCCGCAGATCGTGCGCTCGATGTCGCAGAACGGCGACGGCGGGCGGGCCTACGTCAACAAGATCGTGACCCTCGGAGGCTCGGTCTTCGTCGTCATCACGATCATCGCGACCCTGCTCGCGCCGCTCCTGGTGCGTCTCTACTCGGCGCAGGCGCAGGACGGCAAGGGCTTCTCGCCGGCCGCCACCGACCTGGCCGTGGCGTTCGCGTTCTGGTGCCTGCCGCAGATCCTCTTCTACGCGATCTACTCGCTGCTCGGTGAGGTCCTCAACGCCAAGCAGGTGTTCGGGCCGTTCACCTGGGCGCCGCTCATCAACAACGTCATCGCGATCTCCGGCCTCGTCGTCTTCATCGCGATGTTCGGGAACCGCGCGGTCAACTCCGGCACCGACGACTGGACGCCGCTGAAGATCGCGGTGCTCGCCGGCAGCGCCTCGCTCGGCGTGCTGGCACAGGCCGCGTTCCTGCCGTTCTTCTGGAAGCGCGCGGGCCTGACCTTCCGCCCCGACTTCCGGTGGCGCGGCGTCGGGCTCAAGGCGACCGGGACCGCCGCCGGCTGGCTCTTCGCGATGATCCTCGTCACGCAGCTCGCCGGCATCGTGCAGTCCCGCGTGGCCTCGCTCGGCTCGGGCAACGCCGGCAACGCTGTCCTGCAGAACGCCTGGCTGCTCTTCATGCTGCCGCACTCGATCATCGCCGTGTCGATCGCCACCGCGTACTTCACCCGGATGAGCCACGACGCCGAACGCGGCGACCTGGCAGCCGTCCGGCGCAACCTGTCGCTGTCGCTCCGGATCGTCGGGCTGTTCACGGTGTTCTCGTCGGTGGCGCTGATGGTGGTCGCCGCACCGTTCGGCCGGATGTTCGCCGCGGACTTCGACGGTGCGTTCTCGATCGGCGCCGTCCTGCTCGCCTACATGCCCGGACTGGTGCTGTTCAGCATGCTCTTCATCGTCCAGCGGGTGTTCTGGGCGATGCACGACCACCGGACCCCGTTCTTCATGCAGCTCGTGCAGTCGGTCCTGTTCGTGATCGGTGCGCTCGCGGTCACCCTGCTGCCGGGGAACATCATCGGGCTCTCGCTCGCCGCGTGCACGACGATCGCCGGCTCGGCCCAGACGATCGTGGCCCTCGTCGTGGTCCGCCGTCGACTCGACGGCATCGAGGGTCGCATCATCGCGCGCTCGCACCTGCAGTTCGTCATCGCCGCAGTCGTCGCCGGCGTGGTCGGGTTCCTCGTCACGACGTTCTTCGGCGGGTACTCCCGCACCGGGTTCGCCATGTCCGACTTCACGAGCGCGTTCATCACCGTGGTGCTCGCCGGCGCCGTGATGGTGGCCGTCTACTTCGCCGTGCTGGTCGTCGTCAAGAACGCCGAGGTCCGCAGTGCCCTCGACCTCGTGCGCGCCCGGCTCGGACGCTGACCGCGGAGCCAGTCCCGGGAATGGGGCGCAGCTACCATGGGTTGACCCGGTCAGCAAGCAACGGAAGGGCAGTCACGCATGCGCGAGCTCATCATCATCGGTTCCGGTCCCGCCGGGTTCACGGCCGGCATCTACGCCGCGCGCGCTGAGCTGAAGCCGCTCATCGTCGCCTCGAGTGTCGAGACCGGCGGTGAACTCACCAAGACCACCGAGGTCGAGAACTTCCCGGGCTTCCCCGAGGGCGTCCAGGGCCCCGACCTCATGATCAAGATGCAGGAACAGGCCGAGAAGTTCGGTGCCGAGGTCCTGTACGACGACGCCGTCTCGGTCGACCTCACCGGCCAGGTCAAGAAGGTCACGGTCGGCTCCGGCGAGACGTACGAGGCCCTCACGGTCATCTACGCCACCGGTTCCGCGTACCGCCACCTCGGCCTCGCCGACGAAGAGCGTCTCTCCGGCCACGGCGTCTCCTGGTGCGCCACGTGCGACGGGTTCTTCTTCCGTCAGAAGAACATCGCCGTCGTCGGCGGTGGCGACTCCGCGATGGAAGAGGCCACCTTCCTCACCCGCTTCGCCGACAAGGTGACGGTCATCCACCGCGGGGACTCCCTGCGCGCGTCGAAGATCATGCAGGACCGCGCGATGAACGACCCGAAGATCGAGTTCGCGTGGAACAAGGAAGTCACCGGCATCACGGGTGGCTCCGCTGTCGAAGGCGTCACGCTCAAGGACACCGTGACCGGGGAAGAGTCCTCGCTCGCCCTGGACGGTCTGTTCATCGCGATCGGCAACGACCCGCGCACGCACCTGGTGCACGGTCAGCTCGAGATCGCCCCCGAAGGCACGCTCGCCGTCGAGGGCCGCTCGTCCCGCGCCGTCGGCGTCCCGGGTGTCTTCATCGCCGGTGACGTGCTCGACCCGACCTACCGACAGGCGATCACCGCCGCGGGCTCGGGTGCGGTCGCAGCCCTCGACGCCGAGAAGTACCTCGCCGACCTCGACCGCGACCTCACCGACCAGGCCGAGGGCGTCACCCCGACCGAGGCGATCATCGACGTCACCGCCCGGGTCTGACCTGCGGCCCCTGCACGCCACGGGAATGTGCGCCGCCGCGTCCCCGTTCACCACACCGAACCGACTTCCCGTCGAAGGAGCAAACATGTCCAGCGCAAAGGCAGTGACCGACGCCACGTTCGAGGCCGAAGTCCTCAAGTCCGACAAGACGATCCTCGTCGACTTCTGGGCCGAATGGTGCGGCCCGTGTCGTGCGGTCTCCCCGATCCTCGACCAGATCGCCGCAGAGCACGCCGACAAGATCGAGATCGTCAAGCTCAACGTCGACGACAACCCCCAGTCGGCCATGAACTACCAGATCACCTCGATCCCCGCGATGAAGGTGTTCAAGGGTGGCGAGGTCGTCAAGACCGTCATCGGCGCCAAGCCGAAGCCGGCCCTCGAGGCCGACCTCGCGGACTTCCTCGCGTAGGAGATCCGCCGCACAGACCCGGACGCCCCGTCCTCCATTCCATCGGAGGGCGGGGCGTTCGTCTGTCTGGAGGCCCGTCCAGCGTCCGCCGACCGGCGGACGCTGAGGGGGCCTCCAGGCCGCAGCCCGGCCGCAGACAGGCCACGGATCGTCGATCGGCCTGTGCGGGGGGACGACGGACGCCCTGCTGCATGTCGTACTGTGGCGAGAACGACCGAGTGGAGGAAACTCGATGACGAACGGCAACAGTCTCGATCCCTGGTACGACTCCTACGCCCAGCGCACCGCCGGGCTGAGCGCCTCCGAGGTCCGAGCTCTGTTCGCCGTCGCGTCGAGGCCGGAGGTGGTCTCGCTCGCCGGCGGCATGCCCTTCGTCTCCGCGCTGCCCCGTGAACTGGTCACCGGCTCGCTCGACCGGGTGATGGCCGAGGACTCCGCGATGGCGCTGCAGTACGGCGGTGGACAGGGCCTGCGGTCCCTCCGCGAGCACATCGTCAACGTCATGTCGCTCGAGGGCATCCGTGCCAGCGCGGAGGACGTCGTGGTCACCACGGGGTCCCAGCACGCACTGGACCTCGTCACGCGGCTCTTCATCGATCCGGGCGACGTCGTCCTGGCCGAGTCCCCCTCGTACGTCGGGGCCATCGGTGTGTTCCGGTCGTACCAGGCCGAGACGGTCCACGTGGCGACGGACGAGCTCGGACTGGTCCCCGAGGCCCTGCGCGAGACGATCGCCCGTCTCCGGGCCGCTGGCAAGCGGATGAAGTTCCTGTACACGATCCCGAACTTCCACAACCCAGCCGGTGTCACGATGAGTCGGGAGCGCCGCATCGAGGTGCTCGACATCTGCCGCTCGAACAACATCCTGGTGCTCGAGGACAACCCGTACGGGCTGCTCTGGTTCGACGAGCCGGCACCCCAGGCGATCCGCTCGATCGACGACGAGGGTGTGGTCTACCTCGGCTCGTTCTCGAAGACTCTGGCTCCCGGGTTCCGCGTCGGATGGGCGCTCGCCCCACACGCGATCCGCGAGAAGCTCGTGCTCGCGAACGAGTCGGCCGTGCTCGCCCCGAACTCGTTCGGCCAGTACGTCGTCAACGCCTACCTCGACGCCGCGGACTGGAAGGGTCAGGTCGACACCTTCCGCGGGATCTACGCCGAGCGCCGTGACGCCATGCTCTCCGCCCTGGGGGAGTTCCTGCCCGACCTCAGCTGGACCGTGCCGAACGGCGGGTTCTTCGTCTGGCTCACGCTGCCGGACTCCCTCGACTCGAAGGGCATGCTGCCCCGGGCAGTGAAGGAGCTCGTCGCCTACACACCGGGCACCGCCTTCTTCGCCGACGGGCGCGGAGCCGGCAACATCCGGCTCTCGTTCTGCTACCCGACGCCGGAACAGATCCGGGTCGGGGTGAAGCGGTTGGCGTCCGTCGTCAACGACGAGCTCGAACTGGTCGAGACCTTCGGATCCGCCAGTCGCTCGAGCGCCTCGGTGAGCACCTCGACAGTCAGCTCCCCGCAGCCGAACATGCCCTGACCAGGGCTTTCGTACCGATCAACGACATCCGCAGAGGATCGCCCCATGGCCGAGTTCGCCAGCCGTCACGTCGTCGTCGTCGCCGGAGGAATCTCCCACGAGCGGGACATCTCCCTGCGGTCCGGTCGGCGGGTCGCGGACTCGTTGACCGGCTACGGGTGGCAGGTCGACCTGCGGGACGCGGACGCCTCGCTGTTGCCCGCGCTGGCCGCGAACCGGCCGGACGTCGTCTGGCCCGCGCTCCACGGCGCGTCCGGCGAAGACGGCGCGCTCCGCGGCATCCTGGAGGCCCTCGACATCCCGTACGTCGGCTCCCGCTCGACGTCCGCTCGCCTGGCCTGGGACAAGCCCACCGCGTCGGCACTCGTGTCCCTGGCAGGAGTCCGGACGCCGCGCTCGATCACCCTGTCGCACGACGTCTTCCGGGAACTCGGTGCCGTGGGCGTCCTCCAGGCCATCGCCGCGGAGCACCCCGTCCCGCTCGCGGTGAAGCCTGCACGCGGCGGCAGCGCCCAGGGCGTCACCCTGGTCGAGAACGCCGACGACCTGCCGCGTGCAATGGTCGCTGCGTACACGTACTGCGAGGACGCCGTCGTCGAACAGCTCATCCGGGGCACCGAGATCGCCGTCGGGATCATCGACACCGGTGACGGCCCGACTGCGCTCTCGCCGGTCGAGATCGTGCCCCGCAACGGGTTCTACGGGTACGAGGCGCGGTACAACGCGGGGGAGACGACCTTCTTCACGCCCGCGCGACTCAGCGAAGAGCAGTCGCAGGCTGCCTCCGCTGCAGCCGTCCTGGCGCACCGAGCACTCGGGTTGCGCCACGTGTCCCGCGTCGACCTCATCATCGACGGGGCCGGCACGCCGTGGTTCCTCGAGGCCAACGTGCTGCCCGGGCTGACCGAGACGTCGCTCGTACCGCAGGCACTGTCCGCGTCAGGGTTCGACCTCGGGTGGACCTACGCCGAGTTGGCGGAGCAGGCCATCCGGGACCACTCGGCCTGACGCGTCGACCCGGCGCCCGGACAGCAGCCGGCCCCAGCTGACTCCCGCCGACCTTCAGCATCGTGGCCTGCCGGGGGAGTTGGGAGGTCGGAGCTCTGTCGTGGGGCTCTCTCGGAGGGTCAGTTCCTGGGCTTCCTACTGGCGCCGGTCACTCCTGGGGCGGTTGCGCGACCAGCGCTGGGGCAAGGGCGACGACGACGTCCCGATGTTCCACGTGGAACATCGATGTCGGCTCCGAGCCAGCATCAGCATCAGCACGTGGGGTACTCGGGCGCTGCTCTCCACCATCGCAGATCCCACGACCAGGGCGCCAGTCCCCGGTCGTCCGGTGGCCGCGCTCGGCAGTTCCGTACGGGAGCCGTCCCACCCGGCCTGGCGTCGACCGCCTGCTCCGCGGTGATCTCACCTCGTAGCCCGAATGTCGGTCACGCCTCAGCCAAGTGCAGCACGGGTGCACCGCATGGAGTAACGCAAGGACCACTCGGGGACCCAACCGCTTGTGCAGTTCAGGCGAAGCCAGGGCGCTTTGGCCCAGCGCGACTGCACGACCACTTGCTTGCGCCACCGCGTCACGGCGGCACTACGGCAGTACTTCAGCTCTCGCGTGCGACAGAGCGCGGCACAGTGACTGATCCACGCACTCGTCATTCACTGCATCGCTGGGTCGTTACGGCGCTGATCGGGTGCGCTGGTACCTCACCGCATCCACGGCTCCCTCGGACACTGGGTCGTCGCCACGTCCCGTCACCGCCACTGCGATCCGCCGTCGGGTGCGACCAGGTGACCCTCGCACACGTGCTCGGTGAGCCGCTCAGACAGCTTCTCGACGACCTCGCGGTCCGGAGGAATGTCCGCTGGCACCTTCGGGCTGGTCAAGCTGGTGCAGGGGAGCGTCAAGCGAGAGCATCGCATCACTCGCGCCGTCAATCCGGCTTCGTTCCTGCACCAGCCGCGACCTCGCACCGCGCAGATCGGCCCCACGACTTGAGCCACACCCGATTGCTGCGGGCGATCAACAGCAGCGTCGATTCCCCTCGGAACCACGTCGGGTCGCTTCACGATTCCGTCATCTCAGCTGCACCGGAAGTGAGCCAGAGAGCCGCACCCGTGGCCCTGATCTACCGGCGCGGCACAGGACGCCGCTGGTCAAAGCGACGGGTCTCTCGCGATCGGAGCGCCGCCGTCCTACGACCGGCAAATGACGTGGAGCGTCGGCCTGGCGAGCCGGGTTGGGTGTCAGGCAGGCGTTCCACGTGGAACATTCGCCGTCGCACCTACGAGGACGGGGGGGTCGTTCCCAGCAGGACGGCTCGGTCGTGACCGAACGGCAGACCCGTGCAGGAGAGGCCCAGGCGGCGGACTCTCGTGATCCAGCACGAGGTGGCACTCGTGGCGAGAGTGTCCTGTCACTCGAGAGACTCTGGGCCCTCACGGAAGTGTTCCACGTGGAACATCGCTTCAGCCATCCCTGGGCAGCGTAGAACTCGGTGTAGCTCGTTGCACCCCACTGCGGCCCGCGCGGAGGGCTCCTCTCGAGGCAGCCGTCCGCCCGGTAGGATGCATGGCTCAACGACGGAGAGCCGACAGCTTCCGCGCGAACCCGTCACGACGCTTCCCGCAAGGCGACGCCAACAACCCCGACGATCAGCTGACGCGGAAGACGTCCATCGGGTCCTCGACGCGAGTCAGGGCCCGCAGGACGCGGTTCATGGCCCCGACCGCACCCGGTCAACCATGAGCGCTCCCGACGCCGCAGACGGCCACACAGCGGCTCATCGCCCTGGCTGTGCCGTCAACCAGCCAGGTCCTGTACTCCGAGCTCCTTGAGGATCCGAGCCAGATCGTCCGGGTTCGCGAAGTCGATCGTCACCGAGCCCTTGCGGGCGCCCACGGCGATCTTCACGCGCGTGTTGAGCCGGTCACCGAGACGCTCCGCCATGTCGTTGAAGTGCACCTGCCGCTTCGACGGCTGTGCGGGGGACTTCGCCGGTGTCTTCGTGGAGAGCTGCTGGGCGATCGCCTCAGCAGCCCGTACCGACAGGTCCTCGTTGACGATCTTCTCGGCCAGGTACTCCATCGCCTCGGCGTCGGGCGCCGCCAGGATCGCTCGGGCGTGCCCGGCTGACAGAACACCCGCCGCTACACGGCGCTGCACGGGGGAGGGCAGCCGGAGCAGACGGATCGTGTTCGTGATCTGCGGACGGGAGCGACCGATCCGCTGTCCGAGCTGCTCCTGCGTGATGCCGAAGTCCGCCAAGAGCTGCTGGTAGGCCGAGGCCTCCTCGAGCGGGTTCAACTGTGCCCGGTGGAGGTTCTCGAGCAGTGCGTCCCGGAGCATGGCGTCGTCAGGGGTCTCCTTGACGATGGCCGGGATCGTTGCCAGTCCGAGTTCCTTCGTGGCGCGGAGGCGGCGCTCACCCATGATGAGCTCGTACTGTGGCGCGGTGCCGGCAGCACCCGGGATGGGTCGCACGACGATCGGCTGCAGCAACCCGATCTCGCGGATGGAGTGCACGAGCTCCTGGAGCTCTTCCTCGCGGAACTCCTTCCGCGGCTGCTGGGCGTTCGGCACGATGTCGAGCGGGTTGAGGTTCGCCAGCCGGGCCCCTGGGACAGCAAGGAGCTCCTCTGCAGTACCCGCGCCGGAACCGCCGCTGGTCGTGTCCGCCGCCGAGGTACCCCCGGACGGGAAGAACACGTCGACGGGCCGCTCCTGCTGCTCGTTCGTCGTGGGGATGAGCGCGCCGATGCCGCGCCCGAGTCCGGTCCGCTTGGGTGCCATCAGGCCTTTGCTCCTCGTTCTGCGATCTCGGCTGCGGCCTCCAGGTAGGAGAGCGAGCCGGTGGAGTTGACGTCGTACGAGACCACACTCTGCCCGTAGCTCGGCGCCTCGCTGACCCGGACCGAGCGGGGGATCATGGCCTGCAGCACCTGGCCACCGAAGTGGGTCCGTACCTCGTTCGCGACCTGGTTCGCCAGGTTCGTTCGACCGTCGTACATGGTCAGCAGGATGGTCGACACGGCGAGGTGCGGGTTCAGGTGGCGTTCGATCAGTTCGATGTTCCGCAGCAGCTGGCTCAGACCCTCGAGCGCGTAGTACTCGCACTGGATCGGGATGAGTACTTCCTTGGCCGCGACGAAGGCATTGATCGTCAGCAGGCCGAGCGACGGCGGGCAGTCGATGAAGACGTAGTGGAACGGCTCGTCGACCGAGGCCAAGTACTCGTCGAGCGCGGTCCGCAACCGCTGCTCGCGGGCGACGAGCGAGACGAGTTCGATCTCGGCACCCGCCAGGTGGATCGTCGCCGGCACGCACCACAGAGTCTCCGATTCGGGGGAGCGCTGGACCGTGTCCGCCATGGGAGCCTCGTCCACGATGACGTCGTAGATGCTCGCGACCTCGGCCTGGTGGTCGATCCCGAGAGCAGTCGACGCATTGCCCTGCGGGTCGAGGTCGATCACGAGAACCCGGGCTCCGCCGTGCGCCAACGCCGCCGCGAGGTTCACGGTGGTGGTCGTCTTTCCGACGCCACCCTTCTGGTTCGACACGGTGAAGACCCGCGTCTTCTCCGGCAGCGGGAACTGCTGGGTCGCGATGGCGCGTCGCCGCCGGTTGAGATCAGCGATCTCGCGCGCGAGGGGCGTCGACGCGTCGTAGTCAGTGGATGAACTCAACGAGTGCCTCTTCCCCGGTCTGTGTTTCACGTGGAACATCGGGGCCCATTGCGGTGCGTTCGCCCCTCGACGCATCAGCCCGCGCAGCGGCGGAACCGTGCAGCAGCCGAGCCCAGTCAGACCGGACCGGTGGCGTCAGTCAACTGTAGCCCGGAAGACACGCGTGGTCTCGTCGACCACACCCACCCCGAGCTCCAGGACCTCGACGTCTTCAAGTCGGGTGCGCAAGATCACCTTGCGAGCGGCCGTGACCTCGTCATCGACGCGCGCGCCCTTCATGAGGATGAGTTGCCCGCCGGACCGGACGAGCGGGACCGTCAGCGGGATGAGCTTCGAGAGCGCACTCACAGCGCGCGCAGTGACCTGGTCGAGCACGAGCTCATCGGCAACGTCTTCGGCGCGCGCACGGACCACCGTGACGTTCTCGAGTCCCAGGCGGTCCGCTTCACCACGGAGCCAGTCCGTCCGCCGCTCCATCGGCTCGATGAGCGTCATCGACACGTCCGGACGAGCGATGGCCAACACCAGCCCGGGCAGACCGGCGCCCGATCCGACGTCGCCGACGGATGCACCCTCATGGAGGAGTGGGGCCACCAGGGCAGAGTTGAGGATGTGTCGTGTCCAGAGCCGGGGGAGTTCGAGGGGACCGATCAAGCCCAGCTCTTCACCACGACGGGCGAGCTCGTTCGCGAACGACCGTGCGACGTCGATCTGTTTCCCGAAGAGGCTCGCGGCAACGGCCGGCTCGGCCTCCAGAACAGGAGGCTCCGAACCGGCCGTGACGTCGGTATCCGTCATCGCGTGATGACCGTGTGGCGGTCCCGGCCCTCGCCCTCCGACTCCGAGTGGAAGCCCTTCTCGGCGACCAGGTCGTGGACCAACTTGCGCTCGTAGGACGACATCGGGGGGAGCGCCGCGGTGGTCGAACCGGCCTCGATGCGCTCGACAGCGGTGTCCACCAGACGCTGCAGCTCCGTGGCACGGGCGTCCCGCGATCCACCGATGTCCAGGATCAGGCGGCTGAACTCGCCCGTCTCGGCCTGCACGGCGATCCGGGTGAGCTCCTGCAGTGCCGTGACCGTGTCCGGCTTGGCGAGGACGCGCAGGGCCGCCCCGTCGTCCGTGACGGTCAGGTAGACGCGACCAGCCCGCTCCTCGATCTCGATGTCGCCGTCGAGGTCGCAGATGTCGAGCAACTCTTCGATGTAGTCGGCAGCGATGTCCGCTTCGTCGCGGGTCTCGTCGTCGCCATCCACCTCATCACCGTCCACGTCATCGCGGTCCACGTCGACCGTCGCGTCGGTGGGGGCGAGGTGCTGGTCGTCCGTGGTGTCGACGACCGCAGCGGTGTCCTGCTCGCTCACTTGGTCTTCCCGTTCTTCTTGGCGCGCGACTTGCCGACCGGCTGCTGGCGCTGGTTGTTCACGCGGGCTTCGACCTCGGCCAGGGAGGCCCCGGCGCCGGCTTCGGTGAGGACGCCGGCGGTCGCGGAGGAACCGCTGCGCTGCGCCTTCTTCGCGAGACGGGCCTCACGGGCGAGCGCCGCCTCGGACCCGGGCGTCGGCATGCTGCGGATGACGAAGTACTGCTGCGCCATCGTCCAGATGTTCGAGGCCAGCCAGTAGAACATGACGCCGAGGGGGAACGACAGACCCGAGATCACGAAGACCAGCGGGAGCACGTACAGCATCATCTTCTGCTGGCGGTACATCGGAGACTCCTTGGTCTCCGGCGACATGTTCTTGGCGACGAGCTGCAGCTGCGTGATGAACTGCGAGGCCGTCATCACGACGATCATGAAGCCCGCGATGACCCGGACTTCCCAACCCGATGCGTTCGTGAACGTCTCGTGCAGGGGTGCGCCGAACAGCGAGGCGTTGCCGAACGACTTCGCGAGGTCGCTCGAGAGCAGGCCGATGCCCGTCTTGTTGATCTGGGCTTCGTGCAGCACGGAGTACAGCGAGAAGAAGATCGGCATCTGGATCAGGAGCGGCAGGCAGGAGCTCAGCGGGTTGGTCCCGGTCTCCTTGTACAGCGCCATCGTCTCGCGGGACATGGCCTCACGCGAGAACTGGTCCTTCTTGCCCTTGTACTTGTCCTGGATCTTCTTGAGCTGCGGGGCGACCTCCAGCATCCGTCGCTGCGACTTGATCTGTCGAACGAAGATGGGGATCAGCGCGCCGCGCACCACGAAGGTCAGGAAGATGATCGACAGCACCCACGTGATGCCCGCGGAGGGGTCCATCCCGAGGTTCTCGAAGACCCAGTGGAAACCGACCAGGATCGCGGACACCACCCATTTGAGTGGCCAGAGGATCGTACCGATGAGGTCCATGGGGACGGTCACGCCTTTCGAGTGCGCTGGGGGAGCAGCACCGGACGGACCGTGCCGGCCGAGGTCTGCTGTTGCTGCGGGATCGGCGCGAGGACGAACCCGAACCGACTGACGGTGAAGGGGCGGCGACGTTCCCTGACGTCGTCGATCCCGCCGGCTGCCCACGGGTTGCACCGGGCGATGCGCCAAGCGCCCATCGCCGATCCGCGGACCACGCCGTACTGCTGGATCGCCTCGAGCGCGTACCGCGAGCACGAGGGGTGGTACCGACAGACGTTGCCGTAGAGCGGCGAGATCACCGCTCGGTAGGCCCGGAGCACCACGACGCACGCGTTGCGTGGGAGCAACGCGAGGACCCAGAGGAACCGGTTCATGCTGCCTTCTCCACACCGCGCGCGAAGGAGCGCGTGATGTCTTCGAGCAGGGTAGGCCATGCGGCCTGCGCGGCGGCTGGCAGTGCACGCACCACCACGTCGTACCCGAGCGGTGCGCTCGGGAGGACCCCGTGCGCGATCGCCTTCAGTCGGCGTCGCACGAGGTTGCGCGTCACCGCGTTCCCGACGGTCTTCGCCACGATGAACCCGAACCTGGTGGGACCGGGATCGTCATCGAGGCGACGGACCACCGACACGACAGCGTGCGCCGTGGCGCTCTTGCGGCCACGGCGCACGACCATCCGGTAGTCGTCGCCTCGGACGATGCGGTTGGCTCGGGCCAACACGACGAGGACCCCCGCGGATCAGGCGGAGAGCTCGGTGCGCCCCTTGCCGCGGCGTGCGGCGAGGATGGCGCGGCCCGCACGGGTGCGCATGCGGGCGCGGAAGCCGTGCTTCTTGGCGCGGCGGCGGTTGTTCGGCTGGAAGGTGCGCTTGCTCATGATGATCTCCACACGGCTGCTCGCGGCGAGCCGTCACGTATGCGTTGGTTGACGCGGAAGGCGCGACCGAACGGCCGCAGTCAACTGGACAACGGTACGTGACGAGGGCTGCGAGGTCAAATACCCGCGGGCCGGTGGCCACCCGCAGCATCGCGTGCTCCCGATTCTCCACACTGGGGACAACTTCCGTTGGGTACGACGCGCCCCGGTCCTTTACAGTTGTGTCACCGCACCGCCGGAAGCCCGGTAGTACGGGCGAGTACCCCCTCGACCTCGGTCCGCGCGGCCGTGGAGCAGACTGTGGACAACCCTGTGGGAAGCTCGACGGGGAAACGGCGCCAGAAGACCGCGCCGATCGCCTCCGGCAGTCCAGGAGGCGCGGGCCGGCCCGGCGTGGCTCGCTCGCCGGTCGACGCCCGGCCTGGTGCCGGACGGACCGGATCCGGACGGGACAGACCCGGACCGACCACGCCCGCAGAGCGACGCACCCGAGCAGTGAGACCAGGAGACGAGCACGCCATGACGATGCCGGCCGACCCCGTCGAGGACCTCTGGTCGTCGGTCCTCGGGATCCTCTCCGACGACGACCGGATCACGCCGCAGCTGCACGGGTTCCTCAACCTCGTCGAACCGAAGGGCGTCCTCGCCGGGACCCTCTACCTCGAGGTCCCGAACGACCTGACCCGCGGCATGCTCGAGCAGCGCATCCGGGTGCCCATCACCGAGGCGGTCTCGCGGATCGGTGACGACTCGGTCGCCAACTTCGCGATCACCGTCAACCCGGACATGGCCTCGGAGCCGCGGGTCGACGCCGTCGCGGTGCCCTCCTACGCCGAGCCGGTGCAGGAACACGTCCCGCAGACCGCTGCACCGCGCCAGTACATCGAGGCGCCGTTCATCCCGAGCCCGGTGGACTCACCCGGGACCGGCGGCCGCCCGGAGTCCCGGCTCAACCCGAAGTACAACTTCGACAACTTCGTGATCGGTGCCTCGAACCGGTTCGCCCACGCCGCGGCGGTCGCGGTGGCCGAGGCGCCGGCGAAGGCCTACAACCCGCTGTTCATCTACGGCGACTCGGGTCTCGGCAAGACCCACCTGCTGCACGCGATCGGGCACTACGCCGAGAGCCTGTACCCGGGGATCCGGGTCCGGTACGTGTCGAGCGAGGAGTTCACCAACGACTTCATCAACTCGATCGCCAACAACCGCTCGAACCAGTTCCAGCAGCGCTACCGCGACATCGACATCCTGTTGATCGACGACATCCAGTTCCTGCAGGGCAAGGACTCCACGCAGGAGGCCTTCTTCCACACGTTCAACACGCTGCACGACCACAACAAGCAGGTCGTCATCACGTCGGACGTGGCGCCGAAGCACCTCACCGGGTTCGAGGACCGGATGCGCAGCCGCTTCGAGTGGGGCCTGATCACGGACGTGCAGGCACCCGACCTCGAGACACGCATCGCGATCCTCCGCAAGAAGGCACAGTCGGACCACCTGCAGGTGCCGGACGACATCATGGAGTTCATCGCGTCGAAGGTGTCGAGCAACATCCGGGAGCTCGAGGGCACCCTGATCCGGGTGACCGCGTTCGCGAGCCTCAACCGGACGGCCGTCGACATGGCGCTGGTGCAGACGGTCCTCAAGGACCTGATCACCCTGGACGAGGACAACGTCATCGCGCCGACGGACATCATCAACCACACCGCGGACTACTTCAAGCTCTCGGTCGACGACCTCTACGGCTCGTCCCGGTCGCAGGCGATCGCCACGGCACGCCAGATCGCGATGTACCTGTGCCGTGAGCTCACGAGCCTGTCGCTGCCGAAGATCGGCCAGCTGTTCGGCAACCGCGACCACACGACCGTCATGTACGCCAACAAGAAGATCGCCGAGCTCATGAAGGAGCGCCGCTCGATCTACAACCAGGTCACCGAACTGACCAGTCGGATCAAGCAGGACCGCCGGTACCGGTAGCGCGTACCACCGCGCCACCCCCCGTCCAGGGCCCACGCCGCCGGTCCCTGACCGACGCGCAGCGGCGGGCAGGCCGTGCCGGTGGGGAGAGGCCCGTCCCGCACCCGGGATCGGCCTCCTTCTGCGTGCGTCCACCATCTGAGACGGTTCCATGCGGCGGATTCCCCACAGTGTGGAAAGCCTGTGGATAACTGTGGAGGACACGCCGCCCGCTTGTACACAGCCGGAGGGGCACCTGTGGAAACTGGGGAGAGAAGTGGATAGATGATTTTCACTCATCCAGAGGTCGCTCACACGCCGCCAACAAGTCACACGGTTGTAGTTCCCAGTCGGGGAGCGGCATCCCCAGAGTTGTCCACAGTGTGCACAGGCGTTAAGACCATTACTCCTCTCTTCTCTCTCCCTCTCCCTGGGCCAACCTCTGGGGACGGCGAATGACACGGATCGGCGGTCTGCCGACGCTGTGCCACAATGGGGCGGCCGGGCAGTCAACCGATCGACAGGGGTCCACGCCGTGAAGTTCGAGGTCAACCGGGACGTCTTCTCCGAAGCCGTCTCCTTCGCGGTGAAACTCCTCCCACAGCGCACGACCCTCCCGATCCTGTCCGGTGTGTTGATCCACGCCGACGGTGATCGTCTGACGCTGTCGTCGTTCGACTACGAGGTCTCGGCGCAGACGTCGATCGCCGCGCAGATCGACGACCCGGGCACGGTGCTCGTCTCCGGCCGACTGCTGAACGACATCGCGAGCCGACTGCCGAACGCCCCGGTCAGCTTCTCGACCGAGGACTCCCGGATCACGGTCACCTGCGGCTCGGCGCACTTCACGCTGCTGTCGATGCCCGTCGAGGAGTACCCGACGCTCCCCGAGATCGGTCCGCAGACCGGCGTCATCCCCGGCGACTCCTTCTCCGAAGCCGTCTCGCAGGTGGCGGTCGCCGCCAGCCGTGACGACGTCACCCCGGTCATCACCGGTGTCCAGCTCGAGGTCGGCGAGCACGACGTCTCGCTCATCGCGACCGACCGCTACCGCGTCGCGGTCCGCACCATCCAGTGGGACTCGGGCCGCGCCGGCAACGACGGCGACGCAGCCACGACCCTCCACGCCCTCGTCCCGGCCCGGACCCTGCAGGAGGTCGGTCGCACCTTCGGTTCGGCCACGACGGTGTCGGTCTCGATCAGCGGTGGCTCCGACCGCGAACTCATCGCGTTCCACGCCGACGACAAGACCGTGACCTCCCTGCTCATCAAGGGCAACTACCCGCCGGTCCGCCGGCTGTTCCCCGAGACGGTCCAGGACCACGCGGTGATCAACACCGCGGAACTGGTCGAAGCCGTCCGACGGGTCTCCCTCGTCCTGGAGCGCGAAGCCGCGCTCCGGTTCTCCTTCACGGTCGACGGGCTCACGCTCGAGGCGATCGGTTCCGAACAAGCGCAGGCGTCAGAGTCGATCGATGCGTTGCTGACCGGTGAGGAAACGGTTGTCTCCCTGAAACCGGCCTTCCTCCTCGACGGGTTGAATGCAGTGCACTCCGAATTCGTCCGGATCTCCTTCACCAAGACGGAGAACCCGAACAAGCCGGGACCGGTGTTGATCACCGGTCAGTCCTCGCGAGAGGAACCGGCCACGGACGGATACCGGTACCTGCTCCAGCCCAACCTCCTGCTGCGCTAGTCGCAACGGGGATCCTGCGCTGACGCGCCACCACCTGCATCAGCGCGACATCGACGAAGAAGAGGAAATCATGCAGATCGGTCTTGTCGGCCTCGGGAAGATGGGCAACAACATGCGTGCGCGTCTGCGCAACGCAGGGATCGACGTCGTCGGGTACGACGCGAACCCCGCCGTGTCGGACGTCGCCGACCTCGGCGCACTGGCAGCGGCACTCACCGGGCCGCGCCTGGTCTGGGTGATGGTCCCGCACGGGAAGATCACCGACGACGTCATCACCGACCTCGCCGAGGTCCTCGAGCCGGGCGACCTGGTCATCGACGGCGGCAACTCGAAGTGGCTCGACGACGAGGTGCACGCGAAGCAGCTCGACGCCAAGGGCATCCGCTACATGGACGTCGGCGTCTCGGGCGGCGTCTGGGGCAAGGACAACGGGTACGGCATGATGGCCGGCGGTGACGTCGCGGATGTCGAGCGTGCGATGCCCGTCTTCGACGCGCTGCGTCCCGAGGGCCCGCGCGAAGAGGGCTTCTCGCACGCCGGCGGCATCGGCGCGGGGCACTACGCGAAGATGGTCCACAACGGCATCGAGTACGCGATCATGCAGGCGTACGGCGAGGGCTACGAGCTCCTCGAGGCGAAGGACATCATCACCGACGTCCCCGCCGTCTTCGCCGGTTGGCAGCGCGGCACCGTCGTTCGCTCCTGGCTGCTCGACCTCATGGTCCTCGCGATCAACGAGGACCCGAAGCTCGACGCCATCGAGGGCTACGTCGACGACTCCGGCGAGGGTCGGTGGACCCTCGAAGAGGGCATCGAGCTCGCGGTGCCGATGCCGGCGCTCTCCGCGGCCATGTTCGCCCGCTTCGTCTCGCGTCAGGGCAGTGCGTCCCCGACGATGAAGGCCGTCGCGGCCCTGCGCAACCAGTTCGGCGGCCACGCCGTCAAGAAGGCGTAGTCGGTCGGGGTAACCCCCTCGACCCGTCTCGGCCCGCGTGCACGTCGACCATCTCCAGCTCTCCGACTTCCGGAACTACCGGGAGGCGGACGTCGACTTCGCACGCGGGCCGAACCTGTTCGTCGGCCGCAACGGTCAGGGCAAGACCAACCTCGTCGAGTCGATCGGGTACCTCTCGACCCTCGGCTCGCACCGGGTCCCCACCGACGCCGCGCTCGTCCGGCAGGGCTGTGACTCCGCGATCGTGCGGGCGCGGCTCGCGCACGAGGACCGGAGCATCCTCGCCGAGGTGCAGATCAACCGCACCGGATCGAACCGGGCGCAGGTGAACCGGTCGGCGATCAAGCCACGTGAACTGCCGCGGTACTGCACGAGCGTGCTCTTCGCGCCGGAGGACCTGGCGCTCGTCCGCGGCGAACCGTCCGGGCGCCGTCGGATGATCGACGAGCTCCTCGTCCAGATCGCGCCGCGGATGCAGGGCGTCCTGGCCGACTACGACCGGACGCTCCGGCAGCGGAACACGCTGCTCAAGTCCGCGCGCGCGACCGGGGCGAAGGCGGGGGCACTCTCGACGCTCGACGTCTGGGACGACCGACTCGTCGAGTTCGGCGCCGAGATCATCGCGGCGCGCGACCACCTCACGCGGCGGCTGGCCCCGTTCGTGACGGAGTCGTACGCGACGGTCGCCGGCGAGCGACACCAGGCGTCGATCGCCGGTGTGCTCAGTGTCCGCGGTGCCGACCCGGAGGACGCGGCCGCGACGGACCCGGTGCTCGGGACCCCGGAGGAGCCGGTCACCATCGCCTCCGCTGCCGAGGCCTTCCGAGCGGCGCTCGAGCGGCGGCGGCGGGACGAGCTGGACCGCGGGTTGACCCTCACCGGCCCGCACCGGGACGACGTGCTCTTCGAGCTGAACGGGTTACCGGCCCGCGGATACGCCAGTCACGGGGAGTCCTGGTCGTTCGCACTCGCCGTGCAGCTCGCGTCGGCGACCATCCTCCGCGCCGAGTCCTCGCTCGGGGACCCGATCATCATCCTCGACGACGTGTTCGCGGAACTCGACGAATCGCGGCGTGAGCGGTTGGCCGGAGCGGTCGCCGACTACGAGCAGGTGCTCATCACCGCGGCCGTGCACGGCGACGTCCCCGGCCAGCTCACCGCGCACACCGTGCGGATCGAGGCGGGCGCCATCGTGACCGACGAGGCGGACGTGGACCGTGCCTCCCGTCCGGATCCCACCCCGGCGGCGTCCTGATGCCCGCCCCCCGGAAGCCCGCGGAACCCTCCCGCGTCTACCAGCACTTCAAGGCCGTCTTCGGCGACCCGTCGAAGCGCGGCCTCGATGCCCGACGCCGCCGAGCCGCCGGACAGGACCCGGACTCCGTGCCGTACGGCAAGGGAAGAGAGCCCGCGGGCCTCGGCGACGTGATGGGTGCCCTCACCGCTGAACTCGGCTGGACCGAACCGCTGGCACGTTCCGAACTGTTCGTGGACTGGCCCAGCGTGGTCGGTGACGAACTCGCGAAGCACTCCACACCGGTGACGATCGAGGACGGCGCGCTGGTCATCCGGTGCGACTCGACGGCCTGGGCGACGCAGCTCCGACTGATGCGCGGGACGGTCACGACGACCATCGCCCAGCGGTACCCGGCAGCGGGGGTCGAGTCCATCCGGGTTTCCGGCCCGGACGCCCCCACATGGAAACGCGGCCTCAGGTCGGTCCAGGGGCGCGGCCCTCGCGATACCTACGGTTGACCAGACGAAATCATCCATCCGTCTGAGATTCGTCGCTCTGTGAGGCGTACGGCCCCCGGACTCGGGCCCTGCTGCGGTAGACTGGGGAGTGCAGTGCGCGGGCGTTCCGCGCGCAGGCAGGAGCACCCCCGACATGACATCTGAATCTGACGACGACCAGCGAGACCCGCAGAGTGACGAGGTCCAGCCGCAGGAGCTGGCCCCGCAGAGCGAACCATCGTACGGCGCAGACCAGATCCAGGTGCTCGAAGGGCTCGAAGCCGTCCGCAAGCGCCCGGGCATGTACATCGGATCGACCGGCCCCCGTGGTCTCCACCACCTGGTGCAGGAGATCGTCGACAACTCCGTCGACGAAGCGCTGGCCGGGTACTGCGACACGATCAACGTCACGATCCGCGAAGACGGCGGCGTCCGCGTGGTCGACAACGGCCGTGGCATCCCCGTGGACATCCACCCGAACGAAGGCATCTCGACGGTCGAGCTCGTCCTGACCGTCCTGCACGCCGGCGGCAAGTTCGGCGGCGGTGGCTACGCGGTGTCCGGTGGTCTGCACGGTGTCGGCTCCTCCGTCGTGAACGCGCTCTCGAGCGAGCTCGACGTCGAAGTCCGTCGACAGGGACACGTCTGGCGGCAGAGCTACACCGACGGCGTCCCCGTGGCGCCGCTGTCCCAGGACGAAGCCTCCGACGAGACCGGCACCACGATCACCTTCTGGCCGAACGCCGAGATCTTCGAGTCGGTCGAGTTCGACTACGAGACGCTGCGTGGCCGGTTCCAGCAGATGGCGTTCCTCAACAAGGGCCTGCGTCTCACGCTCGTCGACGAGCGGACCCCGGCCGAGGGCGAAGAGGCCCGCAACGACTCCTTCCGCTACGAGCGCGGGCTCGCCGACTACGTCGAGTACCTCAACGCGCAGAAGAAGGCCGACCTGGTCCACCCGGACGTCATCGGCTTCGAGTCCGAGGACCCGGAGCGCAAGATCGCGCTCGAGGTCGCGATGCAGTGGAACACCTCCTACCAGGAGAGCGTCCACACCTTCGCGAACACGATCAACACGCACGAGGGTGGCACCCACGAAGAGGGCTTCCGCGCTGCACTCACCACGCTGGTGAACCGCTACGCGCGCGAAGCGAAGATCATCAAGGAGAAGGACGACAACCTCACGGGTGACGACATCCGTGAAGGGCTCACCGCCGTCATCTCGATCAAGCTCGGCGAACCGCAGTTCGAGGGCCAGACCAAGACCAAGCTCGGCAACACCGAGGCCAAGTCGTTCGTACAGCGTGTGGTCGGCACGGAGCTCACCCACTGGTTCGAGAGCAACCCGACGCAGGCGCGCGACGTCGTCCGCAAGGCGATCCAGGCGTCGCAGGCCCGGCTCGCCGCCCGCAAGGCCCGCGAGACCACCCGGCGCAAGGGACTCCTCGAGTCGGGCGGCATGCCCGGCAAGCTCAAGGACTGCCAGTCGAAGGACCCGACCCTGTCGGAGATCTTCATGGTCGAGGGTGACTCCGCCGGTGGCTCCGCCGTCCAGGGCCGCAACCCGATGACGCAGGCGATCCTGCCGCTGCGCGGCAAGATCCTCAACGTCGAGAAGGCCCGGCTCGACCGCGCCCTGGCCAACCAGGAGATCCAGTCGATGATCACGGCGTTCGGCGCCGGCATCGGTGAGGACTTCGACCCGGACAAGGCCCGGTACCACAAGATCGTGCTGATGGCCGATGCTGACGTCGACGGCCAGCACATCACGACGCTGCTGCTCACGCTGCTGTTCCGCTACATGCGGCCGCTCATCGAGCGCGGCTACGTGTACCTGGCGCAGCCGCCGCTGTACCGCCTGAAGTGGTCGAACTCGGCACACGAGTACGTGTTCAGCGACCGGGAGCGCGACGCGATGCTGCAGACCGGCATCGCCGCCGGCAAGCGCATCCCGAAGGACAACGGGATCCAGCGCTACAAGGGCCTCGGCGAGATGGACTACAAGGAGCTGTGGGACACCACGATGAACCCGGACACCCGGACGCTCCTGCAGGTCACGCTCGAAGACGCGGCCGCGGTGGACAGCGTCTTCGCGACGCTCATGGGTGAGGACGTCGACGCCCGTCGCCAGTTCATCCAGCAGAACGCGAAGGACGTCCGCTTCTTGGACATCTAGGCCGGGAGGCGCGGCGTGAGCCGCGTCGACCCGACCCGACCCCACGTGGTCGCGCCCGGCGCGACCGACGGACGACGAGCCTCCAGGCTGTCAAGGAAGGCAACGCAAGCACATGGCTGACGACAACGAGAACGGCGCCGACGAGCCCGAGATCGTGCACGGCGACAGCGGGGACATCGTCGTCTCCGGTGACCGCATCTCGCAGGTCGACCTGCAGCTCGAGATGCAGCGCTCCTACCTCGACTACGCGATGTCCGTCATCGTCGGGCGCGCGCTGCCGGAGGTCCGCGACGGTCTCAAGCCGGTGCACCGCCGCGTGATCTACGCGATGTACGACGGTGGCTACCGTCCGGACCGGGCATTCTCGAAGTGCTCGCGCGTGGTCGGCGACGTGATGGGACAGTTCCACCCGCACGGTGACAGCGCGATCTACGACGCACTGGTCCGTCTCGTGCAGCCGTGGTCGCTGCGCTACCCGCTCGCGCTCGGGCAGGGCAACTTCGGATCTCCCGGCAACGACGGCGCCGCGGCGCCGCGGTACACCGAGACCAAGATGGCCCCGCTCGCTCTCGAGATGGTGCGGGACATCGAGGAAGAGACCGTCGACTTCCAGGACAACTACGACGGTCGGACCCAGGAGCCGGCGATCCTGCCGGCCCGGTTCCCGAACCTGCTCGTCAACGGCTCCGTCGGCATCGCGGTCGGCATGGCGACGAACATCCCGCCGCACAACCTGCGCGAGGTCGCTGCCGGTGCCGTCTGGGCGCTCGAACACCCCGACGCGACGCGTGAAGAGCTCCTCGAGGCCCTGATGCAGCGGATCAAGGGCCCGGACTTCCCCACCGGGGCGCAGATCCTCGGTACCCGGGGGATCGTCGACGCCTACCGGACGGGCCGCGGATCGATCACGATGCGTGCCGTCGTCAGCGTCGAGGAGATCCAGGGCCGCACCTGCCTGGTCGTCACCGAGCTGCCGTACCAGGTCAACCCGGACAACCTGGCGATCAAGATCGCCGAGCTCGTGAAGGACGGTCGTCTCGCCGGCGTCGCCGACATCCGCGACGAGACTTCCGGGCGCACCGGTCAGCGACTGGTCATCGTGCTGAAGCGCGACGCGGTCGCGAAGGTCGTGCTCAACAACCTGTACAAGCACACGCAGTTGCAGGAGAACTTCGGCGCCAACATGCTCGCGATCGTCGACGGTGTCCCGCGCACCCTGGCGCTCGACGGGTTCATCAGCGCGTGGGTCGACCACCAGGTCGAGGTCATCGTCCGCCGCACCCAGTTCCGTCTGCGTGAGGCCGAGAAGCGTGCGCACATCCTGCGCGGTTACCTGGCGGCGCTCGACGCACTGGACGAGGTCATCGCCCTCATCCGTCGCTCGCCCGACGTGGAGGAGGCCCGCAACGGCCTGATGGAGCTGCTCTCCGTCGACGAGATCCAGGCCCGCGCCATCCTCGAACTCCAGCTGCGTCGCCTGGCCGCCCTCGAGCGCCAGAAGATCCACGAGGAGGCCGAGGCCCTCGAGCTGAAGATCGCCGACTTCGAGGACATCCTCGCCCGGCCGGAGCGTCAGCGCTCGATCATCATCGACGAGCTGACCGAGATCGTCGACCGCTTCGGGGACGACCGTCGCACCGAGATCATGCTCGGTTTCGACGGCGACATGAGCATGGAAGACCTCATCCCCGAGGAAGAGGTCGTCGTCACCATCACCCGCGGTGGGTACGTGAAGCGCACCCGCAGCGACCAGTACCGCTCGCAGCACCGCGGCGGCCGTGGTGTCCGCGGCGCTCAGCTCCGCGCGGACGACGTCGTCGAGCACTTCTTCGTCACCACGACGCACCACTGGTTGCTGTTCCTCACCGACCAGGGACGCGTCTACCGGGCGAAGGCGTACGAGCTGCAGGAAGCCGGGCGCGACGCGAAGGGCCAGCACTCGGCGAACCTCCTGGCCCTGCAGCCGGACGAGAAGATCCAGCAGGTCCTCGACATCCGCGACTACGAGGCGGCTCAGTACCTCGTGCTCGCCACCGAGCAGGGCCTCGTGAAGAAGACGGCGCTCACCGACTACGACACGAACCGCACCGGTGGCATCATCGCCATCAACCTGCGCGAGGGCGACAAGCTCCGCTCTGCGCTGCTCGTCGACGAGCACGACGACCTGCTGCTCGTGTCCCGCCACGGGATGTCGCTGCGCTTCACCGCCACGAACGACACCCTGCGTCCGATGGGGCGCTCCACCTCAGGCGTGAAGGGCATGTCCTTCCGCGGGGATGACTCGCTGCTGTCGGCCTCGGTCGTCTCGGACGACGGGTTCGTCTGGGTCATGACGGAGGGTGGCTACGCCAAGCGCACCTCGGTCGACCAGTACCGGATCCAGGGCCGTGGTGGTCTCGGCATCAAGGTGGCGCGTCTGGCCGCCGATCGCGGTGACCTGGTCGGTGCCCTGATCGTCGGCGAGGACGACGAAGTGCTCGTCGTGCTGCAATCGGGCAAGGTGGTAAGGTCTGCCGTGGCCGAGGTCCCAGCCAAGGGCCGGGACACGATGGGGGTCGTCTTCGCGAGGTTCGCGGAGAACGACCGGATCATCGCTGTGGCCCGCAACAGTGAGCGGAACCTGGACGACCAGGAGGACGCCGAGATCGAGCCCGCGGGCCCGGTCGAGACCGTCAGCCCGGACGAAGCGGTCGCCGACGCCGCCGACGCAGAGCTCGTGGAGGAAGTCTCCACCGACGCACTGCCCACCGACGCCGCGCCTGTCGAGGCCGGAGAGGACGAGTCAAGCAATGAGTAGTGTCGCCGAGAAGCTCCAGCGGAAAGCGAAGCGGCCCGTCGGGACTCGTCAGGTCCGACTCCGCCTGGTCTACGTCGACTTCTGGTCGATGGTGAAGCTGTCCTTCCTCATCGCCCTGGCCGGCTCGATCGTGATCGTCGTGGCCACGGCGCTGGTGTGGGTCATCCTCAACCAGACCGGCGTCTTCGACCAGATCGACAGCCTGTTGAAGGACGTCACCGGGCAGAACAGTTACTCGATCATGGACCAGTTCTCGCTGGGCCAGGTCCTCGGGTTCTCGATCGTCGTCGGCATCCTGAACGTCGTCGTGGGGACCGTGCTCGGCGCGATCGTCAGCGTCCTGTACAACCTCAGCGTGCGGATCACGGGCGGCGTGCTCGTGGGCTTCACCAACAACTGACCCGGTCCGGGTGGGCCGACCCGCTCGATTTCGCTCAGGCGCGATCGTGGGGTAGGCTTTCATCCGGTCTGAGGGGCTATAGCTCAGGCGGTTAGAGCGCTTCGCTGATAACGAAGAGGTCCAAGGTTCAAGTCCTTGTAGCCCCACCACAACTCAACTCCCGCGTCGGAACTCTCGACGTTGCGTCCGGTCCGGTCGCTCCGGGGCCTTAGCTCAGTTGGTAGAGCGCTGCCTTTGCAAGGCAGATGTCAGGAGTTCGAATCTCCTAGGCTCCACTCCCTCGGCGTGAGCTCTGCTCCGCTCGTTCCTCGCTCCGCCAGTTGCGGTCGTCGTGCTCCTCCGAGCCGCGGCCCCTGCGGCGCGTGCGTCGTGCGCTGTCCGTCGAGGTTCCGGAATGTGGAGCTCTCGGCGGTCGAGGTGCGCGGATTGTGGAACCTCAGCGACTGGGTCACGGCGTGTTGTGCGACCTCGAGCTCCGACACGACGCACGTCCGGGGGCTCTGCTGGGGCGCCGTGCTCGCTGGGGCGTCGGTCCCCACGTGGTGTCACCCTCGTCGGTCGCGCCCTGGCCGCGCCGTGGTCGCGCGACGTGCCGCGCGCTGTCCGTCGAGGTCCCCGAATGTGCTGCTCTCGGCGCTCGAGCTGCGCGGATTGTGGGACCTCGGCGTCGGGGTGGCGGCGAGTCGTGCGACCTCGGGCGGCTCGGGTCGGGGCCGGCGCCCGGGCCCCGGGAACGACGAAGGGCCCCGGGCCCCGGGAACGACGAAGGGCCCCGGCGCAGTGCCGGGGCCCTTCGAGCGAACCAGGAGGTCAGGCGGCGGGCTTGCCCGCGTTGTCCGCGTCGTCGGCGACCCAGAGGTCGTCGTCAGCGCGGAGCGTCTGGTACGCCGCGTACGCAGCACCCGCGACCGCCACGACACCGACGACGATGAGGGCGACCCCACCGAACCCAATGCCCTTCTTCTGCGGGACGGGAGCCTGCTTGAGGAACTTCCCGCCGCGCTTCTGTGCTTCCTTCACGATCTTCTGCACGCGCGGGTCCTTCGCCAGGTCTCCGACGCTGAGCACGGAGCCGGCGGTGGAGATCAGGCCGGGCACCACCTCGGACTGGAAACGGTGCGAGGCGCTCTGCGCGGCAGAGGTCGCGGCGTGCACGCCCGTTGCGACCGCGGGACGGAGCCCGTTGTCGATCGCGTTCTGCACGCGAGGGGCGAGGTCCTTCCGAGCGGCATCGGCTGCGTGCCCCCGAGCCTCGGCCAGGATGGCGTTCGCGTGCTCCAGGACCTTGCGCTGCTCACCGAGGAGCGTCGCGGTCTTGCCCTTGAGCTTCTTGATCTGCTTCCGGCGCTTACGCGGGATGTCGATCGACATTCGGTACCTCCATGGGTCGACGTGACCCCATACTGCCACCCGAGCGCCTGACAGGTCACGGAACCCCGGCTGTGCGTCCCGTGCACATCCAGCGGCACATGCGAGAATCGGGTCATGTCTCTGCACACCGCTGTCGCAACGATCCACACCAACAAGGGCGACATCCGCGTCAACCTGTTCGGCAACCACGCACCGAAGACCGTCCAGAACTTCGTCGGTCTCGCGACCGGCACCCAGGAGTGGACGCACCCCGGCACCGGCAAGGTGTCGACCGACAAGCTCTACGACGGTGTCGTCTTCCACCGCATCATCAAGGACTTCATGATCCAGGGCGGCGACCCGCTCGGCCAGGGCATCGGCGGCCCGGGCTACCGCTTCGACGACGAGATCTCCCCGGAGCTCACCTTCCAGAACCCCTACATCTTCGCCATGGCGAACGCCGGCCTCCAGGGTGGCCGTGGCACCAACGGCTCGCAGTTCTTCATCACCACGGTGGCGACCCCCTGGCTGCAGGGCAAGCACACCATCTTCGGTGAGGTCGCCGACAACGAGTCCCGTGCCGTCGTCGACGCGATCGAGGGCGTCCCGACCGACGGTCGTGACAAGCCCGTCGAGGACGTCGTCATCCAGAGCATCGACGTCGAGGACGTCTGAACCGAGTGACCGACTCCACCTCGGCTTCGTCCAACACCTGTTACCGGCACCCGGACCGGCCGAGCTTCGTGCTCTGCCAACGCTGCGGGCGGACCATCTGCCCGGAGTGCCAGACGCCGGCAGCGGTCGGGGTGCACTGCCCCGAGTGCGTGCGTGAGCAGCGGGCGAAGTTCACCGAGAACCGTCGCGCGTCCGGTCCGAGCAGCCTGACGGTCGCTCGGCGCCGGTTCGCGATGCTCGACCAGAAGGCGACGGTCGTCCTGGTCGCCGTGTCGGTGGCCGTGTGGCTGCTCGACCAGGTGACCGGCGGGTTCCTGAGCCAGTGGCTGGCGTACAACTCGGCGCTGCTCCCGACGCAGCCGTGGCGCATCGTGACCGTGCTCTTCGTGCACTCGACGTTCCTGCACCTCGCCTTCAACATGTGGGCGCTGTTCATCTTCGGTCGGATGCTCGAGAACTTGCTCGGGACGTGGCGGTTCCTGGCGCTGTTCTGCATCGCCGGGGTCGGCGGCTCGGTGCTCGTCACCTTCCTGGCACCCGGTACCTGGGTCGTCGGGGCGTCCGGCGCGATCTTCGGGTTGTTCGCGGCGTTCTTCGTCCTGCAGCGCAGCCTCGGCAACAACGCCGTGTCGCTCCTGGTCGTGATCGGCCTGAACCTGGTGATCGGTTTCCTGCCCGGCACGAACATCTCGTGGCAGGCGCACGTCGGTGGCATCATCGCCGGCTTCGTCACCGGGTTCGTGTTCGCCCGGACGCGCAACGTCCGGCAGCGGGGCCTGCAGGTGACGCTGCTCGGACTGGAGGCCGTGGTCGCCATCGCGCTCTGCTTCGTCGGGTACGCGGTCACCACCGGCTGACGCCTCAGCGCACGCCAGCCTGACGGCTTCATAGAACGCCCCACCGATCGCTTTCGGTGGGGCGTTCTGCATTGGCGACCGACCCATCGGTCGGACGGTGGAGGGAAGCGCGCGTCAGTTCTCCACACCTGCCGCCCGAGTTCTCCACACCTGGGGACAACATCGTGAGTTACACCGGTGTGATTATCCCCACTGTGGAGGAGCCTGTGGAAAACCAGGCATCAGGGGTGGGGACAGTTGTGTGGAGAACCGCACGATCTGTGGACAACGCGCCCTGGGCCTCCTGGCCGGCGTTGCGGGGCGCCCGCAGGTTGTGGAAAGACGACGACGCCCGTCGCACCAGGAGCGGTGCGACGGGCGTCGAGGAAGTGGGGAGCAGGCGGTCAGCGCCACCGCGTCGTCATCAGGAAGCCAACGAACATGATGCCGAAGCCGATCAGGATGTTCCACGAGTTCAGCGACGGGACCGGCAGCGTGCCGCCGGAGACGTAGAAGACGATGACCCACGCGAGTCCGATCAGCATGAAGCCGAACATCACGGGCTTGAACCAGACGGGGTTCGGCTGGTCCCCCGCGGTGTCGACCGAGTCGGCTCGGGTCGTCCGGGCGGGCTTGGTGCGGTCCTTGTCCATGGCCATGGCCGGTATCCTACCGTCACCATGCGTGCGTTCCCGCCCCGTCGGACGGGACTCACATCACACACGAGTACGGTGGACGGCCCATGACCAAGATCCTCGTCGTCGACAACTACGACAGCTTCGTGTACACCCTGAACGGCTACGTGCAGCAGCTCGGGGCGGACACCGACGTCGTCCGCAACGACGCGTTCCCGGTGGAGGAGATCGCCGACCGCATCGCCGAGTACGACGGTGTGCTGCTGTCTCCCGGCCCCGGCACCCCGGCCGACGCCGGCGTCTCGATCCCGACCGTGCGGGCGGCCATCGCCGCTGACAAGCCCCTGCTGGGCGTCTGCCTCGGACACCAGGCGATCGCGGAGGCTCTCGGAGCCACGGTCACCCACGCCGACGAACTCATGCACGGCAAGACGTCACAGGTCGACCACGACGACAGCGTGCTCTTCGCCGGCGTCCCGCACCCCTTCACGGCCACGCGGTACCACTCGCTGGCGATCGTCGACGGCACGGTGCCCGACGAACTGACGATCACGGCCCGGACCGCGGGCGGCGTCATCATGGGCGTCCAGCACCGCGGCGCACCGGTCTACGGCGTGCAGTTCCACCCGGAGTCCGTCCTGACCGAGGGCGGGTACCGGATGGTGGGCAACTGGCTCGAGACGGCCGGGCTCAGCGGCGCAGCCGAGCGCGCAGTCGGTCTCGGCCCGCTCATCTCCGGACGCTGATCTCCGGATCCCCGGATCCCCGGATCCCCGGATTGACCTGACGCAGGCGCAGGCGCAGAGGACGCTCCCAGCCGTCAGCCGTCGTCGCCCTGGTTCAGGGTCGCGCCGCCGCCGGTCGTACCGCCGTTGTCCGCTCCAGGGTCGGAGGGGGCCGCCGGCTGTCGCGACGGCTGCCGCTGCGGCTGGGCGGTGCCGGCGCAGTAGGTCAGCGTGACGCTGCTGCCCTGGGCGACGTCGCTCGCGGGGACGCTCTGCTGGGTCACCGTGGTGCCCGTGCAGGCGTACGTCGGCGCCGGCTGCACGGTGAGCCCGAGGCCGGCGAGGGTCGAACGGGCCGTGTCGAACGGCTGCTGCGTGACGTCCGGCAGCTGGACCTTGCCGTTGGACACGACGAGGTTCACGACCGAGCCCTTCGCCTGGGTGCCGCCCGACGCCGGGTCACTGCTCAGGACCGTGCCCTCGGGAACCGTCGGCGAGTAGTCCGAGCTGACCGCTCCGACCGAGAAGCCGGCGGACTCGAGGGCCTTCGTCGCAGCGTCCTGCGTCTGCGACTGGACGTCGGGGACCGCGATCTGCTCCGGCCCCGTCGAGACGACGATGCGGATGTCCTGGTCCCGCGCCACCGAGGTACCGGAACCCGGGACCGTCCGGATGACGTCGTCCTCGTCCACGTCGTCGGACGGTTCGTCGTCGCGGACTGCCTTGAGACCCCGTCGTTCGAGTGTCGCCTGGGCCTCGTCGAAGGTCTGGCCGGAGACGCTCGGGACCTTGATCGAGGAGCTCACCGGCGGCTTGCCCGGCTCGAGGTTCGCGACGAAGTAGGCCACCCCGGCGATGACGGCGATGGTCAGGACGATGCCGAGCCAGATCCAGGCGACCGGTGGACGGTTCTGGGTCCGCTGGGGACGGCGCTCCTGCGTGTCGTCGAGCTCGCGGAACGTGACGTCGGCAGTGGCGGCGGCGCGGGGGTTGACCCCGAACAGCAGTGCGGCGTCGTCCGCGGCGGCGGCCGCGAGCTTCTTCTTCGAGATCGGGACGTGGCCGGCGGCCGCCTGCTGCAGGTCCCGGCGGAACTCGGCGGCGTTCTGGAACCGGCGGGTGCGGTCCTTCACGAGGGCGTGCAGCGTGACGGCGTCGAGGGCCGGTGACACCGTCGACGTGAGGGTCGACGGTGCGACGGGCTGCTCGCTGACGTGCTGGTAGGCAACGGCCACGGGCGATGCGCCCCGGAAGGGCGGGTGCCCGGTGAGGAGCTCGAACAGCACGATGCCGGTCGAGTACAGGTCGGTGCGGGCGTCGACGACCTCGCCGCGGGCCTGCTCCGGCGAGAAGTACGACGCGGTGCCGAGGATCGACGTGGTCTGCGCCACCGTGGCCGAGGTGTCGGTGATGGCGCGCGCGATGCCGAAGTCCATCACCTTGACCTGGCCCGAGTGGGTGATCATGACGTTGGCGGGCTTGATGTCGCGGTGCACGACGCCGGCGCGGTGGGAGAACTCGAGCGCGGTGAGGATGCCCTCGACGATGCGCGCGGCCTCTTCCTGCACGACCGGGCCCTCGGCGACGATCTCGCTCAGCGGGCGACCTTCGACGTACTCCATGACGATGAAGGGGACCTGCACCTCGGCGCCGGAGTTCTCGCGCACGGTCTCTTCACCGGCGTCGTAGACCCGGACGATCGTCGGGTGCGCCATACGGGCTGCGGCCTGGGCCTCCTGCCGGAAGCGCGTGCGGAACGCCGGGTCGTTGGCGAGGCTCGGCTTGAGCAGCTTCACGGCCACTCGCCGGCCCAGTCGCGTGTCGGTGCCGACGTGCACGGTGGCCATGCCGCCGCGTCCGATGACGTCACCGATCTCGTACCGGTTGGCGAGGAGCGTGATCCCCGCGGTCACACCTTCAGGCACGTACTCCTCCGAATGTCCGTCCGGGCAAGTGTACGGCAGGGGTCTCTGGGGGGAGGCTGGCTGACCGCGCTCCGCGGGCAACCGTTACCGGAACGTGGCGGGGCCCCGACACGTTCCGTGTCGGGGCCCCGGGCGGTGGTGCGTGTGGCGCGTCAGTCCTGCGGCGTCGCCGTCGAGGACGGTGCGTCCGTGGGCTCCACCGGTGCGACCCATGTGGCCGTGGCCGGGTCGGAGCTGCTCGACGCGGCGAGGTTCCCGCACGTGACGGTGTACGACAGGGTGACGTCGTCGCCGGCCTGGTCCGCCTGGATGTCGACCGAGGTCTCCGAGGTGTCGCCGCTCGTCGCGCCGCTGGAGTCCTTGCCGCCGGAGACCGTCCACGAGTACTTCGAGACGGTGTACCCGGTCGGGCAGGTGGCGGTCGACCAGCTGAACCGCACCGCTCCGGTGGCGGAGACCGCGCCGGCGCTCGGAGTGTTCGGCTTGTTCACCGACGGCGGCGCGGTGAACTCGCGCAGGGTGATGAGCGCGCCGTCCGACAGGCTGCCGGTGGGGCTGATCGACTGCACGGTGTTCGCCTGCTCGGCGTTCTCGGCCGGGTCGCCGTCCTGCACCTGGACCGCGAAGCCCATGCTCTGCAGTTCGGTCTGGACCTGGTCCGTCGCCCGCCCGACGTAGTCGGCCGGGTTGATCGTCGTGCGGGTGTCGGACGGGGTGGCCGACGGTTCCTGGCTCGGCGTCTGCGACCTCGTCGGCCGCGGAGCGCTGCTCTGGGTCTGTGACGGCTTCGGGTCCGGGTCGCCGTTCGCGAAGACGAGCACACCGATCACGATCGCCGCGATGAGCACGACCGCGCCGACGAGCCACCAGATCCAGGCGCGGCTCTTCTTCTCTTCGGTGTCGTCCTCGGGGCCGGCGGGGCTGCGCGGCGCACCGCCACCGACGATCGGTGCGTTGGCCTGGGTGCCGATGAGGGCAGTGGCTGCGTCGTTGCCGGGGGGCGGGTTGAACGCCACCGTCCCGGCACCGCCGATCGCCGGTACCGCCACGGTCGCCGCGGCGACGTCTCCGCGACGGAGGGCCTGGGCAGCGCGGGCGAGGTTGGCCGCGGTCGCCGGCCGGTCAACGGGCTTCTTCGCGATGCAGGACATCACGAGGGCCGCCACCGGCTCCGGGACGGTCCCCGGGAGCGCCGGCGGCTGGTCGTTGATGTGCGCCATCGCGATGGCGACCTGCGATTCACCCGTGAAGGGTCGCCGACCTGCCAGGCACTCGTACGCGACGATGCCGAGCGAGTAGACGTCCGTGGACGGGGACGCCGGGTGGCCGCTCGCCTGTTCGGGCGAGAGGTACTGGACGGTGCCCATGACCTGGCCCGTCGCGGTGAGCGGCACCTGGTCGGCGATGCGTGCGATCCCGAAGTCGGTGATCTTGACGCGGCCGTCCGGGGTGATGAGCAGGTTGCCCGGCTTGATGTCACGGTGCACCAGGCCGACCGCGTGCGCTGCCTGCAGGGCGTTCGCGGTCTGGGCGACGATGTCGAGGACCTTGTCGACGGGCAGGGTGTGCTCGCGCTCGATCATCGTCGACAGTGCTTCGCCGGGGACGAGCTCCATCACGAGGTAGGCGCTGCCGTCTTCCTCGCCGTAGTCGAACACGTTGGCGATGCCCTCGTGGTTGACGAGTGCGGCGTGCCGGGCCTCGGCGCGGAAGCGCTCCAGGAACCCGGGGTCGCCGAGGTACTCGTCCTTGAGGATCTTCAGGGCGACGGTGCGCCCGATGACGAGGTCAGTCGCCTGCCACACCTCTCCCATGCCGCCGATGGCGACTCGGGAGGAGAGCTGGTACCGCCCACCGAAGGTGAGTCCGCTGGTGGGTCTCATTTGTTCAGCACCGCCTCCATGACCTTCTTCGCGACGGGAGCCGCGACCGTGTTGCCGACTCCGGACTGCCCGAGCCCGCCGCCGTTCCCGACGACCACGGCGACCGCGACCTCGGGGTCCTTGGCCGGGGCGAAGCCCGTGAACCAGAGTGTGTAGGGATCGCCCGTGCCGCCCTCGGCCGTCCCGGTCTTGCCGGCGACGTCGACACCGTCGATCTTCGCATTCGTTCCGGTCCCCGCGTTGACGACGCTCTGCATCGCCTCGGTCAGGTCGGAAGCCGCGTCGGACGACAGCGGGGCGCTGAACTGCTTCGGCGAGAACGAGTCGACGGTCTTGAGGTCGCTCGTCTCGATCGACTCCACGAGCGACGGCTGCATGACGCGGCCGCCGTTCGCGATGCCGGCGGACACCATCGCCATCTGCAGCGGGGTGACGCGGTCGCTGGCCTGACCGAACGAGCTGAGCATGAGCTCGGCCGTCGACTCGGGCTCCGGGTACTGGCTCGGGGTCGCCGAGGTCGGGACGTCGATGACGCTGCCGAAGCCGTACTCGTCCGCGGTCTTCTTGATGGCCTGGTACCCGAGCTTCCGACCGAGTTCGGCGAAGGGGATGTTGCACGAGTACTGGATCGCGACGCGGAGCTTCACCTCGTCGCCACCACCGCAGCTGCCGCCCTCGGCGTTGTTGATCCGTGAGCTGCTGCCCGGCAGGGTCAGGGTCGACGGGTTCGGGAGCGTCGAGTCGAGCGTGTAGTCCCCGCTCGCCAGTGCCGCGGAGGCGACCACGAGCTTGAACACCGATCCGGGTGTGTACAGGTCGCCCGCGATGGCACGGTTCGCCAGCGGCTTCGACGCGTCGGACTCGAGCGCCTGGTAGCGCGCGATGACGTCCTTGGTGTCGTGCGACGTGAGCGTGTTCGGGTCGTAGCCCGGCTTCGACACCATCGCCAGGATCTTGCCGGTCTTCGGCTGGATCGCGACGACCGCACCCGTGTTCGCACCGAGGGCGTCGTACGCGGCCTGCTGCACGTCGGGGTCGATCGTCAGGTTGACGTTGTCGCCCTGGACGTCCTGGCCGGTGAGGATCGCGTTGAGGTTCTGGAAGAACGAGTCGTCGCTGTTGCCGGACAGCACGGCGTTCTCTGCGCTCTCGATGCCGGAGTTGCCCTGGCCGATCGTGAAGTGGCCGGTGACGGCCGAGTAGAGCTCGCCGTTGTTGTACTTGCGCTGGTACTGGTACTGGTCGTCGACCGCGGTGGACTCGGCGATCGGCTTCCCGTCGACGAGGATCGCACCGCGCTTGGTCGAGTAACTGTCCAGGATGGTTCGGGAGTTCCGGCTGTCGGCGCGGAGCGAGTCCGCCGCGAAGAACTGGATGGACGTCGTCGACACGAAGAGTGCGACGAACATGAGCACGACGACGGTCGAGACGCCGCGGAGTTGGCGGTTCACCGGCGCTCCTTCCTGGACCGGCCACGGCCGGTGTTGCCCCGCTCCGAGAACGCACCCTGTTGGATGCGCTGTTCGGCGGGGATCGAGTCGGTCAGGCGCAGCAGCATCGCCGCGATGATCCAGTTCGCCACGAGGGACGAACCACCCGCCGCCATGAACGGCGTGGTGAGTCCGGTGACCGGGATGATCCGGGTGATGCCGCCGACGACGACGAAGACCTGCAGGGCGATCGTGAAGCCGAACCCGATGCCGAGCAGCTTGCCGAAGTCGTCCTGCGCCATGAACCCGACCCGGATGCCCCGGGAGACCAGGACGACGAACAGACCGAGGACCGCGAAGACGCCGATCAGACCGAGCTCTTCACCGATCGAGGCGATGATGTAGTCGGCGTTGGCGACCGGCGTGATGTACGGACGGCCCTGCCCCAGGCCGGTGCCCGTGATGCCGCCGTTGGCGAAGCCGAACAGGCCCTGCACGAGCTGGTAGCTGCCCTGCGTCTGCCGCAGGAATATCTGCTGGTCGAACGGGTCGAGCCACTGCTCGAACCGGCCCTGGACGTAGACCAGGACGCTCGCCGCGACGAGGGCGCCGCCGACGAAGAGGACGAGGCCGATCACGACCCAGCTGAGCCGGGCGGTCGCGACGTAGATCATCACGAGGAACAGGCCGAAGTACAGCAGCGCCGTGCCGAGGTCGCGCTGGAACACCAGCACGCTCATCGCCACACCCCAGATGATGAGGATCGGGCCCAGGTCTCGGGCGCGCGGGAACGTCATGCCGAGGAACTTCCGGCCGACGATCGACAGGCTGTCCCGCGCGGTGACCAGGTAGCCGGCGAAGAACAGCGCCATCGTGATCTTCGCGAGCTCGCCCGGCTGGAACGAGAACGGTCCGATCCGGATCCAGACCCGAGCGCCGCCGATGTTCGTGCCGATGCCGGGCAGCATCGGCAGCAGGAGCAGCACGATCGTGAGCAGCATGAAGATGTACCGGTAGCGCTGCAGGAACCGGTGGTTGCGCACGAGCAGGATCGTCGCGATCGCGAACACCATCGCGAGCAGCGTCCAGGCGATCTGCTTCACGCCGATCGCCGCCCAGCCCTCGACGCCGTTGTGGATGTCGATCCGGTAGATCTCGGCGATGCCGATGCCGTTCAGCACGAGCGCGACCGGGAGGATGAACGGGTCGGCGTTCTTCGCGACGATCCGCAGGATGACGTGCATCACCAGCGCGAGGCCGAGGATCGAGGCCGCGGTCCAGAGCACCGAGGTGTCGAAGACCCGGCCCTTGGTCCCGAGCTGCACGAGCACCATGGCCCCCGCGCAGATGCCGCACGCGATGACGAGCAGCACGAGCTCGAGGTTCCGCGCGCGGGCCGGCTCCCGGAGCTTGATCGTGATCGCCTGGGTCAACGAGGGTGCGGTCGTGGCGCTCATCGTGCGCTCCTCGACGGAGAGGGTGACGGGGTGCGGGGCGTCGCGGACCCGGAGGGGGAGGCGGACGGTGACGACGTCGGGGAGTCGGCCGAGCCTCCCGTCCCGCTCTGGTCCTGGCCGGTGGCGGCGGCGGTGCGCAGGCGCTCGACGATCGCCCGCGCGTCCTGCAGCGAGGTCGCGTTGATCGTCGACCGGACGTTCTCACGCGTGTAGTCGGGCAGTTCGGTCAGCGCGATGTCGGTGTCCTCGTAGACATCGGACAGCGCGATCGGACCGATCGACTGCTGGACGCCCTTGTAGATCGCGACCGAACCGCGGTCCGTACCCACGTAGTAGTGGTCCTGCACGATGCGGTAGCCGAGGAAGAGTGCGCCGACGAGGGCCAGGATCGCGACGACGAGCGCGATCGACCACGAGACGCGGCGTCGGACCCGTCGGCGGCGGTCCTCGGCGATGAGTTCGGCGAAGTACTGGTCCGACTCGGGCTCGAAGTGCGAGTCCTCCGGAGCACTCGAGACCTTGAGCGGGTGGAGCAGGATGGTGGGGAGCCGGATCGGCTTGCGGCCGGTCGACGCCTCGAAGGTGAGGGGGGCTGCGGCCGAACCGACCGTCGTGGCCGCGTCGTCGTCGTCGCCCGGCTCGGAGTCGGTGACGTCGAGCACGACGACCGTGACGTTGTCGGGCGCACCGTGGTCGAGCGTCTCCTTGACCAGGCGCTGCGTCACCTGGTTGGCGTCCATGGTCGACGCGAGCGCGTGCCGGATGCGCTCTTCCGCCAGGTACGACGACAGCCCGTCGGAGCACAGCAGCCACCGGTCGCCCGGGCGGATGTCCATGATCGCGGTGTCGACTTCCGGTGCGGCGTCGACGTCCCCGAGCACGCGCATCAGGACCGAGCGGCGGGGGTGCACGGCGGCCTCTTCGGGCGTGATGCGGCCGCTGTCGACGAGCCGCTGCACGAACGTGTGGTCGGCGGTGATCTGCTGCAGCTCGCCGTCACGCCAGCGGTAGATGCGCGAGTCGCCGATGTGGGCGATCGCCAGCTGGTCGCCGACCCGGATCATGGCGCTCACCGTGGTGCCCATGCCGGTCAGTTCCTGGTGTTCGAACACCGTCTCGGTGATGAGCTGGTTCGCGGCGATCAGTGCCGACTGCAGCGCGAACTCGGCGTCGTGCGCGGACGGGAACTCGCGGTCGACCTCGCGGATCCGCCGGATCGCGATGGCGGAGGCGACGTCGCCGCCGGCGTGCCCGCCCATGCCGTCGGCCACCGCGAACAGGTGCTGCCCGGCGTAGCCGGAGTCCTGGTTGTTCGCGCGGATGCGTCCCACGTGGGACACAGCGGCGCTCAGCGTGCGAGCCGTCATCCCGGGACTACCGCCGCAGCTCGAACGTCGTCGTCCCGATGGTGATCGGGGTGCGTTCCGCCACGGTGGTGGGGACGGTGACCTTCTGGCCGCCCACGAAGGTGCCGTTGGTCGATCCGAGGTCGGTCAGCACCCAGGCGCCGCCCTGCAGGTCGAGCCGGGCGTGGTTCGTGGAGGTGTAGTCGTCGCGGATCACGACGTTGCTCTCGCTGGAGCGTCCGATCGTGATGGGGCCGCCGCCGAGGGGCATCTCCATGCCCTCACGAGCACCTTCGGTGATGACGAGACGGGTGGCGACCGCTCCCGCGGGGGAGGCCGTCGGGGCACTGGCCTGGCCGATCAGCTCCGTGAAGGCGCTGGGTGACGCCCCGGAGGCTGCGGCTGCGGTCCCGGCACCGGCCGGCATCGGCGGGGTGGTCGGTGTCGACGGGCCGGCCTTGGGATCGGTCGGGATCGCACGGACGCGTTGACCGAAGAGGTCGCTGCGCAGCGCGAAGACGATCACGAAGACGAACAGCCACAGCACCGCGAGGAACGCGAAGCGCAGGACGAGCAGGGTCAGGCCCGTGGTCATCGCGCACCTCCGTCGTTCTCCGGGATCACCCGGAACACCATACGGGTCCGACCGATCTCGATGGTCGAATCCGGCTCGAGGATCGCCTGACTGAAGCGCTCACCGTTGAGTTTCGACCCGTTCGTGGACCCGAGGTCGTTCACCTGGGCGTGCTTGCCGTCCCACAGGACCTCGACGTGCTTGCGGCTCGTGCCGGTGTCGGCGACCGTGATGTCGGCGTCCGTGCCGCGGCCGATGACGGTGCGGCCGCGCTGGAGACGGTGGCGCTGCGAGCCGATGTCGAGGACCGCGACCCAGGCGACGTCACGCTGCACCGTCGTCGAGTCGATCTCGAGGATGCCGGTGGAGAGGGTGCCGTCCTGCTGCAGGCGGATGGTGACGGGGCCGGAGAACGAGTAGTTCTGCGCAACCGCGTGCTGCTGCACCCGCTGCGTGAGCTCGTCGATGAGCGGCCGCCCGACGTCGTTCATCCGGGTGTGGTCCGGCGGAGCGAGCCGCACCGTGAACTCGTTCGGTACGAGGATGCGCTCGCGGGAGACCACGGCAGCCTTGGTGTCGAGTTCACGCCGCAGTGCCGCGGTGATCTCGACCGGCTGCACACCGGAGCGGAAGGTCTTCGCGAACGCGCCGTTGACGGCGCGCTCCAACCCTCGCTCGAAGTTGTCCAGTAAGCCCATGGTCCCCACGTTCTCGGTCGCTGACCTCTGCATGGTAGTGGTTGGCTCCGGGCACCGTCTGTGCATGGTAGTGTTCTCGTCGCTGGCGCGAGTGGCGGAATTGGTAGACGCGCACGGTTCAGGTCCGTGTGCTGGAAACGGCGTGGGGGTTCAAGTCCCCCCTCGCGCACCAGGGCTCTCCGATGGAGAGCAGCACGACGAAGGCCCCGATCGAGAGATCGGGGCCTTCGTCGTTCGCGGCGGCGGGTCGGTCGTTCGCGGCGGCTGGTCGTCGCGCGCCGTGGGCGCTGCCGTCACGCGCCGAGCGCGGCCGCGACCTCCCGCGCCGTACCCGCCGGGTGGAGTGCGTGGTCCTGCGACTCGGGGACGACCACGAGCCTCCCGGTCGGCAGGAGTTCCGCGAGCCGGTCGGTCGCGGTCACCAGGAACGGCCAGGTCCGCCCACCCCGCAGGACGGTCACCGGCATCGACACGGCCGCCATCGCGGGGGAGGGCACCGGCGTCTCGGCGGTGATCGTCGCGTCGTACACGGTCGACTGCGCGACGGCGACGAGGGCAGGCCACATCGGTGCATGCCGGATCTGTTCGATGACCTCGTCGGGCAGGCCCACTGCCTCGCGCTGGAAGAGGACGACAGTGTCCTCGGGTCGCCCGGCGTCGACGTGCGCCTGCAATCGGTCCACCAGGTCCGGGGCCTGCGGTGGGCGGGAGTCGTCGAACGCGAAGGGCGGCTCGGAGAGGAAGAGGTGGTCGACCTCGAGTCCACCGGCCGCCGCACGGAGGGCCAGGACGGCGCCCGAGGAGTGCCCGAGCACGGCACGGACGCCGCCGGCGGCCGCGGTGACGGCGATGAGGTCCTCGACCTCATGTGCGGGCGCGTACGGCCGGGTGTCCCCGGATCCGCCGCGGGCACGGCGGTCCAGGACCACACCCCGGAGGCCCGCCTCGGCGAGGGCGTGCGCGAGCGGTCGGGCGGCGTCGGCGGTGCTGAACGCCCCGCCGACCACGACGACTCCGGGGGCGTCGGACGGGCCGACGGCCTCCCATGCGATGGAGGTGCCGTCGGCGGAGTGGACCTGCTGCATGGCGGCAGTCAACACCCGCCCGTCGCCCGGCGGAAGAGGCGTGCCCGCCGGTCAGACGGTGACGCTCCCGAGGACACGATGGGCGATCGAGATCGACTCGCCGGACACGACCGACAGCGGGGAGGACAGGAACGCGACCAGGTCGGCGATCTGCTGCGGGCTGGACTGCCCGCCGGCACCCGGTCGGACCTCGGCGTCGGGCTGGTCGGTCACGGTGCCCGGGTTGACGACGTTGACGGTCACGCCGGTGCCCGCGGTCTCGTCGGCCAGGTTCTTCGCGATCACGTTCGTCGCCGCGTTGCGCAGTGAGGTCGTGATGTTCCCCGAGAGGTAGGCGTTCTGTCCGCTGACGACGACGACGCGGCCGAAACCGGCCTGGCGCTGCGCGGGCAGGACGGCGTTCGCCACGCGGAGGAACCCGAGGGCCTTGCCGTCGACGGCCGCGGTGACCTGGTCCGGGTCGGAGCGGCGCTCGGGGTCGAGGGTGTTCGCCGCCGGGGCCGCGGTGACCACGAGGACGTCGATGCGCGCGTGGTCCTCGAGCACGCGGGCGACGGCGCTGTCGACCGATGCCTGGTCGGCGGTGTCCATCGCGACGCTTCCCGGGGCGTCGGCGGTGCGGGAGGCGACGACGACGGTGGCACCCTCCTGGCGGAGGCGGTCGACGACGGCCGTGCCGATGTACCCCTTCCCGCCGACGACGAGTGCGACACGGTCCTGCAGCTGGAGATCCACGTCGTGGACGGTACGCCGGTGCCCGTTCAGGTGCCGGACGGGAGGCCCGTGGCGGGCCCGCCCCGCGCCTCCCGTCCGGCGCCGTGTGCGCCCACGTGCGCGGTCAGTGCGCCCGCAGTGCGTCGGCGAGGACGTCCTGGATGCTCCGCGGCTCGCGGCCGAGGAGGTCGGCGAGCGTCGGGTCGACCGTGGCGAACTCGCCGTCACGCGCGGCGGCGAAGAACCCGGTCATCATCGGGGTGAACGCCTCGGGGAGCCCGCCGGCGACGAGTGCTGCGCGGTACTCGTCCTCGTCGACCACGGTCCGGGTGACGTTGCGACCCGTGACCTGCGAGACGATCTCGGCGAGCTCGTCCATGTCGAGCGCCCGGGACGCGGTGAGCGGCGGGGTGGTGCCGTGCAGGCGGTCGGGGTCGGTCAGGGCGATCGCGGCGGCGACGGCCAGGTCCGCCTGCGCGGTCCAGGCGACCGGGCCGTCGGCGGGCAGGCGGAGCTCGCCGGTCCGGAGGCCGGCGCCGAGCATGAAGGGTGCGCTGGAGGCGTGGAAGCCGTTGCGGAGGGACGTGGTGGTGATGCCGGTGGCCGCCAGGTCCTGCTCGGTGGCGGCGTGCTGCCGGGCCGGACCGAAGTGGGAGTCCGGCGAGGTCGCCATGTGTGCCGTGTAGACGATGTGCTCCGCACCGGCGGTGACCGCTGCCTCGACGGCGGCGCGGTGCGGCTCGGGGTCGGCCGGCCCGGAGACGATGAGCACCCGGCTGGCGTCCGCGAACGCCGTGGGGAGCGTGGCGGGCTCGGTGAAGTCACCCCGTCGGACCTGCACGCCCTGGTCGGCGAGCCGACGTGCGGCGTCCGACCGCGGGTCGCGGACGCTGACGGCGACCTCCTGGGCGGGGACGTGTCCGAGGAGGTGGGCGACGACTGCCCCGCCGAGCTGTCCGGTGGCTCCGGTGACGATGATCATGGCTGCTCCGATCGTGTTTCCAGTGGTAACACGAGGAAAGTATCATTGGAAACGCCATGACGGAAGCGGCGATACCACCGCCTCGGTAGCATCGGAACCATGAGCCCCGCACCGGACCCGCGCACCCGCATCGTCACCGCGGCCGCACGCCTGCTCGCCGAGGACGGTGCCGCCGCGGTCACCACCCGGAGCGTCGCGCTCGCCGCCGGTGTCCAGGCGCCGGCGATCTACCGGCTCTTCGGTGACAAGGACGGCCTGCTCGACGCGGTCGCCGAGCACGTCCTGGCGGACTTCGTCGCCGCGAAGACCGAGCACGCGGCCGCCGAGGCCGACGGTGGCGGGGACCCCGTCGCGGACCTCCGCGACTCGTGGCGGGTGCAGGTGGCCTTCGGGCTCGCCAACCCCGCGCTGTTCCGTCTGCTCTACGCCTCGGACCGCGACGACGACTCCCCGGCGGTCGCTGCCGGACTGGACGTGCTCCGCGCGCGGGTGCACCGGGTCGCCGCCGCCGGACGCCTCCGCGTGCCCGAGGAGCAGGCGGTCTCGATGATCCGCGCAGCCGGCGCCGGGTCGATGCTGACGATGCTCGCCGGCGGCGCACCGGAGGGCGGCTCGCCCGGCGACGGGTCGCTGCCCGAGCTGATGCTCGACACGGTCCTGGCAGCGATCGTCACCGACCCGCCGACCTGGGCGGACGGCGAGGATGCCGACGGGGGATCGGTGCCCCTCGGCGCGCTGCAGGCCGTGCGTGCCGCCGCCCCCGCGCTCCCCGGCCTGACCGCCCCCGAGCGGGCGTTGCTGCAGGAGTGGCTCGGACGGGCGACCACCGCCTCCTGACCGGCGGGCACGCCGCGCCCGTCCGCGTGATCTGAACACTCCGGACGGCCGTCCAGCGACGCCCGCCGACCATGACCCCCTGCACGACGACCTTCGTCCAGGGAGTGACATGAGCGATCAACAGCAGCAACCCCCCGGTTCCGAGCAGGCGATGGGACCGAAGCCGGACCACGGCGAGACCAGCTACAAGGGATCCGGCAAGCTTGCCGGCAAGAAGGCCGTGATCACCGGCGGTGACAGCGGTATCGGCAAGGCGGTCGCGATCGCCTTCGCCCGCGAGGGTGCCGACGTCCTGATCTCCTACCTGCCCGAAGAGGAAGAGGACGCGCAGGAGACCAAGCACTGGATCGAGGACGCCGGTCGCAAGGCCGTGCTCTTCCCCGGTGACGTCAGTGACCCGGCCTACTGCCGCAGCATCATCGACACCGCGGTGTCCGAGCTCGGCGGCATCGACGTGCTGGTGAACAACGCCGCGTACCAGATGACCCACGAGACGCTCGAGGAGATCACCGACGAGGAGTGGGACCACACCCTCGCGACGAACCTCAGCGCCTACTTCCACCTCGTCAAGGCAGCACTGCCGCACCTGCAGTCGGGCGCCTCGATCATCGGCACGAGCTCGGTGAACTCCGACAACCCGGTGCCGACCCTGCTGCCGTACGACGTGACCAAGGCCGGCATCGCCAACTTCTCGGCCGCGCTCGCGCAGCTCGTCGGGGAGCGCGGCATCCGCGTGAACAGCGTCGCGCCCGGCCCCATCTGGACGCCGCTGATCCCCTCGACGATGCCCGCCGAGCAGGTCGAACAGTTCGGCACCCAGACACCCCTCGGTCGCGCCGGACAGCCGGCAGAGCTGGCCCCGGTGTACGTCCTGCTCGCGAGCGACGACGGCAGCTACGTCTCCGGTGCGCGCATCGCGGTCACCGGCGGCACGCCGATCCTCTGACCCGTCCACCCGAACCGAACAGAAACAGGAGAACGATTTGTACTTCCACAAGCAAGAGCTCCAGTTCAAGGCGACCCCCGACAAGCCCGACGCGATCTACGCGCGGAAGCTCCAGGAGGTGCTCGGTGGTCAGTACGGCGAGATCTCCGTCGCGCTGCAGTACCAGTTCCAGGCGTGGAACATGCACATCCCGGGCAAGTACCGCGACATGGTGTTCGGCATCGGCGCCGAGGAGATGGGCCACGTCGAGATGCTCGCGACGATGATCGCCCAGCTGCTCGAGAAGTCCCCCCTCGGCATCACCGAGGACGCACTGCAGGACGACCCGACGGTCGCCGCGATCGTCGGTGGCACGGACGTCCAGCACGCCATCGTCGCCGGCGCCGGTGCGCGTCCGGTCGACAGCATGGGCAACCCGTGGCAGGGCTCCTACATCACGGCCAGCGGCAACCTGCTCGCCGACTTCACGGCGAACGAGAACGCCGAGATGCAGGGCCGCGTCCAGGCCGCCCGGCTCTACCACATGACCGACGACCACGGCGTCCGGGACCTGCTGAGCTTCCTCATCGCCCGCGACACCATGCACCAGAACATGTGGGCGACCGCCGCTGCCGAGCTCCGCGAGCAGGGCCTCGAGACCATGCCGGTCCCGAGCAACTTCCCGCAGCACAAGGAGAACCAGGAGGTCCACTACCAGTACCTCAACTTCTCCGACGGTGCGCAGGCCAAGGAAGGCTCGTGGGCGAGCGGCCCGTCGTTCGACGGCAAGGGCGAGTACTCGTACCACGACGGCCCCACGACCTCGGTGCCGATGCCCCCGCCCACGCACCCGGACTCGCGCCTGTACGGCACGACCGAGCTGCCGAACACGGTCGAGAAGATCGCCGGCACGGTGCAGGACAAGCTCAACAAGGAGTAGTCCCTCCCGCTCCACGCACGAGCCCTTCCTCCGTCGGAGGAGGGGCTCGTGTGCGTTCGGGGACCGCGGTCGTTCGGTGCGCGAACTGTACAAGTGGCAAAACTGTTTGTTGCCCTCATAGTTCACGATGTGAAAGAGTTGCCACGTCCGCACGGACAGCAGACCCTCGACGAGGAAGGCGCACCCATGCAGAGCACGTACCACGGCACGTCGCACGACACCCGGTTCGGCGGCTCCCACCCGCGAGTGGGACTCACCGACCCGGCCGTCATCGAAGCCTGGGTCGCCCAGCGGATCGAGGACCCGTCGCTGCTGTCCCGCCGCACCGAACTGTCCTACGCCGACTTCTTCGTCGCCCCGGCCGCCTGACGCATGCCGCTGACCGTCGTCCGCCGCGAGCACGTCCACCTCTACGCCCGCGAGCCGCGCACCCGGTCCGCCAAGACCGCGGTCGACGCCCTGCTGCGGCTGCAGCACGCCGAAGAGGACCAGCTCGAACGTGCCCGCGGCGAGAGCGGTCTGACGAAGAACGAGTTCCTCACCGTCCGCTACATGCTGCAGGCGCACCGCGACGGCCGGAGCATGGGCCCGAAGGACCTGGCCGTCATGCTGTCGGTCTCGAACGCCTCGGTCACCAAGATCGTCGACGGCCTGGTCGAGAAGGGCGACCTGCTCCGGGTCCCGCACCCCACCGACCGTCGGGCGCAGGTGCTCGAGCCGACCGTGCAGGCCGCCCGCAAGATCGACAAGTCGTACGAGATCTTCCACGAGGCCGTGGTCGAGGTCATCGACCACCTCTCGGCCGAGGACAACGAGGTCCTGGCACGCTGCCTGGGGCAGATCACGGCCGCACTCGACGCCGGCCTGCCCACACCGGTGGACGAGTACACCGTCCCGCAGGCGGGCGCTGACGCCGACGGGTCGGCTGCCGGTTCCTGACACCCACCGGACGGGAGGCACGTCACCGCTGGTGATCGGGGCCTCCCGTCCGCCACTGGCCGCGAAAACCTTCCAGCGGTAAGTTGGCACGGTGACCGACCCCGCCGATGACGACGCAGCGATCTCGTCGCGCCGCGGCGGCTACCGCAAGGGCACGGAGCGACGGGCCCAGATCCTCGACGAGATGATCCGGATGGTCGCCGAGCAGGGCGTCGACGCGTCCTCGTTGCGGTCCGTCGCGGACGCCCTCGGCATCACGCACGCGGCGCTCCGGCACTACTTCCCGAGCCGCGACGAGCTGCTGCTCGCCGTCTACCGCGAGCACGAGGTGCGCGAGCAGGGTGCACCCGAGCGGATGAAGTCCGCCATCGGCGACATGCGTGAGAGCGCCGCGCGCAACCGGGCCGTACCGGGGCTCGTGCAGCTCTACACGACCCTCTCCGCCGACGCCGTGCAGGAGGGTCACCCGGCCACCCGCGAGTTCATGCGCGACCGGTTCACCCGGCTGCGCGCCGACCTGGCCGACCTGATCCGGCGGGACCAGTCGGCAGGACGGATCCGTGACGACCTGGACCCGGAGGACCTGGCGAGCCTGAGCATCGCGGTGTCCGACGGTATGCAGGTGCAGTGGCTGCTCGACCCGGACGCGGTCGACGGGGAGCGGGTGCTGCGACTGCTGGAACGGATCGTGCCCCCGGGCGAACCGCGGGCATCCGGCCCCGAGGCCGTGCTCCCGGCCGACTGATGCTCGCCGAGCAGGCACCGCGAGCGAGAACCGGTCGCGCTGTGTCCACCGCGAGCCGGTGGACTGCTGTCGTGGTCGCCGCCGTCGCGCTCGTCGTCGGCGTCGTCCTCGTGCACGCCGGAGGTGACGGCGCGCAGCTCGTCGTCGCCGGACGCGGGCCCGGCACGATCACGCAGGCCTGCTGGCTGGTCGGTGCGCTCGCTGCCGCGTACGCCGCCGTCACGTGGGCGTGGCACTTGACCCGGTCCGGGCGCTCCGCCGGCCGGACGGTCGCTCGCGCTGCCGCGGCGCTCCTGTCGGTGGGGCTCCTGGGGTGCGCACTCGGTTCCGTCGTGCTCTCGTCCCTCGGCGGGTCGGTCCGGTACGTCGACGTCGGTTCGGCCTCCGGTCACACGGTGACCGTCGCCGAGTACCGCTCGCTGGGCGGACGCCAGCTCCAACTCGGCTTCCGCGACGGATGGTCCTTCCGACCCGCCGCCGGCGCGCGGGCGTGGGCGAACAGCAACCAGGTCGAGACGGGACCCTCATCGACCGATGAGGACGTCTTCCGCCTCCACGTCGACGGGAGCCGGGTGCTGGTGGACCACGGCGGTGACCAGCCGCTCGAAGCGCGGTTGCCCGGATGACCGTCGACCCGTAGACCGTGCCGTCCAGCAACGGGACCAGTTGGCAGGGCGGATCCGTGACGACCTGGACCCGGAGGACCTGGCGAGCCTGAGCATCGCGGTGTCCGACGGGATGCAGGTGCAGTGGCTGCTCGACCCGGACGCGGTCGACGGGGAGCGGGTGCTGCGACTGCTGGAACGGATCGTGCCCCCCGGCGGCACCGAGGGGCACGGACCGCACTGAGCGGTGCGAGGGGTCACGCCTGTTGCCCGGGGCCCTCCGGCTTCCGGGTCTTGCCGCTCGCCTGGTCGTGCGTCGGCGCGTCAGGGGCGTCCATCGCCCGACCCACGCCGACCGGCACGCCGGCCTCCGGGTGGTTCAGGTCGAACGCCGGCGACTCGGACCGGATCCGCGGGATCGCGGTGAAGTTGTGGCGCGGCGGCGGGCAGCTCGTCGCCCACTCCAGCGATCGGCCGTAGCCCCACGGGTCGTTCACACGCACCCGCTGACCGTGCCGCATCGTCTGCACGATGTTCAGGAAGAAGGGGAGCATCGACGCGGCGGTCACCATCGCCCCGACGGTCGACACCTGGTGCATCCAGGTGAACCCGTCCTCCGGCAGGTAGCTCGCGTAGCGGCGGGGCATGCCGACCACGCCGAGCCAGTGCTGGATGAGGAAGGTCGTGTGGAACCCGATGAAGAGCATCCAGAAGTGGACCTTGCCCAGGCGTTCGCCGAGCATCTTCCCCGTGAACTTCGGCCACCAGAAGTAGAAGCCGGAGAACATCGCGAACACGACGGTGCCGAACACGACGTAGTGGAAGTGCGCGACGACGAAGTAGGTGTCGTGCACGTGGAAGTCCAGCGGCGGGGACGCCAGGATCACCCCGGTCAGGCCGCCGAACGTGAACGTCACGAGGAATCCGATCGCCCAGAGGATCGGCGTCTCGAACGTCACCGAACCCTGCCACATCGTGCCGACCCAGTTGAAGATCTTCACGCCGGTCGGCACCGCGATGAGCATCGTCATCAGGGAGAACCAGGGGAGCAGGACCCCGCCGGTGGCGAACATGTGGTGCGCCCAGACCGAGATCGACAGGGCCGCGATCGAGATGGTCGCGTACACCAACGTCTTGTAGCCGAAGATCGGCTTGCGGCTGAAGACGGGGAACACCTCGGAGACGATCCCGAAGAAGGGCAGCGCGATCACGTAGACCTCGGGGTGACCGAAGAACCAGAACAGGTGCTGCCAGAGCAGAGCACCGCCGTTGGCGGGGTTGTAGACCTGCGCGTCGAACGCCCGGTCCAGCAGCAGCCCGAACAAGGCCGCCGCGAGCACCGGGAACGCCATGAGCACGAGGATCGAGGTGATCAGCACGTTCCAGGTGAAGATCGGCATCCGGAACATGGTCATCCCGGGCGCCCGCATCGTCACGATCGTCGTGATGAAGTTCACCGACCCGAGGATCGTGCTGAACCCGGTGATGCTCAGGCCCGCGACCCACAGGGTCCCACCGAGGCCGGGCTGGAACGTCGTGTCCGACAGTGGCGCGTAGGCGGTCCAGCCGAACGACGCCGACCCGGCCGGCGTGAGGAAGCCACCCATCGCGATGACGCTGCCGAAGACGTACAGCCAGTAGGACAGGGCGTTCAGTCGCGGGAAGGCGACGTCCGGGGCGCCGATCTGCAGGGGCATGATCGCGTTCGCGAACCCGGCGAACAGCGGGGTGGCGAAGAGCAGCAGCATCACGGTGCCGTGCATCGTCATGAGCTGGTTGTACTGCTCGCGGGTGTCCAGGACGTCGAGTCCGGGGGTGAAGAGCTCGGTCCGCATGACGACGGCCATCAGTCCGGCGAGGCAGAAGTAGCCGAACGAGGTCACCAGGTAGAGGTTGCCGATCGTCTTGTGGTCCGTGGAGGTGTGCCAGTGCACCGCACGGACACCGGACCGGAGCGGCCGTCGTCCGAGGAGTTCACCGGGCTCTTCCCCGAGGGCTGGGGGCGTCGTCGTCTGGGTCATGGGGTACTCCGTCCGATCACGGTCCGCGGTCGTGCTGCATCGAGGTGGGTGCTCGCGACCGGGACGACCCGGGCCGCGGCGAGGGCGATGTGCCCGAGGTCGTCCGACCCCGGTTCCGTCATCGGCAGACGGGCTGCGCGCTGGCGGGCGGCACCGGTGCCGCGGGCGAAGAGGTCGGCGATGCCCCGTTCGACCAGCTGGTCGTCGCCGTTCGCCGTCAGGGCCGGCAGGACATGCGCCAGGAGCAGCATCACGACGTCCCGGGCGGGGGCCGGACGCTCGGTCGTCGGATCGACGAGGCACCCGTCGAGCCCCTCGAGCGCCGCTCGCCAGTTCGCCAGCCGGACCGCACAGGCGGGGGTGTTGGGAGCCTCCCGGCCGACCGCGGCGTCCTTCGCCGCCGTGTCCACCAGGGCGCGGACCAGTCCGGCGACCGTGACGGTCGTGCCGGGGTCGAGCGGCACGTCGGCGACCCGGACCTCGACCGTCGGGTGGTTCTGCGACAGCCGGGCATCGAGGTAGAGCATGCCTGAGTCGAGGAGCGCACCGGTGCTGAGCATCGCGTCCGTCACCGCCCGGTAGCGCGCCAGCGAACCGAAGCGCTCCTGCGGACCCGACGACGGCCACTGGTTCCAGAGCATCGACCGCCAACTGGCATGCCCCGTGTCGACACCGTCGTGGAACGGGGAGTTCGCGGTCAGGGCGATGAGGATCGGCGTCCACGTGCGGATCTGGTCGAGGACGGCGACACCCTCCTCCGGGGAGTCCACCGAGACGTGCACGTGCAGCCCGGACGTGAGCACCCGCCGGGGCAGCGAGCCGTACCGCTGCATGATCGTCGTGTACCGCTGCGACTCCGTCGGGTGTGGCTCGACCGGGGAGGGCGAGGTCGCGAGGGGGGCGGCATGTGCTCCGGCCTCGGACGCGAGCATCTCGGTGAACTCACGGTTGGCGAGGACCTGGCCACCGAGCGCTGCGAGCGACGAGTGCGGGCGGGTGAAGACCTCGATGGCCTCCCGGTGCATCTCGCCGACGACTTCGCCACCGTCGCCGGGGCCACCGGCAGCGACGGCACGGGCGAGCACCTGTTCCGCGACCGGGACGGGGTGACCCGTCGTCCGGTCGATGAGCAACAGCTCTTCTTCGACTCCCATGGTGCGCATGCACTGAGTGAATCCTCGGGCGGCTGCGCATGGGCACCGGGTGGCCGGAGCACGCGGCAGGACGATCCGTGGAGCGCGGGTTCGGTCGCGGGGGAGGGTGGTGGGGGGGGTCGGTTGCTGATTCGTCTGCCGAGGAGCGTGCAGCGCAAGATCGTGCGCTGATGGCGGTCCACATCCGGGCGCAGCTTCGCGCGTGGGTTCAGTACTCGAGCCGGGGCCACTCCTGCAGTCGAGGGAAGCGCGGACGTGGAGGCATCGGCTCGTCGTCTTCCATGAAGCGGAGCTCGGTGATCACCGTGATCTGATCCACTCCGTACGAGCGGTGTGCGACTCCGTCGCGCTCGTCGATGACCAGCGTCGTGCGTTGCGCGGGGTCGAGCTCGTGCTCGAACGTGAACAGCAGCCAGTGCTCGTTGATCCGCTGGACGAGCATCGGTGAGTAGCTCGCAGGTGATCCCCAGAGGAGGAGCAGCTCAGGAGTGAGCAGGCGAACGGGAGAGGCAACCGTGCCGCTGCGAGCGAAGCTGACTTCCGACGGCCCGTCAACGGTCTGGAGGACGCCCTCCTCGTAGCGGTCGCGGTGGGTGTGCCCCTCCCGGTCGAACGTCCAACTCTCATCACGCTCGTCAACGACCGCTTGGAACTGCCACGGGCGTTCGCGCCCGTCGCGTTGCATGCTCACGCCTCGCGCCAGTCGACGCCCTGGGAGCCGGAGCGCAGCAACCTCGGTACGGAGCGTCGGGACGTCAGCCTGGGTCAGGACGGTGTCGAAACGCACGTGACCAGTGTGGTTGGTCCTCGTCGGTTCGGGCGCTGGAGCAGTCTCGTCGGCCCGTCGGTCCCCGGACGTGGCCTCGTCAACTGATCCGAAGGCGCTGTCCGATGAACAGGGCTGCCCGGGCTATTGCTTCGTCGGCTTCGTCGATCAGCCCGACGAACGCGGGGAACACGTGGGGCACGCCGGCAACGACGTCGAGGATGACGTCCGTCTCGGCGGCGCGTGCCAGGTCGGCGAGTCGGACGGCGTCGTCGAGGAGGAGCTCGTTGGTCCCGACTTGCAGCAGCATCGGCGGGAACCCCCTGAGGTCGGCGTGCACCGCTGGAGCGAGCAGCGGCTGCTCCGGGTCTTGACCGTCGAGGTAGAGGGTGCCCGTGTGCTCCATCCCGGCGCGGGTGAAGAGCGGGTCGATGCCCTCCTTCGACGTCATCGACGCACCGGTACGCGTGTGGTCCAGCCCGGGCGAGAACGCGACGATCCCTGCAGGGACGGGGAGCCCGGCATCCCGGGCGGCGAGGGTCGTCGTCACCGCGAGGCCCCCTCCTGCGGAATCGCCCGCGAACACGATGCTCGCTGGGTCGACGTCGTGATCGAGCAGGTCGCGGTAGGCGGAAAGGCAGTCGTTGATGGCTGCCGGGAACGGGTGCTCCGGAGCGAGCCGGTAGTCGACCGAGACCGCTGGCACGCCTGTGCGTTCCACGAGGTGCGCGGTCAACGCCATCGCGGTCTCGGGGGAACCAAGCGAGAACGATCCACCGTGCAAGTACAAGATGATGCCGGGACGCGCGTCAGCGCTCGGTTCGACGCGGACAGCGCCTCGACCGCCGAGTTCGATCGGCGTTCGCGTGACGCCCTCGGGGACGGGGAACTGGCTCATGAAGCGCGCGAACCCCTGTCGCATCTGCTCGACTGGCACCGGCCCGCTGGCCTGCGGCGCTGCCCGAAGCATGTCGTTGAGTGCCTGTCGTTGTTCTCGGCTCATGGTGCTCCTCCCGCCGGGCGATTTGGTTGCCGCGGCATGCAACGGTAGACTGTATGCCGTGGCAACCGGAACGGCAAGCGATGATCTCGTGCAGCTCTTCGACGACCTGGTTCGAGCCGAGACGCGTCTCTACAACGCAGTGAGTGACACCCTGCGTCGCGAGCACGGCATCGTGGCTACGCAGTACGAGTTCCTCTGCTACTTCCGGGACCACCCTGCGTCGCGGATCGCAGACGTCGCCACGAACTTCGCTGCCGGAGTCGGGGCGATCAGCAAGGGGGTGGATCGACTCGCCGCGCGCGGCTGGGTCGATCGCCGACCGAATCCCACAGATGGGCGATCGGTGCTCGTCTCCTTGACTGACACAGGTGCCGCAATCGTCGCTGCGGCAGAGGTGACGTTCCGTCGCCGGCTCGCCGAACTCGTCGCCCCGTCTCTCGACGACGACCAAGTGAAGATCGTCGGTGCTCTGCTCAACACGCTCCGAGCCAGGTTGGGGAACGACCGGCTCGGCATGCCCGTCGGATGATGCAAGCCACGCAGCGCAGTGCAGCGAGTCCCGGGTCGGGTCCGACAGCGGAGTGCTACCCGCCACGTGGTGACTAGTTCTTCGCAGGAGGTGAGGACGCTCCTCGCCTCTCGTGGAGCTTTTTGCGGTACGCCCGCTGACGACATCCTGTAGACGATCGGCTACGGACGTCTGGCTCGCAGGGGCGAAGGTCGAGCGTCCAGGTGACGAATGGCTTCCCGGTGACGCCTGCTCTGATCTGTTCGGTCGGTTGCCAGCCTCGGTGCTCGTAGAAGCGCTTTGCCCGGTCGTTCCCGTCCCAGACCTCGAGTTCAGCGGTACCCGATGAAACGACGTCGACGAAGCGCTGGTACAGCGCACTACCGACCCCTGAACCGAACCGATCAGGGTCGACGTAGAGACTTGACAGTTCGGCAGGCAGATCGTCCCGCTCCGGGAGGTGGCCCGCGATGAAACCCACGAGGTCCTCATGCAGCACCGCGACGGCGCACCAGGTGTCAGCCCTGGTCAACGTGTCGAGCCACATCGGGTACCGATCACGAGCCGCATCGACCGGGTCGAGGGCATCCCCGTAGTAGGCCTCGCGTGATCGTTTGTGCACCCGCGCGATCTGTAGAGCATCAGCAGGAGCCGCGGCGCGGATCTCGAGTGTCATCTTCGTGGTCGCATTTTCGCTGGTGGCGAGGCGGGAAGACCACCGGCACCGTTGATCGGTAACTGCCGGCCGACGAGCCGTCGGCGGTCTCGAATTGCTCGACTGCCGCTCGACCCCACCCCGTGGGGTCGTCGCCGGGAGGCACGAGTGCCAGCGAATACCAGAGCACGAGTACCGGCCACCAGTGCAGTTCCTCGTCCGTGAGGGCTCGGACCGTCTGGTAGCCGTCCAGGAACTGCTGCCGAACGGACACGGGAACAGGTCCCCAGTCCCGGAAGAGCGTGCCGAGCATGACCGCGGAGCGAGCGAGCTCGACGATTCGATGGTCGAGTCGGAGCTCCTCGAAATCGAGGACGCCGACGACCGCGGTGCCGACGCACAAGATGTTGGCGGCGCGGTAGTCGCCGTGCACGATCTGGAGAGGCGGGAGATCCGCAGGCGCTCGTTCGAGCACCCGCCAGAGTACGTCGCGGGCCTTCGGAGACAGCGCTGACGGCTCGGTAGCGACCCAGCCCGCGATCTGCTCTGTGAGCGGTGCCGGCGCGGACAGCACCCCGGGGCGCGCGTCGTGCAAGGGACACGAGCGCAGCGCGTCGTGTAGTCGAGCGAGCGTCGCCCCCGCTGCACGGACCTGATCGGTGTCCTCGACATCGAGGTGTGCTCCGTCGATGACGCGTTGTAGACCCAGCGAGATGCCGTCGTCCGTCACCTGAACCTCACCCGCGAGGGTCGGTACCGGCGTCGACACGGGCAGTCCCTGTGCTCCGAGCCAAGCAGTGAGGTCGGCGGCGAACGCGAGTCGCTCGAACCGGTCGGGAGCGACCGACCACTTCACCAGGAGGCGTTCGTCCCCTCCACGAACCCATGCGAGGGCGTTGCTGTCGCTCATCACCATCCGCTCCGGTGGCCCGACACGAACACCCCAGTGATGCTCGACCGTCGACCTGACCCAATCGCCCACCGCCTCGGCGTCCGCGAAGCCGAAACGGTTCCGGAGCACGTCGGTCGGATCGTCCTGCTCCCACAACATCTCGATCGTCATCGATCCCCCTGCATCACGAGACGAGCGCCGAGCCCGACACCCCGCCCGATCTTGCCCCGCCTCACAGGCCCTGTCGACAGGCTCCACACAGAGGTCCGTGGAGCGCGGGGTCAGTCACCGGGGAGACCGACCTTCGAACCGCGTGGGTCGACGTTCCGACGCGGCGGTGCCGCGACGACCGGGGCCGGCTCGAGCGCGAGGGCGCGGCGGCGTGCGGCGTCGGACCGCCCGATGCCCGTCACCGCCGCGATGAAGGTGGCCGACTGCAGCAGCATGAGCATCGGCGGCCAGAACAACACGAGCGGGGAGTCGAGCGTGCCGAGGCCGGAGAGCAGCGCTCCCGCCCAGACGAGTGCCCAGGTGATCGGCAGCAGGACGAACCGCGCCGCGAGGGCTACGGAGGGTCCGAGGGAGCGCTCGGCCCGAGCGAGGACCTCGTCGCGGTCCTCCGGGAGCATCGCCGGGGGACGCGCGGCGAACTGCCGGTCGATGCGCTCGCCGCGGCGCCAGTCGCCCGCTCCGGTGCCGGTGCCCCGGAGGTCGAGATCCCGACGGTGGACCCGGAGGAACACCCCGACGAAGCAGCCGAGTGCGGCCGCGAAACAGACGATGGCCAGGAGGCGCAGGGGCCACGCCCCGTCGAGGGTGCCCCAGAGCAGGTCGGCGATGACCATGACCGTGCCCGAGACGACGGCTACCGTGCCGGTCACGACGGTCCGGCGTCGGAGGCGCGCCAGGTCGAGGAACTCCGACCGGCGCGAACGGGCGATGCGCCAACCAGTTGAGAACGCGTTGCCCATGCCGTCATCCTGCTCCCTCGCCGGGGAACACGGAACGGCCGGCCCTCGCCGAGGGCCGGCCGTTCCGGTGGTGGAGCTGTCGGGCTACTCGCCGGCAGTCAGGACGGCGGCGGCCGGGTCGAAGTCCTCCGGGAGCGGCGGGACCGCGTCGACGGACGACGCGATCTCGACGGCGGAACCCGATTCGGCCGCGTCGCGGATGCCGAGCAGCACGTCCAGGACGTGCAGGGCCAGGGCACCGGAGGCGCGCTCCGGTCGGTCCTCGGCGATGGCTCGCGCGAGCTCCACGACCCCGGTACCACGGCCCCAGGTGGAGCCGACGGCGGGCAGGGTCTCGGCCTCGTCCTGGCCGAAGCGCCAGAGGGTCGACTCACCCTCGAACGTGTTCGGGTCCGGCAGCGAGATCGTGCCGAGCGTGCCGTTGATCTCCACGAAGCCCTGGCGTGGCAGCGCGTGCTGGAACGAGAACGTCGACTGGGCGGACTGCCCGCCGGCGAACTCGATGAGCGCGGCGTGGTGCGTCGGGACCTCGACCGGGAAGGTCTCCCCGGCACGGTCACCTGACGCGATGGTGCGACGGTCGAGCGACTTCGACGAGACGGCCTGCACACGGCTGGCGGTTCCGAAGGCGTGCACGAGCGTGGTGACGTAGTACGGGCCCATGTCGAACAGGGGACCGGCACCGGTGGCGAACAGGAAGTCCGGGTTCGGGTGCCACGCCTCGGGTCCGGGCACGTGGAACAGGGTTGTCGCGGTCAGCGGCTCGCCGATGTCCCCGCGGGCGATTGCCCGCAGCGCCGTCTGGATGCCCGCGCCGAGCACGGTGTCCGGAGCGGTCGCGACCCGGAGGCCCTTCGCCTGCGCCGACGCGAGCACGGCCGCGGCCGAGTCGTGGTCGGTGGCGATCGGCTTCTCGCTCCACACGTGCTTGCCGGCGTCGATGATCTGCTGGTCGACCTCGGCGTGCACGGCCGGGATCGTCAGGTTGATCACGATCTGGACGTCGTCACGAGCCAGCAGCTCGTCGACGCTGCCGGAACCGGCGACGCCGTACCGTTCCGCCTGCGCGGCGGCCCGGTCGAGCAGCACGTCGGCGACGAAGCGGACCTCGACGTCGGCGAACTGCGTCAGGTTCTCGAGGTACTGCGTCGAGATGTTCCCCGCGCCGATGATGCCGATGCCGAAGCGGCTCACTTGTCGTTGTCCTGGAGCCAGGTGAGGGACTCGGTGATGCCCTCGAAGACGTCGCCCTTGTACGCGTCGAACTCGACGACGCGGATGGCCTGCGGCGCTGCGGCGAGGATGCCCGCGACGTCGACGTCGCCCTGGCCGGCCGGGGTCTGGTTCTCGAACGCGCGCTGGAGCGCCTCCGGCACGATGAGCGCGCTCTCGGACGAGGGCAGCGCGGTGCGGATGTCGCCGTCGACCTTGCCGTCCTTGACGTGGATCGCGACGACGCGCTCGCCGAGGCCGCGGAGCACGGCGGCGGCGTCGGCGCCACCGACGGTCGCCCAGAAGGTGTCGACCTCGAGGACGGTCTCCGGCGCGAGCTGCTCGACGAACAGGTCGTAGACGGTGCGGCCGCCGACCTTGTTCGTGAACTCCCACTGGTGGTTGTGGTAGCCGAACGCCAGGCCGCGGGCGGTGGCCTCGGCGGTGAGCACGTTGACGCGCTCGGCGATCTTCTTCACGTCGTCGGCGGTCTGCCAGCGGTCGGTCGGGATGAACGGGTCGATGACGGTGTGGATGCCGAGGCGCTCCGCCGCGTCCCAGATCGGGGCGGTGTCGTCGGCGTCGATCACGGCGACGTGGCCGGACGGGGCTTTCAGGCCGGTGGCGGCGAAGGCGCGCTCGAGGTCGGCGGCACGTTCGACGAACGCGTAGGGCTCGACGTTCTCGTAGCCGATCTCCCGGACCCGGGCGATGGCCTGGTCGAGGTCTTCGGCGATCGCGTCGCGCAGTGAGTACAGCTGCACAGAGGTGGTGGGCATTGCAGAGGCTCCTTCGATCCTGACGTGGTGTGCGGCCGACGGAGACACTGCTCCACGGCGAGACGATCCGACGCTACCGCAGAAACCACCCGCTGTGTGGTTTTCGTTTCCCGATGACGTGATCCGCGTCGGGCGGACCGTCGTACGGTTGCCTGATGACCGCCGCGCCGACCCGCACCTTCACCACCCCCGTCGGCCGGATCGTCGGCCACCGCGACGGCGGGGTGGTCCGCGCGCTCGGCATCCCCTACGCCCGCGCCGAGCGGTTCGGGCGACCGCAGCCGGTCCCGCCGTTCACGTCGGACTTCGTCGCCGACACCCCCGCGCCGGTGCCGCCGCAGCCAGCGACGCCCGTCCTCGAGGAGCTCATCCACCCGATCGAGGCCGAGGTCTCCGAGGACTGCCAGGCCCTCTCGGTGACCGTGCCCGCGGACCTCGGCGAGGACGAACAGCTGCCCGTGATGGTGTGGATCCACGGCGGGTCGTACGTCGTCGGCGGCGGGGACATCCCGATCCACGACCCCCGGGCGCTCGCCGAGGAGCAGCGGGTCGTCGTCGTGGCCGTCACCTACCGGCTCGGCGTGCTCGGGTTCCTCGGCGACGGGGTACGTGTCCCGGCGAACCTCGGACTGCTCGACCTGGTCGAGGCGCTGCGGTGGGTGCACGCGAACATCGCGGGGTTCGGCGGGGACCCGGACCGCATCACCCTGTTCGGGCAGTCGGCCGGCGGTGACGCGATCGCACACCTCATGGTGGCCGAGGGCACGACCGGGCTGTTCCAGCGGGCCATCGTGCAGAGCGCACCGCTCGGGCTCTCGCGCCGTCGGGCCCGGATGAACCGGGCCATGCTCCGCGCGGTCGGCACCGTCGCACCGGACACCGCGTTGCCGGACGTGCTCACGCTGCAGGCGGCGGCCGAGAGGGTGGCGCTGCCGTACGGGCTGCGCGGCGGGATGCCGTTCGGCACGCAGTACGGGCACGCGCCGCTGCCCGCCGAACGCGATCTGCCGGACGCCTGGCGTCGGGCGGCCCCGCACGTCGAGGTGCTCATCGGGTCCGCGACCGACGAGGCCGCTCTCTACGTCCCGATGATCCCCGGGCTGCCGGCCATCGCCCGCACCCGGGTCGGACGAGCCCTGCTCCGCTGGTGGCTCGTCCGCCCGCTCAGCGAGGTCATCTACGGCCGGGACGCCCGGGCCTTCGCTGCCCGACACCGCGCCGCGGGCGGTCGGGCCGTGGTCTACCGGCTGCACCGCGGGGTGACCGTCCGGCCGACCGGGGCAGTGCACATGAGCGACGTGCCACTGCTGCTCGGCGACCGGGCGGCATGGGCCGGCAGCCGGTTCGTTCCGGAACAGGACTGGGCGGCCGTCGAGCGCCGCGGGCCGGGGCACCGCGCGATCTGGGCGGAGTTCGCGCGCTCCGGCAGGGTCACCGCAGCCGACGACGAGACGCTGACGTTCGACCGCGGCTGAGCGCGATCCGTCCGCGCCCCTCGAACTGGCGGTCGCGCGACCGCCGTCCGGACCGGATGATCGTCCTCATGCCCGCGCCCGATGCCGATCTCCGTCCCCGCATCGTCCAGGCCGCGATCGAGGCCTTCCGGCGCTCGGACTTCCACGCCGTCGGGCCCGCCGAGGTCGCCGCGCTCGCCGACCTCACCGCCGATGACGTCACGGCTGCCTACCCGGTGTGGGAGCTGCTCGTCGTCGCCGTGATGAACCGCTGGAACAACGGCGACCGGGCGGCCCTGTGGCCAATCGCCGAGCAGCACGGCGCTGCCGCGTACCTCCGCGCCCGCCTGGAGTCCGGCCTGGCCGATCCCGGGCTCGTGCGCATCCGGATCGCCACGCTCAGCGCAGCCTCGGCGCCGACACACCCCGCCGCCGGGTGGTTCCGCAACCAGTACGTCCACGAGTTCGAGGACATCACCCTCGCCCTCGTGCGGGACGTCGTCGCCGGTCGCGAGCCGCACGGGACGTCGCCCCGGCACGCGGCGGAGCAGCTGGTCGCGCTCTACGAGGGGTTGCAGGTGCAGTCGCTGATGCGGGACGACAACGACCTGCTCTCCGGATGGGACCGGGCCGTCGCCCGGATGCGCGCCGGGTGGGGTGCGGTCGCGCTCGTCTGAACGACCGGCGGAGGCCTCCTGGACCCCGCCGTCTGCGGCGCGCATGATGGCCCGATGACCACGACGACCGCCGGGACGGTGCGCAGCTGGAGTGCCGACGAGGGGTGGGGAGTCGTCGACCTGGACCCGGTCGTCGGAGGTGGTCCGGGCCTCCCGGCCGTGCGCGACGTCTGGGCGCACTTCAGCGCGGTCGTGGGGCGTGACTTCGCCTCCCTCGTTCCGGGCGAGCGGGTGACCGTGGACTGGGAGGACGTCCCGCATCCTCCGTACGGCGGGCAGGCGAGCGCGGTCACCGTGGCGGACGGTGCGGCGACGGGATCGGGCACGCCCCCTCCGGGTGTGTCCGGCAGTTCCCTGACGATCGAGTGGGACGACGGCTCCAGGAGCTGACGTGGCGTCACCACCGCGGACGGACACCGGGTCGGTCGTCGCACGCGTCGTCCTGGTTCCGTGCTGGTGACGAGTGTGTGAACTCCTGTCCGGGAGGCCGTCGATCTGCGAGTATCCGACGAACGACCACAGGAGGGCAACGCACATGGGGTACATCACCACCGACGACGGAGCAGAGATCTCCTTCAAGGACTGGGGGGACCCCGGCGCGCAGCCGATCGTGTTCCACCACGGCTGGCCGCTGTCCTCGGACGACTGGGACGCGCAGATGCTCTACTTCCTGGCCGAGGGGTACCGCGTGGTCGCGAGCGACCGGCGGGGTCACGGCCGCTCGTCGCAGATCGGCACCGGCCACGACATGGACCACTACGCCAGCGACGTGTCCGCCGTCGTCGAGCACCTCGACCTGCACGACGCGATCCACATCGGCCACTCCACCGGTGGCGGCCAGGTCGCTCGGTACGTCGCCCGGTACGGCCAGCCGCAGGGGCGGGTCGCGAAGGCGGTCCTCGTCTCCGCCGTGCCGCCGCTGATGCTCAAGACGGAGTCGAATCCGGAGGGCACCGACATCTCGGTGTTCGACGGGTTCCGTGCGGCGCTCGCCGCGAACCGTGCCGAGTTCTTCCAGGCGGTGGCCTCCGGCCCGTTCTACGGCTTCAACCGTGACGGCGTGACGCCGTCTGAGCCCGTCATCGCCAACTGGTGGCGCCAGGGCATGACGGGCAGCGCGCTCGCCCACCTCGAGGGCATCAAGGCGTTCTCGGAGACCGACCAGACCGAGGACCTGCGGGCGATCACCGTGCCGGTCCTGGTCCTGCAGGGCGACGACGACCAGGTCGTCCCGTACGAGGACGCGGCCCTGAAGCAGGCCGAGCTCCTCAGCGACGCGACGCTGAAGATCTACGAGGGGTACCCGCACGGCATGCTGACCACGCACGCGGACGTCATCAACCCCGACATCCTCGCGTTCATCCGGAGCTGACGCTGCGGACGCTGCGTCCGCAGCCGACGGACGGGAGGCGCGGTGCCGGTGGGCCGACGAGCTCACCGGTGACGCGCCTCCCGTCCGTCGCCCCTCGGCGTGCTGCCCGGAGCGTGGCAGGGTTGCGTCATGCAGGAGTGGGGGAGCGGGAGTCCGGTACCGGTGTGGGGTCGACCGCCGACAGGACCGATGCGCCGTCGCGGGTCAGCCTGGGCGGTGGCCGGCCTCGTCGTCGGAGCGACCGGGTTCGCGGCAGCGCTGATCGGTGCCGTGCTGGGGGTGGCCGCGCTGTTGGGCAGCGGGCTCGTCTACGCCGCGAGTCAGGGTGAGGCAGGACACGGGAGACTGTTCCGGGAGATCACCCGGATCGGCGACGTCTTCGTCGTCATCCCGTTGGCAGTGATCGCCGTGGTGTGCACGGTCGTCGCGTGGCACCGGACCCGTGGGCCGGACCGGTCACGCGTGACGACCATCGTCGCGACCGTCCTGACGTCGTGCCTGCTCCTGCTGTCGCTGGTCACCGCCCTGTTCATCCTCTGAACGGTCCGGGTCAGACCAGCTGATCGACCAGGGCCTCGCTCGCTGCCCACGAACGCTCGGCGTTCGCGGTGCTGATCGTCGGCGGCAGGGCGACCGTCCGTCCGCGGTCGTCGACCATCCCTCCGGCCGGCCCGAGGTCTGCGGTCCGTGACGCGAGGTGGTCCGCGACCGGGCAGGTGGAGCCGGCGAACCGGTTCGCGACGCTGCCGACGAGCCGCAACGGCAGCGCCTGTCGACCGAGCAGGTCGGACTTGATCAGACCGGGGTGGAAGACCGCGGCGCTGATGCCGGTCTCGGTCTCCGCGAGGTGCCGTGACAGGAGCAGCTTCCACGCGACCGCCTGCGTCAGGACCCGTACCCCGGAGGCGTTCGCGTCCACGCCGTCCACCGCGAACTCCTCGAGACGCCGGACGAGTGCCGGCGCCACACCGACCGTGAGGACGCGTGCGGCCGGAGCGCCGCGGAGCAGTGGCAACGCGGCCCGCGTCAGGAGGTGGTGGGTCAGGTAGTTGGTCGCGAAGCTCCGGGGGATCCCGGGCCGCAGGTCACCGCGCTCACCGACTGCTCCCGTGGCGTTCACGAGCACGTCGAGCGTGCCGGCAGTGTCACGGAGGTCGTCCACCAGGCGAGCCACCGAGGCGGGGGACGTGAGGTCGACGACGCGCGAGTCGACGTCGGCGCCCGGCGCTGCCTGCTGCACGGCCCGCACCGCGTTGCGTCCGCGGTCGCCGTCTCGCGAGAGCAGCACGGTGCGGGCACCCAGGCGGGCGAGCCCCTTCGCGACGGCGAGCCCCACACCGGACGAGCCGCCCGAGACGAGGACGGTCTTGCCCTCCATGCGCTGTGTTTCCATGACGACCTCCGGTTGATGACACGACGTGTCGTCAACCTAGCACCGGGGTGGGGCGGGCTCCACCCCGCAGCGCCCACCCTGTGCGGCCAGCCCCCTGTGCGGCCCGTCGTCACCGTCCGCGCACGAGCCGCGCCACACCCGGCAGGACCCCGAGCACCGCGACGATGACGGCAGCGGCTGAGAAGCCGGCCCACGCCCCGACGTCGAACCCCGAGGACGGCGCCCCGGCGAGTCCCTGTCCGACCCCGACCAGCGCCGGAACCACCGCGACCGTGCCGATCACCACGGCTGCGACCGCCGTGAACGCCGTCTCGACCCCCGCCATCCGCAGCAGTTGCGAGCGCGTCGCGCCGGTCCGCTGCAGCAGTCCGAACTCGCCGCGACGCCCCCGCATCGCGGTGAGCAGGGTGTTCCCCGCCGCGGCCGCCACGAAGGCGAGCAACGCGATGACGAGCACCAGGGACAGCCGCCGGTCGCCGTCTCCGGACCGCAGCACGCTCGCGGCGTACCCGTCGGCGGTGGTGACGCGCAGGTCCAGGGCGATGAGGGCCTCCCGGACGGCCGCACGGTCACCCGGACGAGCGCCGACCAGCAGCGTGTCGACGGGTCCGGCCGACCGGTCGCGGACCAGCACGTCCCCGAACGCCAGCCCCCGGTCGTGGACCGCGACGACGCGTGCAGAGGTGGCCGGGCCGTTCCCGGACCGCAGCTGGATCGTGTCGCCGAGGCCGGTGGGCGTCAGCGCGACCAGGTCGCTGCTCACCGCGACGGTGCCGGGGGCGTCGAGCGCGGCGAGGGACCCGGACCGGACGTCGGGGTCGACCGAGCGGGTGTCCGCGGACAGGCCGCGGACGACGGTCGGTTCCCACTCCAGGCCGCCGAGGCCGCCGAGGTCCTCGTCGGGCTCCTCGACCTGCACGGATCCGGCACGGTCGCGCATCGTCGTGGTCGCACGGACTCCCGGGACGGCGAGCCCGCGACGGGCCGCCCACTGCACCAGGAGCGGTCCGGCGAGGGCCGCGGCGACGACGAGCACGATCGCCGAGGTGGCACCGGCGGCGCTGCCGACGAGGCCCGGGGTGAAGAAGGGGGTGGCGGCGATGCCGAGTCCGGCGAGGGCGGTCACCCCGGCGGCGATCCGGCGACCGGTGGACAGCGTCGGGACGTCGGTCGTGCTGGCGCGGACGGCGTCCGTCGGACTCGGACGGGTCGCGGCCCGGGCGGCCATCGCCGCTGCGAGGAGCCCCGTCGGGACGAGGACGACCAGCGTGCCGAGCAGCGGCACGACGCTCGCCGTCAGGGTGAAGCCCGCCGGGACGATGTCGCTCGCCCGCAGCAGCGGTGTGACCGAGGCGGCAGCGAACGTGCCGACCACCGCGCCGAGCGGCGCGACGAGTGCGAGCAACAGCAGCACCTCGGTCCGGACCGTTCCGCGGATCTGCGCGGCGGTGGCGCCGACCGCGCGGAGCAGCGCGAACTCGCGGCGGCGCTCGCGGAGGACCCCGGCGAAGACGTTGGCCACCATGAACACGGTGATGAGGAGCAGCGTGCCCGCGAACGAGCCGGCGACGCTGGACAGGAACGGCAGTTCGGGGTGGCGGACCCCGGCCTCGAGCCAGGCGGTGGTGATGCCGAGGAGCACGGCTGCCAGGGCCACGACGATCCCGGCACCGAGCACCGCGGCGCGGTTGACGACGAGCAGGGAGCGCAGAGCGACGCGCACGGCTCAGCGCCCCAGACCGAGGACGCGGGCGGTGACGGACTCGAGCGTCGGGGCGACCAGCTCGTCGCGCACCCGGCCGTCCGCCAGGAACACGACCCGGTCGGCGTAGGTGGCCGCGCGGGGGTCGTGGGTGACGAGCACCAGGGTCTGCCCGAGGGACCGCACCGCGTGCTGCAGCAGCTGCAGGATCCGGTCCGCGGTCGCGGTGTCCAGTGCCCCTGTGGGCTCGTCGGCGAACACCACGTCCGGCCCGGCGACGAGCGCGCGGGCGATCGCGACCCGCTGCGCCTGGCCGCCGGAGAGCTCGCCCGGCAGCCGGTCGGCCATGCCCTCGAGCCCCACGGCGTGCAGCAGTCCGGCCACGCGGTGGTCGTCCTCGCGGACCCCGGCCAGGGTCAGGGGCAGCCGGACGTTCTCGCCGACGGTCAGGTGCGGCACCAGGTTGTAGCCCTGGAAGACGAAGCCGACGTGGTCGCGGCGGAACCGGGTCACCGCGTCCGGGGAGAGCGTGCCGAGGTCGACGCCGCCGATGACGACCCGGCCGCTGGTGGGGGTGTCGAGTCCGGCGGCGCAGTTGAGGAAGGTCGACTTGCCGGAGCCCGACGCTCCCATCACGGCGGTGAAGCTGCCGGCGGCGACGTCGAGGCTCACGCCGTCGAGCGCGTGGACCGTCGACGGGCCGTTGGGGTACGTCTTGGTGACGTGGTCGAGGTGCACGGCGGTGCCGCTCGGGCGGGCGGCGGTTCCGGGCTCGGGGTGGAGGGCTGTGGACACGGGGGACTCCTCGATGTGCGGTGCGCGGGTTCGCACGACACCGTCAACGCTAGGAATCCGGGCCCGCCCGCCCCAGGGCCGAACGGTGGGACCGTCGGAGTTGCGTCCTTCGATGCAGGCCGCGCCGGATGCAGGCCGGCAGACCCGGCAGACCCGGCAGACCCGGCAGACCCGGCAGACCCGGCAGACCCGTCGGGTCGGCAGACCGGCCGGACGGGAGGCACGGCGCGGCGTTCCGGCATCGGCCCGGTCCCTGGGATGGTCGGCACATGGAGTACACCGACTACGACACCCGGCTGGCGTCCTACGCCGTCATCACCGACGGGGACCGGGTGCTGCTCGCCCGGTTGAGCTGGCCGGACGCCGGGCTCTGGACGTTGCCGGGCGGCGGGGTGGAGCTCGACGAGACCGTCGAGGAGGGTGCGGTCCGCGAGGTGCTCGAGGAGACCGGGTACGACGTGGTCGTCGAGGAGCTGCTCGGGGTGCGCTCCCACGTCGTCCCGCCCGAGCGTCGCAAGACCCGGAACGGCCGACCGATGAAGGCCGTGCAGGTGGTGCACCGAGCCCGGGTCGTCGGGGGAGCGCTGCGCCACGAGGCCGAGGGGACGACGGACCTGGCGGCATGGGTGCCGATCGCCGGACTCGGGTCGCACCGCCACGGGCTGCTCGTGGCGCAGGCACTGCGGTGGGCGGGCGTCACGGCGGGGTGAGCCGCGCCTCCCGGCCGCCTCGTCAGTGCTGACCCGGTCGGTGCTGCGCGACGAACGGGTCGAGCACGGCCCAGGTGGCTTCGGGCGCCTCGAGGTGCGGCAGGTGTCCGGCTGCGGGGACCTCGGCGAACGCGGCACCGGGGACGGCTGCTGCGACCGCGCGTCCGTGGCCGACGGTGACGACGCGGTCGCTCGCGCCCGAGACGACGAGGGTCGGCGCCTCCACGGACGCCAGGCGCTCCAGCAGGGTCGGGTCGCTCATCCCCCGACCGGCGAGGACCGCCATGGTCTGCCCGTTCGACCGCAGGACGGCGCGCTGCTCCTCGGTCGCGAGGGCCGGATCCTGGTACCCGCGCTCGGGGTCGTGCCAGGCGACCTCGGCGAGTCCGCGGGCGTCGAGCGCGAAGAAGTCCGCGATCGGTTCGCCCTCGACGACGACCCCGACGGTGTCGATGACGACCACACTGCCGAGCACACCGGCGGAGCGCTCGTCCGCCGCGGCCTGCACGGCCATCTCGAGGGCGATCCACCCGCCGATCGACGACCCGACGACGAGCACGTCGCGCTCACCGTGGTCACGGAGCCGGGTCAGGTACGCCGAGGCCAGGTCGGCGATCGTCGCGATCGACTCCGGTCGGTCGGTGCCGTCCCAGCCCGGGTGGGTCGGGGCGTGGACGGACCGGGAGGCAGCGAGGTGTCCGACGATCGGGGCGACTGTCCGGGGTCCACCACCACCGTGCAGCACGAGGGCGGTCGGTGCGGTGGGGTCGCCCGCGCGGAGGACGGGCAGGTCGTCGGGGAGGGTGTTCGGCATGGTCGTGGCTCCTGAATCAACATGTTGATCTAAACGTGTTGATACCGTAGCACCATGACGACGGACCTCGAACGGCTCGGGCAGGCCATCAAGCGGGCGCAGTACCGGAACCACCGCACGATGGACCTCGCCCTCCACGACGTCGGGGTGACCCTGGTGCAGTGGGACGCCCTGCGCGCCGTCGACCGGATGCCGGGTGCGTCCGGCCACGACCTGGCCGTCGCCACGTTCCAGAGCGACCAGGCGTTCGGCACCCTCGCGGCGCGACTGGTGGAGCGCGGACTCATCGAACGGTCGGCCGGTCGGGGGCGTCGGCTCGTGCACACCCTCACCGACACCGGTCGCGAGGCACTCGACGACGGGCACCGTGTGGCCGCCCGGGTGCTCGACGAGCTGTTCGCTCCGCTCGACGAACCGGGTCGTGCGGCGCTGATGGCCGCCCTGACCACCCTCACCGAGGGGGAGTGACCGCCGCTCCCGGCTCCGGGTCGTAGCGGACCGCCAGCACCGTGACGTCGTCCGCGTGGTGCCCGGCGCGGCCGAGCTCCTCCAGACGGGAGACCAGGCGTTCCGGGTCCGGCTCGGTCACGGCGAACGCCTCGAAGCGGTCGAGTGCGTCCAGTCCGTCGCCGAACAGGTCCAGGACGCCGTCGCTGACGACGAGGACCACGTCCCCACGGCCGAGCAGCGTCTCCTGCGTCGTCCAGCTCGTCCCGACCCCGATCGGGGTGTCCGTGCTCCGCAGCCACTCGTGGCCACCCTCGGCGCGGAGCACCAGGGCCAGTCCGTGCCCGGCGTCGACCCACCGGGCGACCCCGTCGACGTCCAGGTGCATGTGGAAGCACGTGGTGAACTGCTCGGTCGCCGGCGCGTCCAGCCCCACGTCCAGGCCGGTCGCGGTCCGGCTCACCGCTTCGTCCGGTGCACCCACCCGCACCGACGACCGGAGGACCGACCGCACCACCGCGGCGATCATGCCCGCGCCGACGCCCTTGCCCATCACGTCCCCGAGGGTGAAGGCAGCGCCGCCGGCGGTGGGGAACCAGTCGTAGAAGTCACCACCCACCGAGCGGGTCGGCAGGCACACGGCCCGGACCGTGAAGGCCGTCGGGAGGTCCGCCGTCGAGACGGGCAGCAGGGAACGCTGGACGAGGGCCGCCTGGGAGATCTCGGCCTCGGCCTGTCGCCGCAGCTCCTGGACGGTGTGCAGACGGACCGCACCCTGGCGGGCGAGCTCGTTGGTGACGCCCGCGACGGCGGTGAAGACGACCAGCACGACGACGAGCCGGACGGCCTCGCTCGCGACCAGGTCGGCGTGCCCGAGGAGCATCGGCACCAGGAAGGTCGCAACCGTCCCGACCAGGGGGTAGAGCACGTTCTGCCGGCCCGGCCGCGCGGCGATCCAGATCACCGGCAGCAGGACCGCTGCGAGGAACGGGGACCGCGAGTCACCCGTGCCGAAGCGCAGCAGGCCGATGGCGACGAAGTCGAGCGCCGGCACCAGGAGCTCGAACCGCATCAGCGACGGTCGGGCCACGAGCAGTCCGGTGAACGCCAGGCCGAGGACCGCCAGTGCCGTCCCCGTCCACATGCTCGTCGCGTTCGTGACCGTCAGCCAGGGCAGCAACACGCTGCACACCGCGGCGAGGAGCGACACCACGACGATCACCGCCTGGTTGGTCACCGGGGTCGTCCTCGCCCCGGTCCGCCCGGGGGCGGAGCCCGCTCGGTCGGTCGCGGTGCCCGGGACGACGGTCCGACCGGAAGGCGTCTTCGTCATCAGGACCTGACGCTACCGGCAGCAGGGGCGCGGGGGAACGCGCCCGTTCGTGGGTCAGAGGCGGCCGGCTCGGCTGCCACGTGCGGCCGGCCGGAGGACGATGCAGGAGGATGGGGGCGTGAGCACGCCGGAGACCCTGTCCGCCGACCAGGCCGTCGCACGCGCGGTGGCGCTCGCCGCAGCCGGTGGCCGGAGCGTGCTCGGCATCGCGGGCGCCCCCGGTGCGGGCAAGTCGACGCTCGCCCGACGCGTGGTCACCGCGGTCACCGAGCAGCTGGGTGCGGGCGTCGCCGTGCAGGTCCCGATGGACGGCTTCCACCTGGCGAACGCCGCACTCGACGCCCTCGGCCGACACGACCGCAAGGGCGCGATCGACACCTTCGACGCGGCCGGGTACGTCGCGCTGGTCCGACGGCTGACCGGGGGCACGGGCACCGACAGCACCGACCGCACCGACACGATCTGGGCCCCGGACTTCGACCGCCGTGTCGACGAGCCCGTCGCCGGCAGCATCGCCGTCCCACCGGAGACCGCGCTCGTCGTCTCCGAGGGCAACTACCTGCTCGACCAGAGCACGCCCTGGTGCGAGCTGCCGGGGCTCTTCACCGAGACCTGGGCCTGCGTGGCCGACGACGACGTCCGCGTCGACCGCCTCGTCGGTCGACACATGCGCCACGGCCGAGACCACGGGTCCGCCCGGGCCTGGGCTGTGGAGGTGGACGGCGTCAACGCCGCACGGGTCGCAGCGGACCTGCACCGGGCCGCCGTCCTGGTCCGGACGTAGCGTCAGACCACGCCCACCACCGCGCCACCCCTGGACCACCGACCGACAGGAGCACGACGTGACCATCGCCATCACCGGGGCCACCGGCAACATCGGCGGGTCCGTCGCCCGCGCGCTCGCCGCGGACGGTACGCCGTTCCGCATGGTCGTCCGTGACGCCTCCCGCGCCCCGGAGTTGACCGGTGCCGACGTCGCGGTCGCCACCTACGCCGACGCCGATGCCGCGCGAGCCGCCTTCGCCGGCGTCGAGGTCCTGTTCCTGGTGTCCGGCGCGGAGGCCCGTGACCGGCTCGACCAGCACCGCACCGTGATCCGTGCCGCGGCCGACGCCGGGGTCCGGCACGTCGTCTACACGTCCTTCCAGGGTGCGGCCGCCGACGCGACGTTCACCCTCGGGCGTGACCACTTCTGGACCGAGCAGGCGATCCGCGACACCTCGATGGCGCACACGTTCCTGCGTGACTCGTTCTACCTGGACTTCGTCGAGGACCTGGTCGGCGAGGACGGCGTGATCCGCGGTCCGGCGGACGACGGCGCGATGGCCGCGGTCGCCCGGGCCGACGTGGCGCGGGTGGCGACGGCCGTCCTCCGCGAGCCGGCGCGCCACCTCGACCGCACCTACGACCTGACGGGTCCGGTGGCGATCACGCTCGGACAGGCGGCCGCGGTCGTCAGCGACGTGCGTGGCCGTCCGGTGTCGTACCACCGGGAGTCCCTGGAGGAGGCCTACGCCTCCCGCCAGCGCTGGCAGCCCGAGCCGTGGCAGGCGGACGCCTGGGTGAGCACGTACACGGCCATCGCGGACGGGTCGCTCGCGAAGGTGTCGGGTGACGTCGAGCGCGTCACCGGCCGTCCGCCGATGACGCTCCGCCAGGTCCTGGAGGCCCGGGGCGCCTGAGGCGGGCCGCTCGTTGGTGCTGCGGCGGGCCGGCTGCGGGCGCTGACCGGCTCGGTTCAGCGCACCTTCCGCGCCGACACCGACCCGACCACGCCGAGCATCAGCACGGCGACCAGGACGGTCAGCAGCGGAGCCGTCCAGCCACCGGTCGCCCCGTGCAACGCACCCGCGACGAGGGGACCGGCGGAACCGAGCAGGTACCCGCCGCCCTGCACGAACGCGGACATCCGGCGGGCGTCGTCGTCGTTCGACACCAGCCGGACGATGACGATGAAGATGATCGTGATGCCGCCACCCTGGGCTGCACCGCCCAGCACGGACCAGAGCAGCCAGAGCTGCGGGGCGACGAGGAGCCCGAGCGGCATCGCCAGCCAGAAGAACGCGACCAGGACGATGATGACCCGCGGCCGGAACCGGCTGGCGAGCACGGGGACCCCGAGCGCACCGACGACGGCCAGGATCTGGAACACCGACGAGCTCGCGCCCGAGGACGCCGTGTCGAACCCGATCTCGTCGTGCAGCAGCGTCGGGATCCACGCCGTCAGCGCGTAGTACGAGAACGCCTGGCCACCGAACGCGAGCATGAGCCCCCACGTCACCCAGCGCTTGGCAGGGTGCGGCAGGGTCTCGATCACGGGAGCGCGTTGCTCGGCGACGGTCCGGACCGACCCGGTGTCGAGCACCTGGTCGATCGGTCCGGTGACGGGCAGCGGCTCCGGGTCGTGGTCGGTCCCGCGCCAGGCAGCACCGGCACCGACCGTGTAGGTCCACGCCGCCGCCGCGACGAGCGCCAGGACGCCCCACACCGCGATCGCGACCGGCCAGCCCCACGCGGCCGCGATGGGCGCGGTACCGAGCGAGGTGATCATCGACCCGATGTTGAGCGCCGACGTGTAGACACCGGTGACCAGACCGACCCGCTCCGGCGAGGTGTCGCGACGGATCACGACCGGGATCACCACGTTGCCGATCGTGATGCCGATGCCGATCACCGCGGTGCCGATGAGCAGGGCGGCCTCGTGTGGGACCGACCGGACGACGGTCCCGACCAGCACGATCAGCAGCGACAGCGACACCGCGCGCTCGGCGGTGAAGCGGGCGATCACCCAGCTGGCGAACGGTGTCGCGAGGGCGAAGCAGAGCACCGGGATCGTGGTGAGCAGGCCGGCGACCGTCGCGGTCATGCCGAGGTCGGCGCGGACGTCCCCGATCACCGGCGCGGGTGCCACGATCGGGCCGCGGAAGTTCAGCGCGACCAGGACGATCGCGGCCGGCAGCAACCAGGCGGCGCCGCGCAGGCCCGTCTGCACGGTGCCGGACCTCCCCGTGCCGGACTTCCCCGTGCCGGACGTCATGCGTTCGGCAGCAGGATCGGCAGCAGGTCGAGCGGGGTCGCCGCCTGCGCGATGGTGCCCACGGCCTCGGCGGGCGATCCGTAGCCCCACTCCGCGAAGACGGTCGGGACGCCGTGCGCCGCCGCGCCCTCGACGTCGTGCAGGCGGTCCCCGACGAGCACCGGGCGGGACACGTCGAAGCCGTGGGCACGCAGGCGGCGCAGCGCTTCCTCGACGACGTCGGCCTTGGCGGAGCGGACCTCGTCGTCGCTCGCGCCGGTGATGATGTCGATGTCCCCGGTCAATCCGTAGTGCTCGAGGATGTACGTCGCCGGGGTCTCGGGCTTGCTCGTCGCGGTCGAGATCGGCACGCCGGCCTCGTGCAGGGTGTGCAGGACGACGTCGATGTCCGGGTACATCCGGCTGTCGAGGGCCCCGTGCGAGAAGTAGTGCTCGCGGTACACGGCGAGGGTCCGTTCGACCAGGGGTTCGTCCATGCCCATCGCGTCGCGGAACGTGTCGAGGATCGGGGGACCGACGAACGACATCAGCGTCGCCCGGTCGGGCACCGGGACGCCGACCTGCTCGAACGTGTACGTCAGGCTCTCGAGGATGCCCGGTGCCGAGTCGCTGATGGTGCCGTCGAGGTCGAACAGGACGGCGGTGAACGGACGCTCGGGGCTGTTTGTCATGACCTGCCAAGCCTAGCCGCGCCGGACGGGACGACCGAGGAGGCGGTGGTCCGGGCCTCCCGTCAGAACAGGCGGGCGTGCCCGCCCTCGATGCCGCGCATCTCGTCGTAGTCCAGGACCAGGCAGCGGATCCCACGGTCCTCGGCCAGGGTGCGGGCCTGCGGGGCGAACGACTGCGCTGCGAGCACACCCTGCACCGGACGCAGGTGCGGGTCGCGGTTCATCAGCTCGAGGTAACGGGTGAGCTGCTCGACCGCGTCGATGTTGGCGTTCCGCTTCATCTCGACCGCGACGCTCGCACCGGCGTCGTCCCGCGCCAGGATGTCGACCGGTCCGATGGCCGTCATGTACTCGCGGCGGACCAGCGTGTGGCCGTCGCCGAGGAGCTCGATCTGCTCGGCGAGGAGCTGCTGCAGATGTGCTTCGACCCCGTCCTTCACCAGACCGGGGTCGACCCCCAGGTCGTGGGACTCGTCGGCGAACACCTCGTGGATGCTGACGATCAGACGGTCCTGCGTCTTCTTCTGCGTCACCGTCCACACCTGGGTGATGCCGGCGGCGGCCTGGTCCTCGTCGGGCTCCGCGATGGCGATCGAGCACGGCGGGCTCATCCAGTTGAGCGGCTTGTAGCTGCCGCCGTCGGAGTGGACGAGCAGCGAACCGTCGGCCTTCAGCATGAGCAGGCGGTTCGCGAGGGGCAGGTGTGCCGACAGGCGACCGGCGTAGTCGACGGAGCAGCGGGCGATGACGAGACGCACCCGGAGAGCCTAACCGGGATCGCGTGCCCCCGGCGGGTCGCGGTCAGCTGCGGTCGACGTCGACGTCGACGTCGGCGGTGGCGGTGGCGTCGCTCTCCGTGTCCGCTCCGGACTGGAGGCGCGGCTCGCCACCCCTGTGCGCGTCACCCGACGGGGTGGTCGCCGTGGCACCGGCTCCGGTCCGCTCACGCGCTGCACCGGAGGCGAGGCCGGCCGCGATGATGAACACGAACACGATGAGCAGCCCGTTGAGGAGGCCCACGTGCTCGCCCGCGAACCCGATGATCGGCGGCCCGGCGAGGAACGCCACGTACCCGATGGTCGCGACCGCGCTGACCTTGGCGGCCGCGGTGCGGGGATCGTCGGCGGCGGCGGACATGCCCATCGGGAACCCGAGCGACGCCCCGAGCCCCCAGAGCACGACGCCGACGATCGCGATCGGGACGCTCGGTACGAAGATGAGCATGCCGAGGCCGACCACGGCGACGACGGCGCTGGCTCGGAGCACCGGCACCCGGCCGAACCGGTCGATGAGCGGACTGCCGGCGATCCGACCGGCGGTCATGGCGGCGAGGAACACCGCGAGGACCGCGGAACCGCCGTCGTTCGCCAGGCCGTGCCCGTCGATCATGGCGAGGGGCAGCCAGTCGTTCGCGGAACCCTCGGCCAGGGCCATGCCGAGGACGATGACCCCGATGAGCAGGGTCGACGGCTGCCGCCAGACGGCCCAGCGGGAGACCGGCAGAGCGACGGGACTGGTGTCGGTGGCCTCGGGCTCGACGTGGCGGTCGTCGCCGAACCAGCGGATGGCGACGATCATCGCCAGGCTCGTGAGGATCCCGACGACGATGAAGTGCACCGCGACGGGGACCTCGAACCGTTCGGCGAGCGAGCCGATGCCCGCGCCGGCGAGCGTGCCGACGCTGAACGCGGCGTGGAACAGCGGCATGATCGTCCGGCCGCCCAGGCGCTCAGCCGTCGCGCCGGCGACGTTCATCGACACGTCGCACAGCCCGTTGCCGAAGCCGAACGCGATGAGGCAGACCCAGATCGCGGCGAAGCCCCAGCCGAGCGTCACGGCGACGCCCGCGGCGACCATGCCGAGCGCCAGGCACGCCGAGGCGACGAGCACCCCGCGGCGGGCGCCCAGGCGGGCGACGATGTGGCCGGCGAAGGTGAGTCCACCGATCGAGCCGACGGACATGCCGAGGACCAGGAGGCCCATCGTGAAGGTGGAGGCGTCGACGGAGTCCCGGACGCTCGGTACACGGCCGAGCCAGGTGGCGATGTCGAGCCCGGAGAGCGTGAACACCACGAACACCGCGTTGCGCCAGGCACGCGTCGTCGGTGCGCTGCGGGTGGTGGCCGTCGTCATGGTCCTGTCCTATCGAATCGATTCGAGCTGGTGTTCCCGTTACGCTAACCAGCGATGGACGACACGGCAAGCGAACCCGGCGAGTCGGACGACCGCGCCCCGGTGTCCCGCGCGTCCCGACCGGGCGGGGCCGGACCGGCGGCCGGTGCTGCCCGCGCGGGGCGTGCCTCCCGGCCGACGCTCGCCGCCGTCGCACGCGCTGCCGGTGTCGCCCCGTCGACCGCGTCCCTCGCGTTCAGCGGCAGCGGACCCGTGTCCGAGGACACCCGTCAGCGGATCCTCGCCGTCGCCGCCGAACTCGGGTACGACGGTCCGGACCCCCGAGCCCGCTCGCTGCGCCGTGGGCGTTCCGGCGTCATCGGCGTCGTCCTCGACGACCGCCTGAGCGACGCCTTCCGTGACCCGGCCAACATCCTCACCCTCGACGGCATCGCCGAGGTCGCCGGTGCCGCCGGGGTGTCGCTGCTGCTCGTGCGGAGTCCGCTCGACGACGAACGCGGGATGGCGCCGCTCGTCGACGCACCGATGGACGCGGTCATCCTGATCGGCTGCAACGTGCGGATCGACCCCGCCGTCGCCGTCCTCCGACGTCGGGCGATCCCCGTCGTCGCGATCGAGGCGGACGCGATCGAGGGGGCCGTCCCGGTGCACCTCGACAACCGCGAGGGCTCACGCCGTGCCGCCGAGTACCTCCGGGAACTCGGCCACCGCGCGGTCACCGTCGTCACCCTGCCCCTCGACAGCGCGCGCGAACGCGGCCCGGTCGACGAGGCCCGCGAACGCTCGTCCTCGGCCTTCACCACCATGGAGCGACTCCGCGGGGTCCGCGACGTCTACCCGGAGGCACCGGCCATCGCGGCCGGCGGGAGTTCGGTCGAGGAGGGCCGGATCGCCGGCGCAGCGCTCTTCACCACGGGGGCCGAGGCACCGACAGCGGTCGTCGCGCAGAGCGACCTGCTCGCCGTCGGGGTGATCTCGGCGGCGCTCGAGGCCGGACTCCGCGTGCCCGAGGACGTCAGTGTCGTGGGGTTCGACGGCATCCAGGTGGACGACAGCCTGCTGCACCGCTCCCCGATCCGGCAGTTGACCACGCTCGTGCAGCCGTTCGTGCCCAAGGGCGAGGCCGCCGCACGGGCAGCGCTCGCCATGCTCGAGGGGGAGTCGCCGGAGCCGGCCTCGTTCCGGTCCGAGCTGCGGATCGGGGACACCACGGCGGTGCCGCGGGCGTAGGGCCGGCCGGCCGGCTGCGTCGCCGCGCCTGCGGGTTCCGTTCGGCTGCGCCCAACGGAAGCCGGTCCGAACCACGGGAAGCAGTGGTTCGGACGGGATCGGGCCGTGCGGGTCCGGTCCGAACCACCGGCACGGCACGGTCCGGTCCAGGAGCGTCGGCCGGGAGGCGCGGCACCGGCTGGCCACGCGCCTCCGGTCCGGCTGCGGCCGGTCGGGCACCGCTCCGGTGTCGCTGAGGCTGTGGTTGGTTGGGGTCGTGACCACCATCCCGGCCCCCGGTGCGGCGCCGACACCGGACGCTGCCCTCGCCGAGGCCACCCGCCGGGCCGAGCGGCTCGCGGAGCACGGGCCGACCGTCCGCGGGCTGTCGGTGACCGCCTCGCTGGCGGTGATCTCCGTGTTCATGACCGTCGTCGTGCCCGTCCTGGTGTTCGGCGAGCCCTGGGGGTCCGGTCCGGTCGTCGTCACGGTGGTCGGCATGGTGCTCGCCATCCGCGCCTGGGTCGTCGGACGTCGACGCCACACCCTGCAGCCGTTCCGCATCGCGGCCGAGGAGCGTCCGTTCTCGGTCCTCGATCGAACGCAGCGACGGCTGCTCTGGCGTCGCATCACCGGTCGGACGTCGGCGACGGCGGACACCGTGCCGCTCGTGCGCGCCTTCCTGGGTTGGCAACGGCGGTCCTCGAGGGGAGCCGTGCCGAGTCTCATCGCACTCGGGGTCGTCATGCTCGGATCCGCCTGGGCGATCGCGCTGTCGTCGGGCGACGTGCTCCTCCTGGTGCTCCTGCTCGTCGTGGCGGTCTTCATCGGCGCGATGACCGCGGTCGAGTCGCGCCGTCGAGAGCGGGTGCTCCGGTCGTTGCCGGATCCGCCGTCCCCGGAATGCTCGGCGGCCGCGATCGACCAGAACTGACGGACCGCACGTCGGTCTCAGCGGGCGAGCGCCGCCGCGATCCACCCCGGCCGGTGCGCCCGTACCCCGAGTGTCACCGCCCGCACCCCGATGTAGCCGAACGAGAAGACAGCCCAGAGCCCAGCGAGTCCGTCCCCGAGCCACCAGAGCAGCGGCAGGTACACGACCAGGTTCACGACACCGACCAGGGCCAGGTACCGGGCGTCACCGGCACCGATGAGCACCCCGTCGAGGACGAACACGTACCCGGCGATCGGCAGCCCCGCTGCGATGAGGACCAGCACCAGGGGCAAGGCGGACCGAACCTCGTCCGAGTCGGAGAACACCGGCCCGAGCAGGCCGCTCGCGGCCAGTGTCAGCGCACCGAGCAGGACGCCACCGGCGATGCCGAGGACCACGAGCCTCCCGGTCACCAGGCGCACCCGGTCGGCGTCCCGTGCACCGAGCGCGTGGCCGACGAGGGCCTGCCCGGCGATCGCCAGCGCGTCGAGCGCGAAGGCGAGCGTGCTGAAGACCGTCAGGCCGATCTGCGTCGTCGCCAACCCGATGGTGCCGAGCCCGGTCGCGGCGGCGATCGTCGCGAGCATCGCGACGCGCAGTGACGCGGTGCGCAGGAACAGCCACGCCCCGGACCGCAGTGCCCGGACCACGCCGGACGCTCCCGGCCGCAACGGAGCGCCGGACGCCCGCGCTGCCCGGACCGCGATGACCACGTACACGGCTGCCATCGCCCACTGCACGACGACGGTCCCGGCCGCCGACCCCGCGACCCCCCAGCCGAGGCCGTAGATGAGCAGCGCGTTGAGCAGCCCGTTGGCGATGAAGCCGACGGTCGCGACGACGAGGGGTGTCCGGGTGTCCTGCAGCCCCCGGAGCAGGCCCGTCGAGGCGGTGACGACCAGGATGCCGGGCAGCCCGATCAGGGAGACGAGCAGGTACGCGGTCGCTGCGTCCGACACCTCGGGGGCTGCGCCGAACACGTCGATGAGCGGGCCGGCGACCGGCCAGCCGACCAGTGCCAGGACGACACCGAGGCCGAGTGCGAGCCACATCCCGTCGATGCCAGCGTGCACCGCACCGCGGCGGTCCCCGGAACCGAGGGCGCGGGCGACGGCCGGGGTGGTGGCGTAGGCCAGGAAGACCAGGAGGCCCGTGACCGTCTGCAGGACCGCGCTCGCCACACCGACTGCGGCGAGTGACGACGCACCGAGGTGCCCGACGAGGGCGGTGTCGGTGAGCAGGAAGAGCGGCTCTACGACGAGCGCCCCGAGTGCGGGCAGCGCGAGCCGGACGATGTCGCGGTCGACGGCACGGCGGAGCCGACGGGGCTCGGTCTCGGACACGGTGGGCACCAGGACATCCTGCCAATGGCTACGGTCGAGGGGTGGACATCGTCGCACTGGTCCCCGCCGCGGTGGGGATCGCACTGAGTCCGCTCGTGATCGCCTCGGTCGTGTTCCTGCTCGGCCATCGCGGTGGGTACGCCTCCGCGGCGGCGTGTGCCACCGGATGGGTCCTCAGCGTCGCGGTGGCGCTCGTCGTGGCTGTCCTGCTCGGTGAGCGGCTGCCGGCTCCCTCGGACGGTGGGACCGACGTCCGAGCGGTGGTCGAGGTGGTCGCCGGCGTGCTGCTCCTCGGCCTCGCGGTGTGGCAGTGGACCGTCCGACGGCTGCCCGACGGTCGCCCGAGGAGCGCCGGTTGGTCGGACCTGATGGCGGCGATCGGGCCCGCCCGCGCCATCGCCGTCGGCGTGGCCTGGTTCGTGACGAACCCGAAGGCGGTGGTGCTGTCGCTGACGGCCGGTCTGGTGGTGGGCGACTCGGATCCGTCGGTCGCGGCCATGGTCGGAACGGGCACCGCATACGTGGTGATCGCGGGGTCCACCGCCGTGCTGCCGATCGCGGTCACGGCCGCACTCGGGCGCCGAGCTGAGCCGATCCTCGCGGCGACGAGGCGGTTCATCGCACAGCGTGGCTCGGTCGCCCTCGTCGTCGTCCTCGTGGTGCTCGGACTGGTCCAGCTCGTGACGGGCGTCGTCGCGCTGCTCTGAACCGTCGCGCTGCTCTGAACCGTCGTCCTGCTCTGGCCCGTCGTCCTGCTCTGGTCCGTCTTGCTGCTCTGGTCCGTCTTCCGCGGACCGGGTCGTCGTCGAGGGCCGCGGGTCAGTCGCGTTCCGCCGCGCCGACCCGCGGCTCGACGGGGACCCCGCCGGTCGCCGCGCGCTCGTCGTCGGTCGCCGTGGGCGTCGCCGGGTCGGTGCCGCGCGCCCGACCGATCAGGTCCATCAGGTGGTAGACGACGATCGCCGCGATGGTGCCGATGATGATGCCGCCGAACGTGGCACCACCGAGCGTGAACGTGAAGTCCGCGATGCCCATGATGAGCGCGACGCCCGCCGTCAGCTGGTTCTTCGGCTTGGCGAAGTCGACGCGGTTCTCCACCCAGATCCGGATGCCGATCACGCCGATGAGACCGTAGAGCGCCGTGGTCGCACCGCCGAGGACGCCGGCGGGGACGGTCGAGATGACCGCACCGATCTTCGGCGAGAGCCCGAGCAGGACCGCGACGATCGCCGCGACCCAGTACGCCGCCGTCGAGAACACCCGGGTCGCCGCCATCACACCGATGTTCTCGCCGTACGTGGTGGTCGCCGAACCGCCGCCGACCCCCGCCAGCACGGTCGAGATGCCGTCCGCGAAGAGGGCACGCCCGGTCAGTGGCGTCAGGTCCCGGCCGGTGAGCTGCCCGACGCCCTTGACGTGCCCGACGTTCTCGGCGACGAGGGCCAGGACCACGGGCAGGAACCCGAGGTAGACGGCCATCTGCGAGGGGTCGAAGGCCGGCGCGGTGAAGGTCGGCAGCCCCACCCAGTCCGCCTTCTCGATCGCGCTGAGGTCGACCTGACCGGCGACGAGGGCGGCCACGTAGCCGACGACCACCCCGACGACGATCGACAGGCGCCCGACCAGGCCCTTGAAGAGCACGGTGCACAGGACGATCGCGGCGAGGGTGATGACCGCCACGACCGGGGCCTTCGTGAAGTTGTCGCGCGCGGCCGGAGCCAGGTTGAACCCGATCAGGGCGACGATCGCACCCGAGACCACCGGTGGCATGAGCCGGTCGATCCACCCGGCGCCGGCCAGGTGCACGACGAGGCCCACGACGGCGAGCAACGCACCGACGACGATGATGCCGGACAGTGCGAGCGGGATCCCGCCGATCTTCGTCGCGGCCCCGATCGGCGCGAGGAAGGCGAACGACGACCCGAGGTAGCTCGGCAGGCGGTTGCCGGTGACGAGCAGGAACAGGATCGTGCCGATGCCGCTGAACAGCAGCGTGGTCGACGGCGGGAACCCGGTGATCAGCGGCACGAGGAACGTGGCGCCGAACATCGCGACGACGTGCTGCACCCCGAGCCCGATCGTGCGGGGCCAGGTGAGGCGCTCGTCCGGCGCCACGATCGTCGATGCGGAGACGGTGCGGCCGTCCCCGTGCAGCTTCCACGGAAGTCCCATGCGATGACCGTAGCGGGCACGCGGGACCATGTGACGACGGATGGGCTCCCTGTGGAGAACCGTGCCCCCGCCCCACGACCTGGATATGGTGTGTGGAACATCACGAGGAGCCCCATGTCGAACCACTTGCACCACCACGTCCTTGTCCCTCCGGTCGTCGCCGCGCTCACCATCGGTGCCGTCATCGGCCTCCCGGTGCTCGCCACGGACCCCGCCCTCGCTGCGGCCACCGACCGCCACACGACCCGGGTCAGTGCTCCCACGCCGGGATCGCCGTCGGACGCGACGCGCGCCACCACGGGCGTCGACTTCACCGCCGGGGTCCGGTCGATCGCACACGGTGCCGGCATCGTGACCTTGACCGGCTCCGTCCCCACCGGCGCGAGCGTCGAGGTCAGCGGTGACGTCGTCGAGCCCGTCTGGACCGAGGGCGACGCCGCGGGCCACTGGGAGGCACAGGTCCGGGTCCGACCCGGTCAGCACGTCATCCGCGTGACGTCCCAGGTCTCCGGCCAGGCGGTCGACATCCCCGTCGAGTTGTTCATCCTGCTGCCACCGGAGATGCTCGCGACCGTCGACGGCATCGCCCGGACGATCGACCTCGCCGGTTCCGGCCACCCTGGGGCGCACCTCGTGGTGCGGGTCGACGGGACGACCCGGGCCGAGACCGACGTCGCCGAGGACGGCACGTGGCACGTCCTGCTCCGTGACCTCGCCTTCGGCCGCCATCACGTCGAGGTCTCGCAGTACTTCGACGGCACGCAGAACGGCGGTGTCGACGACGTCTACGAGATCTCCGGCGCCCCGACGGTCGAGCGGGCACAGGCGTCACGCCAGACCGAGCGCATCACACTCGCAGGCCGCGCACCGGCAGGCAGCACCCTGACGTTCGAGGACGCCCGTGGTCCGGTCACGGGCCCGGACGGCCAGCCGGTCGAGGTCCGGGTCGGGGACGACACCTCGTGGCAGGCCACGCTCCCCGTCCCGGACGACGTCCGGTTCGACGTCGTGACGGTCATCGCGCACGACGGCGAGCACGAACTCGGGCGGACGGACGCGCACGTCACGATCCCCCTCGCGCTCACCGGCAGCGTGGAGGAGCTGGACGACGGCCGGATCCGCCTGAGCGGGACCGGTGAAGTCGGCGGCACGGTCACGCTCGAGGACGAGTCGGGAGCAGAACTCCGCGCTGCCGACGGGAAGCCCCTCAGCACCGGCATCGGCCGGAGCTGGGAACTGGTCGTCCCCCGCCACGACCTGCCCGCCGGGTCCGTGATCGCCCGACAGCGGGTGCAGGACGTCGAGCAGGGCGCGCTCCGACTGGTGCTGCCCGGGCTGCCGGATCGGCCCGGAGCGGGCCACGGCAGCGGTACCGGAACGGGGGCGTCGGCCGGCGGTGGCATCGTCACGGGGACGGACACCCGGCACCCGGCGGCCGCGCGGGTCCGGTCCGATGCTGCTCGACCCGGTACCGACGGCCGGCTCGCCTACACCGGTGCGGACATCGGGCGGCCGACCGCGGCAGCCGTCGCACTGCTCCTCAGCGGTGCGGCCGGACTGCCACTCGCCGCCTTCCTGCGCCGCCGGGCAGGCTCCCGCCGATGAGCGTCCCCGAGTGAGGTCAGGTCAGTGAACGAGTACCGGGTGGCGGACGAGGGGCCGGTGGCTATCGTGGGGACCATGACCGACGTCGCAGGCACCACCGGAATCCGTACCGACGAACTCGACGAGTCGGTGCGACCGCAGGACGACCTCTACCGGCACGTCAACGGCAGGTGGATCGACCAGACGCCGATCCCGGACGACAAGGCCCGCTACGGCTCGTTCACCGTCCTGGCCGAGGAAGCCGAAGCCGCCGTGCGCACGATCATCGAGCGCGCGCAGACCGCCGCGCCGGGCAGTGAGCAGCGCAAGGTCGGCGACCTCTTCACGTCCTTCACCGACGAGACGGCGCTCGAAGCGCTCGGGTCCGCCCCGATCGAACCGCTCCTCGCCGACATCGCCGCGATCGAGGACAAGAACGACGTCCTCCGCATGGTCGGTCGCTTCGAACGACTCGGACTGCCGAGCTTCATCCAGCTCTTCGTCGACAACGACCCGGGCGACCCGGACTCCTACATCGTGTTCCTCGAACAGTCCGGTCTCGGTCTGCCCGACGAGTCGTACTACCGCGAAGAGCGCTTCGCTGACATCCGCGAGAAGTACCGCGAGTTCGTGGGCTCGATGTTCCCGCTCGCCGGGTACGACGAGAGCGGCGACCGGACCGAGCACGTGATCGCGCTCGAGACGGCGATCGCGTCGGCGCACTGGGACAACGTCGCGACCCGTGACAGCCAGAAGACGTACAACAAGCTGCCGTGGGACGAGGTCTCGGCGCTCGCCGAGGGCGTCGACCTGCGCCTCTGGTGGGACGCCATCGCGGCTCCCGCCGGCGCCTTCGACACCGTGGTGGTCCGCCAGCCGTCCTTCCTGACCGGCCTCGCCCAGCTGTTCCGCGAGCAGCCGCTGCCCGTCTGGAAGGACTGGCTCTGCTGGCAGGTGATCCGGGCCTCCGCCCCGTACCTGACGAGCGCGTTCTCGGCGACCAGCTTCTCGTTCTACGGCACCGCACTGACCGGTGCGCCGAAGCAGCGCGACCGCTGGAAGCGCGGGGTCTCCCTGGTCGAGGGTGCGATGGGCGAGGCGGTCGGACGCATCTACGTCGAGGAGCACTTCGACGAGACCTCGAAGGCGACGATGGACGACCTCGTCGCGAACCTGGTCGAGGCGTACCGCCAGAGCATCACGGGGCTCGAGTGGATGACCGACGAGACCCGGGCCCGCGCGCTCGACAAGCTCGAGAAGTTCACCCCGAAGATCGGCTACCCGGTGAAGTGGCGCGACTACAGCGCCCTGCCGGTCACCGCCGACGACCTGCTCGGCAACGTCCGCGCGATCGCGTCGTTCCAGGTCGACCGTGAGCTCGGCAAGATCGGCAAGCCGATCGACCGCGACGAGTGGTTCATGACCCCGCAGACGATCAACGCGTACTACAACCCGGGCTTCAACGAGATCGTCTTCCCGGCCGCGATCCTGCAGTTCCCGTTCTTCGAGGCCACCCGTGACGCCGCCGCCAACTACGGTGCGATCGGTGCCGTCATCGGGCACGAGATCGGGCACGGCTTCGACGACCAGGGCTCGCAGTACGACGGCGACGGTCGCCTGCAGAACTGGTGGACCGAGGCCGACCGGCAGGCGTTCGAGGAGCGGACGAAGGCCCTCATCGCCCAGTACGACGCCCTGGTGCCGACCGAGGTGCCGGACGGCCACGTCAACGGCGCCCTCACCATCGGCGAGAACATCGGTGACCTCGGTGGCCTGTCGATCGCCTGGAAGGCCTACCTGATCTCCCTCGACGGTGCCGAGCCGCCGGTGATCGACGGCCTGACCGGTGCCGAGCGCTTCTTCCTCAGCTGGGCCCAGGCGTGGCGGATGGCGATCCGCCCGGAAGAGGCCGCTCGTCTGCTGAGCATCGACCCGCACTCGCCGAACGAGTTCCGCTGCAACCAGATCGTCCGCAACATCGACGTCTACTACGACACCTTCGACGTCTCGGACCGTGACGCGATGTACCTGGCTCCGGCCGAGCGCGTCGCCATCTGGTGATGACGGAGCCGGACGCGCCGCACTCGTCGCGCCGGCGCCGCCCCGGACGCCCCGCTGACGACGGCTCAGCGGGGAACGGTCCCGTCGGCGGTGGTGGTCGGAGCCGCGGCAAGCACCGTGGTGGGGCGGACGAGCGCTTCACGGCCACGACACAGGCACTGGGCACCATCGCGCAGGACGGTGCTGGGGTCAGCGCCTCCATCATCGACACCTCCACCGGTCGTGCGCTGCTGGCGATCGACGACCGGTTGGTGCAACCCGTGTCCGGCCTCGGGCGCGTGCTGCTCCTCATCGAGGTCGCGGCGCAGCTCGAGGACGGTCGGCTGCACGGCGACCGGCTCCAGCGCATGGCCCGGGACACCGCGACGGGTGCGGGGCTGTGGCAGTTCCTGCAGGAGCCGACCATGCAGGTGTCCGACCTCGCCACCCTGGTCGGCGCGACCGCGGACGCCTGGGCGACGAACGCCCTGCTCACCACGGTCGGGATCGACGCCGTGCGTGCCCGTGCCGAGTCCCTCGGGGTCGAACGGTCTGCGCTGATCGACCGGGTGCGGGACCGCCGGGGCCCGGACGACGCCCCGGACGTCTCGGTCGCTGCGTCGGGAGAGCTCAGCTGGCTCTTCCGCGGGCTGGCGCTCGGCGAGGTCGTGGACCAGACGGTGTCGAACCGGGTCCTCGGGTGGTTGTCCCTGGCCGCGGACCTGTCGCTCGTCGCCGGGTCGTTCGGTCTTGATCCGCTGGCGCACCGGGCGCTCGACCACGGCCTCCAGTCCGTCGCGGTCACGGGATCCGGGCCGGGCATCCGGGCCGAAGCGGGCGTGCTCCGGGGGCCGGCGTCGTCGGTCTGCTACGCCGTCACGGTCCGGTTCGAGGACGACTCGCTGCAGCGGCGACTCGCGGTCGTCGAGGCGCTCCGCACGATGGGCACCGAGGTGCTCGAGGTCGTGCACACCCCGGCTGAGCGCTGAGCGCTGAGCACCGAGCGCCGAGCGCCCAGCGCTGAGCACTGCGCGCCGAGCGCCGAGCGCTGAGGCGTTCAGGACACCGAGTCCCGCCGCTGCCGGTCGTAGTCGCCGCGCATCCGCCACCCGGCCATCGCCCGGGTGACCGTCCCGTGGGGCGAGCGGGTGAGCACGGACCAGAGCCCGACGACGAGCAGGACGACGGGGACGGTCGCGACGGCGAGCAGGATGCGCCGACGGACCTCGCCACCGTCGTCGAGCCAGCCGAGTTGCACGAGGTGCAGGACCCAGAAGGTCAGCGGCGAGACCACGACGATGATGCTGGTGCGCCAGTACCGCCGGACCGCGTCGCGGAACCCGGTGTCCAGGGCCGCACCCTCGGCGAGCTCGACCGTGTCCCCGACGGTGAAGGTGTGGGCTCCCGCGCGGATCACCGTGCGCTCGGCATCCGGGACGGCCCGCTGTCCGCGGCGCGGAGGCTGCCACCGGACGTCCTCCAGGTGCTCGACCTCGTCGTCGATGACGAACCACCCGCCCTCGAGGTCCTCGGGTCCGGTGACGATGCGGTGGCTGCTCACCCGCCCATCATCGCGGAACAGGGCCCCTCACTGCTGCTGCTGCTGTCCCTCCGGCACGAACGCCCGCACGGACAGCAGTTGCGCCGACCGCTGCTGGCACGCGGTGTAGGCGGTGGAAGCGATGAACAGCGACTGCTTCGAACCCGGCGGGTAGACGCGGAACCCGTCGGGCTGCCGGGCGGTGCAGTCACCCGGCTGCAGGTTCTCGGCGCGGACGATCCGGAGCGGCGCGTACGCGGTCTGCCCGGCGGCCAGGGTGACGGTCGGACGCGCATCACTGCGGTCGAGCGTCGCCGATGCCCCGACCTGCGTGCCGTTCCCGTCACCGACGAAGGACAGCCCCGGCCAGCCCTGCAGCGTGCACGACGCGCTGCCGGTGTTCCGCAGCGCCAGGTCCAGGTACACGCTGCCAGCCCCGCCGCCACCGCCGTCGACGATCGACCCGGTCAACGACGCCGCCGCGCAGGTCCCCGCTCCGGAGGCCGTGCCACCGTCCGCCGGACCGGCGGCGGCGGCACCCGACGCACTCGACGCTGGTGTGGACGACGGCGCAGACGACGTGGTCGGCGCAGCGGACACCGGTGCAACGGACGACGATGACGAGGGCGACGTCGTCGGCGCCGAGGACGCCCCACCGCCGTCCGACCCACCCGTGCACCCGGTCAACGCGAGGACGACCGCCCCGAGCACGCCCACCGTCCCCACCGTTCCGCGCAGCGACCGCCATGCCGTCACCTGCGCGCCGGACCCTCGACTGCTCCGTCCCATGCCCGCCACACAACCACTTCCACCGTGGAACTGTCTCGCACGTCCTCCCACATCCGCACCGCCGTCCAGTGTCTTCGGGCAGGATCGGCATCGTGCACGTCGACGACGACGTGCGGACACGGAAGGACAGACCGATGGCAGCAGGCAAGCACGAGGCAGCACGCGGCGACGACGACCGGGCGGACGGCGTGGACGCACGCGCCGGCGAGTTCGTGGACAGTGACATCCCCGGGGAGCACCGCGTCACCGACGACGAACCGGTCGGCGAGTTCGTGTCGAGTGACATCCCCGGCGAGGCCCGCCCGCAACCGGACGACGAGACCGGCGAGTACGTCGAGTCGGACATCCCCGGTGAGTCGCAGCCGGCCGGACCCGAGGAGACCGGGCACTACACCGACCGCGACCAGTAACGGTCACCCGACCGGTCGGTCAGTCGACCAGTCCCGCCCGCGTCAGCAGGCGGAGCGTCTCGACCCCGGCCGGCGGGCAGCGTCCGGCGTCGTCGGAGGTGACCCACTCCACCTCGTCGACCTCTGCGGAGGCGACGGGCGTGGCGGAGTCCAGCGGGCCTCCCGGCCGTGCCAGGAACAGTGTCATCGCGACGATCGTGCCGGGTGCCTGCCCGTGCGCCGGTTCGGTGACGACGGCGAACTCGTCGACGTCGTCCGCGGTGATGCGCAGGCCGGTCTCCTCGTACGCCTCGCGCACGGCGGCGTCGACGGCGGTCTCGCCGGGCTCGACCTTGCCGCCCGGCAGGTACAGGACGTCACGTCCGCGGGCGCGCACCATGAGCACCCGTCGGTCGCGGACCAGCAGGAGCGCACTGACGTCCAACACGGGTACGGCCGGGAGGCCCGCACCGCCCGAGCCGGTCAGCTCGCGTCCGCCTCGTCGTCGCGCACGCGCGCGGCCAGCGGCACGACCGGGGACGGCACGTCCGCGACGGGTTCCGGGCGCACCCCGAAGAGCGCGTCGAGCGCCCCGGTGAAGTCGTCGCCGCGACCGGCACGGCCGAGTTCGCGTGCCCGGACGGAGGGGCGGTGGAGCAGCACACCGACCAGGTGCCGGAGCGCCCGCTCGGTCTGTTCCGCGGACTCGGGCGTGGTGTCACCCCGACGCTTCACGCGGTCGATCTCGTCGTCCAGGATGTCGAACACGTGCTTGCGCAGCGCGACGAGTGCCGGGGTGGTCGACTGCTCGAGCGCCTGGGCGCGGAACCGCGAGACCGCGTCGTCGACGATCGCACGCGCCTCGGTCTCGGCGTTGAGTTCGGCGATGGGGGCGTGGATGCTGATCGTCTCGAGGTCGAGCAGCTCGACGCCCTCGACGTCGGCGGCGTCCGGGTGCACGTTGCGGGGGAGCCCGAGGTCGATGACGATCCGTCGGGCGCCGTCGTCCAGGTCGCAGGCCTCGACGACCGGGACCTCGCTCGACGTGCAGGTGATGACGACGTCGCTCGTGCCGATCGCGGTGCGCAGGTCGGTGGCGGCGACCAGGTCGTGCTTCGCGGCGAACCAGGGGGCACGGCCGGACGGCGAGAAGACCTGGATCTGCTGGGCACCACGGTCGCGGAGGGCGGCGATGGTGGTCGCGGCGTAGCTGCCGGTGCCGACGAGGAGCACGCGCGTGGTGGCCCAGTCGGTGAGGCGCGAGGAGGCGAGCTCGAGTCCGAGTCGGACGAGCGACCGGCCGGCGGCGCCGATGCGGGTGCGGGTCTTGACCCCGCGGGAGGTGTGGGCGGCCTCCTGGAAGAGGCGCTCGAGCTCCGAGGTGGTGGTGCCGTTCCGGCGGGCGTCCTCGAGGGCCCGTCGGACCTGACCGGAGATCTCGGTCTCACCGACGACGACGGACTCGAGTCCGCTCGACACGGCGAAGAGGTGCTGCACGACGTCGCCGCCGCCGAGGACCTGCACGGAGTCGAGGACCTCGTCCGCCTGCAGGTCACTCGCTGCCGAGACGGCCTCGACCGTGGCGCGGACCGCTGCGTCGTCGTCGCCCGCGATGTCGAGGTAGGCCTCGAACCGGTTGCACGTGGCGAGGACCACGGCGCCGTCGAGCACGTCCGAGTCCGTGACGAGGTGGCTGGCGGCCGCGGGTGCTCCGATGCTCAGACGCTCCAGGAGGTCGAAGCTGGCGTTGCGATGCGACGCCGTGAGACAGATGAGCACGTGTTCAATGGTAACCCCGCCGTCCCGAGCGCCAGATCGGAGAACGGCCCTGTTCGCGGTGCGAGAATCGTCCGGTGACCGACGCGCTCCCTGCCACCCATCCGCTCGCCGACGGCCGCACCGCGGGCTCCCGGCTCGTCCGGGCCCTCCGGGGCGATCGGCCGGAGACGCTGCCGGTCTGGTTCATGCGCCAGGCGGGCCGGTCGCTGCCCGAGTACCGGGAGCTCCGGGTCGGGACGGCGATGCTCGACGCGTGCCTGGACCCGGCCCTGGCGTCCGAGATCACCCTGCAGCCGGTTCGTCGGCACGGGGTCGACGCCGGCATCTTCTTCAGCGACATCGTCGTGCCGATCAAGCTCGCGGGCGTGGACGTCGAGATCGTCCCGGGCCGCGGCCCCGTCCTCGGTTCCCCGGTCCGGACCTCGGCGGACGTCGATGCCCTGGGTCGGCTCGAGCCGGAGGCCCTGGCACCGATCTCCGAGGCCGTCGCCCGCACCGTCGCCGAGCTGGGCAGCACGCCGCTCATCGGGTTCGCCGGCGCACCCTTCACCCTCGCCGCCTACCTGGTGGAGGGTGGGCCGTCGAAGGACCACATCCGTGCCCGGACGATGATGCACGCCGACCCGGAGACCTGGTCGCGGCTGCTCGACTGGGCCGCCGACGTGTCGGGGGCGTTCCTCCGCGCCCAGGTCCTCGCCGGCGCCTCGGCCGCGCAGCTGTTCGACTCGTGGGTCGGCTCGCTGTCCCGGGCCGACTACGTCGAGCGGGTCGCACCGCACTCGGCGACGGCGCTGTCCCACGTCGCGGACCTCGGCGTCCCGCGCATCCACTTCGGGGTCGGCAGCGGCGAGGTCCTGGCGGACATGGCGACGGTCGGCGGCCACGCGGACGCCGTCGACGCGGTCGGGGTGGACTGGCGTCTGCCCCTCGACGAGGCCGTGCAGCGCGTCGGCACCGGCGTCACCGTGCAGGGCAACATCGACCCGGCGATGCTCGCGGCGCCGTGGGAGGTCCTCGAAGCACACGTCCGCGCGGTCGTCCGCAGCGGCGGGGTCGCTCGGGCGCACGTCGTGAACCTCGGGCACGGGGTGCCGCCGGAGACCGATCCGGCGGTGCTCACCCGCGTCGTCGAACTCGTGCACTCGCTGGGCGACGGGACTGACGTGGCCGACGGGACCGACGGGGCCGGGAGCGCCGGAGCATGACCGACGTCGTCGTGGTCGGCGGCGGGGTCGCCGGCCTCGTCGCGGCGCGCGACCTAGCGAAGGGCGGCGCGCACGTGGTGCTGCTCGAGGCCTCCGGCGCGCTCGGCGGCATGATCCGTCGGCACACCGTCGCCGGGCTCGACCTCGACATGGCGGCGGACTCGTTCGCCACCCGGACGGACGCCGTGTCCTCGCTGGCGATCGAACTGGGCCTCGGCAACGACATCGTCTCGCCGGACCCCCGGGGTGCGTGGCTGATGACCCGCGACGGCCGCACCGCCCCCATCCCCTCGACCGGGCTGCTCGGGATCCCGGGCACCCCGATGGCCGCCGACGTCATCGCGGTCGTCGGCGGCGCCGGGGCCCTCCGTGCGCAGATGGACGCCCTGCTGCCCTCGCCCGTCGGAGCGCGGGCGACGTCGCTCGGCGCGATGGTCCGGCGTCGGATGGGCGCGAAGGTGCTCGACGACCTCGTGGTGCCGGTCGTCGCGGGCGTGCACTCCACCCACCCGGACGACCTGGACCCCGACCGTGTGGCGCCCGGACTGCGCGCGGCACTGCAGCGGGAGGGGTCGCTCGCCCGAGCCGTGCTCGCACTCCGGAAGCGGGCCGTCGCGGGCTCGGCGGTGCAGGGCCTCCGCGGCGGCATCGCCCGACTGGTCGACGAGCTCGTCGCCGACCTCGACACCTACCGGGTCGACATCCGGCTGCACACCCGGGTGACGCGCGTCGAGCGAGCCGCGGTCGAGGCCACCTCCGCCAACGGCCGGAGCGAACGACTCGCCGCGGACCACGTGTTCGCCACCGTGGCCGACCCTGCCCGTGTCGCCGCGCCGCGACGGTCCGGCATCGAGCTCGTCACACTCGTGGTCGACCGGCCCGAGTTGGACGCCGCCCCGCGCGGCACCGGCATGCTCGTGCACCCGGCGGCGGTCGGCGTCGCCGCGAAGGCGCTGACGCACGCGACTGTGAAGTGGCCGTGGCTGGCGGAGCGGGCGGCCGGGAGGCACGTGCTGCGTCTCAGCTACGCCCTGCCCCCGGCAGGTGCCGCCGAGGCGACCGGCGCTGCCGCCGCGACGGGCGCGGACGAAGTCGCCACGAGCCTCCCGGTCGACCCGGCCGGACCGGTGAGCGCCCGCGCGACCACCGATGCGTCCGCCCTGCTCGGCCTGGAGGTCAGGCCGGAGCACGTCGTCGGCGCCGCTCGTGTGCTGTGGCACGGGCCGGACGCCGAGGCCGCCGGACTGGCCGAGGGGGTCGTCGGCATCGGTGAGGCGTCGTCGGGGCGGGGCCTCTCGGGCATCGTGACGGCGGCCCGGGCCGCGGCTGAGCGCATCCTGGATTCCTGAGCGGACCGCTGATGCCCCGAGGGCTACTGTTGGGACAACCGTCGGACTCATGCCGATCGGTGCATGACCCCGGAACGGTGCATCACCAAGCACAGTGCTCACAACAGCACCCTGACTCAACGGAGGAATCGCTCATGCGAGGAAAGCTCCTTTTCATTGCCGGCGCAGCGCTCGGGTACGTCCTGGGATCGCGAGCCGGACGGGCTCGCTACGAGCAGATCAAGACCGTCAGCGGCAAGGTGTGGAACAGCAACGGCGTCCAGAAGAGCGTCCACGACGTCGAGGGCTTCGTGCAGGACCGCACGCCGGACGTCGCCGACTTCATCGGGGAGCAGACCAAGAAGGTCGTCCGCAAGGTGAGCTCCAAGGCGTCGTCCAACAAGGGCTCGCAGATCTCATGACCGACACACGCGACCGGAAGTCGCGGTCGCTGTTCGGCCTCGTCAAGGAGCTCCCGGACCTCGTCAAGGACCTGGTGAAGGGCGAGATCTCGCTCCTCAAGGCCGAGATGATCGGCAAGGCGAAGGTCTTCGGCATCGCCGCGGGCATCCTGATCGCCGCGCTCGTCATCGTGCTGTACGCGATCGGCGTGCTCCTCACCGCAGCGGTGATGGGTCTCGCGACCGTGATGCCGGCGTGGCTGGCGGCGCTGCTGCTCGCCGTGCTGATGCTCATCGTCGCCGGGATCCTCGGATTCGTCGGCTGGAAGCGCCTCAAGAAGGGCCTGCCGATCACGCCGAAGCGCACGATCGCCAGCGTCAAGAACGACGTCAACGCCGTCAAGGGCCTCGGCTGGAAGCCGACCCCGGAGACGCAGCGCGGCGCCCGCAAGCCCGACGTCGACGGCCGGTTCTGACCAGCCGTCCTCCCGCTGACCCCCGTCATCCCCACGAACTCATCGGAGGACCAGTGACCGACCCGAAGGACGAGCACGGCGACATCGCCGACCGCGTCGCCGCCACCCGCGCCCAGCTGTTCGACACCCTCGACGCGATCGAGGACAAGCTCAACGTGCCGAAGCAGATCGGCATCGCGGCGTCGAAGGTGAAGCGCGGCGTCGACGAGAACCCCGTGCCCTACCTGGCCGGTCTCGCAGCGGGAGTGGCAGTGGTCGGGGGTATCGTCGTAGCGGCGCTCCGACGACGGTGATCCACAGGCGGCGAGCCACCGCGAGCCACTGTGGAACGTCGGTCCGGACGCCTGCTCGGCGACGGGGACGGGCAGCCCACACCCCTGGCAACCGTGCCGCTGGCGATCGTGCTCGCGGCCACCGTGGAGGACGACCGATCCATGAGCACTGACGTGCCCGCACCAGCACCGAACGCACCGCACGAGACCGATCCCGCGTCCGGCATCGACCCGAACCTGCTCACCGCCTACGCCCTGTGGGCGGTCTTCCGTCGTCCGGTCGGTGCGGTCGCCCGTGGCGGTGACGATTCGGTCGCCGAACTCGACGCCGTCGTCGCGGCCGGAGCCGAGCGAGGCGTCACCATCCGCGGCTTCTACGACGTCTCCGGCTTCCGTGCCGACGCCGACGTCATGATCTGGCTGCACGGCGACGACGCGCAGACCATCCAGGCGGTCCTCCGGGACGTGCGTCGAACGGCGCTCTTCCGCGATGCCGAGCCCGTCTGGCACGCGATGGCCATGCACCGCGAAGCCGAGTTCAACAAGCGGCACACGCCGGCCTTCCTCCGCGGCAAGGACCCCGAGGCTTGGATCACGGTCTACCCGTTCGTCCGGTCCTACGAGTGGTACCTGCTGCCGGAAGCCGAGCGTTCGGGGATGCTCCGTGACCACGGCATCGCTGGCGCCAAGTACCGCCGGGTCCTCACGAACACCATCGCCTCCTTCGCCCTGGGCGACTACGAGTGGATCCTGCCGCTCGAGAGCCCCGACCTGGTCGACCTCGTCGACCTGATGCGCGACCTCCGCTACACCGAGGCCCGGATGCACGTCCGCGAAGAAGTGCCCTTCTACACGGGTCGTCGCGTGACGACCGCCGAACTCCCGGAGGTGCTGTCATGACCGACACCAGCATGATCACGAACGGACAGCCCGTCCTCGCCGCCACCGCTGCGGCCGCGTCCGGCCCGGAGCACGTCGAGGTCCCGACCGCCTACGACGCGATCCTGCTCGCCGGCTTCGGCGGTCCGGAGGGCCAGGACGACGTCATCCCGTTCCTCCGCAACGTCACCCGTGGCCGCGGGATCCCGGACGAGCGGCTCGAAGAGGTCGCGCACCACTACCGTCACTTCGGCGGAGTCAGCCCGATCAACGCCCAGAACCGCGCGCTCAAGGCCGCGCTCGAGGCCGAGCTCGCATCGCGCGGCATCGACATGCCCGTGCTCTGGGGCAACCGCAACTGGGAGCCGTACCTCGAGGGCGCGTTCACCGAGGCCGCCGACAAGGGCTACAACAAGCTCATCGCGATCGCCACGAGCGCGTACTCGTCGTTCTCCAGCTGCCGCCAGTACCGCGAGGACTACGCCCGCGTGCTCGACGAGACCGGTCTGATCGACACCATCCAGATCGACAAGGTCCGCCAGTTCTTCGACCACCCGGGCTTCGTCCGCCCGTTCATCGACGGTGTCCGCGACGGCCTGGCCCGCGCGATCGCCGAGAACGACGGGCTCGACGTCGCGACCGAGCTGCAGGTGCTGTTCTCCACGCACTCGATCCCGTCGACCGACGCCGCCCGGTCCGGTCCCGACTACCGCGGCTTCGACGAGCACGGGGCGTACGAGGCGCAGCACCTGGCCGTCGGCGAGGTCGTCCTCGACCAGGCGTGGGCGGAACTGCTCGAGCAGCCCGAGCACGCCCACCTGCAGGGAACGTCGAAGCCCGCCTGGAAGCTCGTCTACCAGTCCCGCTCGGGCCCCCCGACGCAGCCGTGGCTCGAGCCCGACATCAACGACTACATGAACGAGGAGCTCAAGGGCGGCCCGACCCGCGCCGTGCTCATCGTGCCGCTCGGCTTCGTCAGCGACCACATGGAGGTCATGTGGGACCTCGACGAGGAAGCCACCGAGACCGCCGGTGAACTCGGTTACTGGTCGCTCCGCACGCAGACCCCCGGCGTCGACCCCGCCTACGTGTCGGGTCTCGTCGACCTCGTGCTCGAGCGGGTCAACGGGACACCGAAGGCCGAGCGACCGCACATGACCGACATCGGGCCCTGGTACGACGTGTGCCGTCCGGGGTGCTGCGAGAACGTGCGAGCGGGGTTCAAGCCCGCCGCCGCCGGCGTCGCCCCGTGACCGACGGCTCCACACCGAAGGACCCTGCCGTGCAGGACCCCGCATCGTCGAAGTCGTCGGGCGACAAGCCCGCCATCCGGCTGGGGACCCGCGCCAGCCGACTCGCGGTCGCCCAGTCACAGGACATCGCGGACCGGCTCGCCAAGGTGTCCGGTCGGCCGGTGGAACTCGTCACCGTGACCAGCGAGGGTGACACGAACCGCGCCTCCCTGGCGTCGCTCGGCGGCACCGGCGTGTTCGCGTCGGCGCTCCGTGAGGCCCTGGTGGCGCACGAGGTCGACGTCCTCGTGCACTCCCTCAAGGACCTGCCGACGGCGCCGTACCCGGGCCTGACGATCGGCGCGGTCCCGAAGCGCGCTGACGCTCGCGACGTGCTGGTCGCCCGCAACGGCGCGACGGTGGAGACGCTGCCCGAGGGTGCGACCGTCGGGACGGGATCACCCCGCCGTGCCGCGCAGCTCAAGGCCGACCGACCCGACCTCGACGTCGTCGACATCCGCGGCAACATCGACACCCGCCTCGCCCGTGTCGAGGACGACCTGGACGCCGTCGTGCTCGCCGCCGCCGGACTCGGTCGCATCGGTCGACTCGACGCGGCCACCGAGCTGCTCGACCTCGGATTCTGGCCGAGCGCTCCCGGCCAGGGTGCGCTGGCCGTCGAGATCCGTGCGGACGAGGACGACCGGAACCTGCTCGCCGCCCTGCGGAAGATCGAGCACGCCCCGACCCGGCTCACCGTCACCGCAGAACGTGAGGTCCTGGCGAAGCTCGAGGCGGGCTGCTCCGCACCGATCGGTGCGACGGCGGTCGTCGACGCCGAGATGCTCCTGGTGTCCGCGACGGTGTACAGCCCGGACGGGTCCGAGTACCGGACGGCCTCGCACGCGGCGATGCTCGACGGCTCCGCGCAGGACCGCCTCGACGAAGCACTGTCCGTCGCCGGCCGAGTCGCCGACGAACTCCTCGAGAACGGCGCCGCCGAACTCGCCGACCTGCCCGCGACGACCGGTCCCGGATCCGACGAACCGGACACCGGGCACACCGCCGGCCCCGGGCTGGCGAACCCGGCCGAGTAGGGCGGGCACCACGGACGACACCCGGAGCTCCACGGACGCCGCTGCGACGGCGACGACGACCGCTGCGACGACGACCGCGGCGACGACGACCGCTGTGCCGAGCGACGGACGGTCGACCCGCCGACCGGTCGTGCTCGTGCCGCGCGGGGGTCCGTGGGGTGACCGGGTCGCCGAGGCCGCCCGATCGCGGGGGCTCGACGCCGTGGTCGTCCCGCTCATCGCCGACCAGCCCCCCGCCGACTCGGGTCCGCTGGAAGCCGCCCTGGTCCAGCTCGCAGCGGCAGCAGGAGCGCCCGGTTCCGCTGCCCCCTGGCTCGTGGTGACCAGTGCGACCACCGTGCGGGTGCTCGCGGAACGCATGGCGGGCCTCCCGTCCGGTGTCCGCGTCGCCGCCGTCGGCACCGCGACCGCGCGTGCCGCCCGCACGGTCGGCTGGCCCGTCGACCTGCTGCCGGACGACGCCTCGGCCGCCGGACTCGTGACCGCCCTGCCCGACGGTGCCCGTCTCGTCGTGCACCCACGCTCCGACCTGGCCGCCCCGACCCTGGTCGACGGCCTGCACGCCCGCGGCATCGCCGTCGTCGACGTGGTCGCGTACCGCACCGTGGGGACCGGCGACGAACCCATCGCCACGGACCCGGCGCCGGACGTCGTCCTCGTGACGAGCGGCAGCGTCGCCCGCGAAGTCGTCCGCCGACTCACCCCCCTCAGCCCGCGCACCCGGATCGCCTGCATCGGCCCGGGCACCGCCGCCGAGACCCGTGACGCCGGACTGCCCGTGCACGTCGTCGCAGCCGAGCGGTCCGCCGAAGCCCTCCTCGACGCCGTCGTCGAGTCCCTCGCCCCACACCCCGAACAGGAAGGTCACTCGTGACTGGACGCTTCCCCCAGGTCCGCCCCCGACGACTCCGCGCCACCCCCGCGATGCGTCGACTCGTCGCCGAGACCCGGCTCCACCCCGCCGAGCTCGTGCTGCCGATGTTCATCCGCGAAGGCGCCACCGACGCCATCGACATCACGAGCATGCCCGGGGTCCAGCAGCACTCCCTCGACTCGTTCCGCCGTGCGCTCAACGAAGCCGCGTCGGTCGGCATCGGGGGCGTGAACCTGTTCGGCGTGCCCGAGCGCAAGGACGCCGTCGGCTCCGGCGCGACGGACCCGAAGGGCATCCTCAACGTCGCGATCCGGGTGGCGAAGGAGGAGGTCGGCGACGCGCTCGTCGTGCAGTCCGACCTGTGCCTCGACGAGTTCACCGACCACGGCCACTGCGGCGTGCTCGCGACCGACGGTTCGGTCGACAACGACGCCACGCTCCTGCGGTACCGGGACATGGCGGTCGCGCAGGCCGAAGCCGGCGCCGAACTGGTCTGCCTGAGCGGGATGATGGACGGCCAGATCGCCGCCGCCCGCGACGCCCTCGACGTCTCCGGCCACTCCGGCACGGCGCTCCTCGCCTACGCCGCGAAGTACGCCTCCGCGTTCTACGGCCCGTTCCGGGAGGCCGTCGCCTCCACCCTGCAGGGCGACCGGCGCACGTACCAACTCGACTCCGGCAACGGACGCGAGGGGCTGCGCGAGGTCGAGCAGGACATCGAGGAGGGCGCCGACATCGTCATGGTGAAGCCCGCCATGAGCTACCTCGACGTCCTCGCCCGCACCGCGGACACCTCGCCCGTCCCGGTCTGGGCGTACCAGATCTCGGGCGAGTACGCGATGATCACCGCAGCCGCCCAGAACGGCTGGATCGACCGTGACGCCGCCGCCATGGAGGCGCTCATCGGCATCAAGCGCGCCGGTGCCGACGCGATCCTCACGTACTTCGCGGTCGACATCGCCCGCAAGCTCAACGACGAAGCGGGCCTGCGCACCTCGGGCAGCACTGCGGACGTCGCCGGCATCGCCACGACCGGGAAGGCCCCCGAATGACCTCGACGACGACCACGAACGACCAGCTGTTCGGCCGTGCGAAGAACAGCATCCCCGGGGGTGTGAACTCGCCGGTCCGTGCGTACGGCTCGGTCGGCGGCACACCCCGGTTCCTCGTGAACGCGAAGGGCGCGTACGTCACCGACGCCGAGGGTCGCGAGTACGTGGACCTCGTGGCGTCCTGGGGTCCCGCGATCCTCGGGCACGCCCACCCCGGCACGGTCGAGGCCGTCCAGCAGGCGGCGGCCCGCGGGCTGTCGTTCGGCGCCTCCACCCCGGGCGAGACCGAGCTGGCCGAACTCGTGAAGCAGCGGGTGCAGGTCGACGGCGACGGTCCGATCGAGAAGATCCGCATGGTGTCGACCGGCACCGAGGCCACGATGACCGCGATCCGTCTGGCGCGCGGCTACACCGGCCGTGACCTGCTGGTGAAGTTCGCCGGGCACTACCACGGTCACTCCGACTCGCTGCTGGCCGAGGCCGGCTCCGGCGTCGCGACGCTCGCCCTCCCGGGCAGCGCCGGCATCACCGCCGAGACCGCCGCGCAGACCCTGGTGCTGCCGTACAACGACCTGGACGCCGTCCGCCGCGCCTTCGACGAGCACTCCGAACGCATCGCCGCCGTGATCGTCGAGGCCGCAGCCGCGAACATGGGCGTCCTGGCGCCCGAGCGCGGGTTCAACCGGGCGCTCGCGCAGATCACCCGGTCGCACGGCGCGCTGCTCATCGTCGACGAGGTCCTCACCGGCTTCCGCGTGGGACCCGCCGGCTGGTGGGGCCTCGAGGCGTCGAACACCGTCCCTGACGGCGCCGGGTGGAAGCCCGACCTGGTCACCTACGGCAAGGTCATCGGTGGTGGCATGCCCCTCGCCGCGCTGGGTGGTCGACGCGAGGTGATGGACTTCCTCGCGCCGCTCGGCCCGGTGTACCAGGCTGGCACGCTCTCCGGGAACCCGCTGGCGGTCGCCGCCGGCATCGCCACGCTCCGTGCCGCGACGGCCGACGTCTACGCGCACCTCGACCGCACGGCCGACGTCGTCTCCCGCGCGACGAGCGAGGCCCTGTCCGCCGAGGGTGTCGCGCACACCGTGCAGCACGCCGGCAACCTGTTCTCGTTCGCCTTCACGGACACCCCGCCGCGGAACTACGACGACGTCCGCGCGCAGGACGTCTTCCGGTACGCGCCGTTCTTCCACAGCATGCTCGACTCCGGCGTCACCCTGCCGCCGAGCGTGTTCGAGGCGTGGTTCCTCACCGCGGCGCACGACGAGCGTGCGGTCTCGCAGATCCTCGACGCCCTGCCCGCTGCGGCGAAGGCGGCGGCTGCCGCCACGGCCTGACGGGCCGCCTGCGCGAGACGAGTGCGCCCGCGCGAGACGCCTCGGAGTACGCGAGACGCCTCGAAATGCCCGAGACGCCCCTGAACTCCAGGGCGTCTCGGTGCTTCCGGGGCGTCGTGCGGTGACGGGCCCGTCTCATGGCGGCGGGACGCGGCCCGGCCGGGAGGCGCGGCTCGTCTAGTCGGCGCGGCGCGCGTGCCAGCGTCCACCGCTGCGCTCGACCGCCAGCGGGAAGTCGAACGCCGCCGACACCCGCGCCGAGGTGATGACCTCGTCTGCGTGCCCCACGGCCACGACCGCCCCGTCCCGCAGCAGCATCGCGTGCGAGGTCGACGCCGGCAGGTCCTCGAGGTGGTGGGTGACCATCACGCTGCTGAGCTCCGGCTGCCGGACACGCAGCGCGTCGACGGTCTCGAGCAGGTGTTCGCGGGCCGCGACGTCCAGCCCGGTGGCGGGTTCGTCGAGCAGCAGCAGCCGTGGCTCGGACATCAGCGCCCGGGCGATCAGCGCTCGTCCCCGTTCGCCCTGGGACAGCACCGGCCAGCGGGCGTCACGACGGGCGGCCAACCCGACGTCGGCGACGTGCTGCTCGGCGCGCGCGATGTCGGAAGCGGTCGGCTCCCACCGCACCATGAGGTCGGTCGTGCCGGTGAGCCCGGTGAGCACGGTCTCCAGGACCGTGAGCGGCGAGAGCATGCGGTGCCGCGGGTCGACGTGGCCGATGTGTTCGCGGAGCTCCCGGACGTCGACACGACCCAGGCGGTGCCCGAGCAGCTCGACCGTGCCCGCGGAGGGGTGCCCGGTCGCCCCGAGGACGGCGAGCAGCGTGGACTTGCCCGCACCGTTCGGACCGAGCAGTGCCCAGTGCTCGCCGGCGCGGACGGTCAGGTCGACGTCGTGCAGCAGGTCCCGGCCGCTGCGGGTGACACGGAGTCCTGAGGTGCGGAGGAGGACGTCGTTCATCCCGCCATCCTCGCGCACCTCGGCGGACGCGGCCGCTGTCAGGCCGCTGCGGCCCGGGCGGTGGCCAGGTGCTCGGCCATCGCACGTCCGAGTCCGCGGACGAGGGCTCCGCCGGCTTCACCGTCACGGCCCTTCGCGGCGGCACGGAAGCCGTCGAGGGCCTGTTCCACGTCCCAGAAGACGAACTCGGGCTCGCCGATCCGCACGAACTTCGCCCGGTTCAGCAGCGATTCGCTCGTCTTGATCAGCAGCTCGTTGCCGGACTTCTGCACCATGAACGCGATCGCCCGGTCGATGTCGTCGTTCAGCGCGCGGTCCTCGGCCTTCGCGTGGGCACGCATGTCGTCGAGGATCGCGCCGAACGCCTTCACGTCGGCGTCCTCGAAGCGGGGGAAGGACCAGCGGGCAGCGAGTTCGCCGAAGCCGAAGAGCATCTGGAACGCGTCGTCGTAGGCCTCACGGGTCGGTGAGGCGACGCGGGTGTACCGGTTCGCCTCCATCTCGACCAGGCCGTAGTCGACGAGCTTGGCGATCGCCTCGCGGATCGGCGTGCGACTGACACCCAGCCAGGCGACGAGTTCGTCGTCGTTCAGGCGTTCGCCGGCCTGCAGCGTGCCGTCCTGGATGGCGGCGAGCATCTTCTCGAGGACGACGTCCCGGAGGAGCTTCCGGGGCGAGTTCTCAACGGTCGACTTGGGTACCGGCATCCGGGTCTCCTCAGTGAAGGTGTTCGGAACTCAAATCCTAACGTGACATTGTGCAAACGCTTGGCAAAGATGTCGCTGGCCGCGGTTCACGCCCGGACGTCGACCACCGTCCGCCCGTGCACCCGTCCCGCGACCACCTCGGCGCCGACCTCCATAGCTGCCGCCAGGTCCACCGTCCGCGTGACCCCGGCGAGCAGCGCCGCGTCGAGGTCCGACACGAGCCGGTCCCACGCCCGCTTCCGCAGCGGCAGCGGTGCGTCCACCGAGTTCACCCCGAGCAACGACACCCCGCGCAGGATGAACGGGAGGACCGTGGTCGGCAGGGCACTGTCCTGCGCGAGACCGCAGGCGGTCACCGCGCCACCCCACTTCGTCGAGGCCAGGACGTTCGCCAGGGTCGCACCGCCGACGCTGTCGACCGCACCGGCCCAGATCGCACGCTGCATCGGCTTCCCGAGTTCCGAGATGGCGGCCCGGTCGATCACCTCGGTCGCGCCGAGCGCGCGCAGCGAGGCGTCGTTCTCCGGTCGCCCGGTCGACGCCGTCACGGTGTAGCCGCGCGCTGCCAGGAGGGCGATCGCCACCGTGCCCACGCCCCCGGAGGCACCCGTCACCAGGATCGGCCCGTCCTCCGGCACGACCACGTGCTCGAGGGCCAGCACGCTGAGCATCGCCGTGAACCCCGCCGTCCCGATCGCCGCGGCACGCTCGTCGGGCATGTCGTCCGCCAGTCGCACCAGGGACCCGGCCGGGGCCAGCGCCCGCTCCGCCCAGCCGCCGTGTCGCGTCTCACCGAGTCCGGCGCCGTTGAGCACCACGCGGTCCCCGACAGCGACGTCGGTCACCCCGCCGCCCACTGCTGCGACCGTGCCGATGGCGTCGATCCCGGGCACGAGCGGATCCACCCGGGCGACGCCGGGGTTGCCGGCCAGCGCGAGGCCGTCCTTGTAGTTGACGCTGGACAGGGTGACGTCGAGGAGCGCCTCACCGGGGCCCGGGTCGCCGATCTCGACGTCGGTGACGGCGGGGGCTGCGGAACGTGAGGCGAGGACGGCGCGGGTCATGCGCGCGACGCTACCCCGGGCCTCCCGGCCGGAACCGGGCGGACCGGGCGGACCTCGGGTGGGACGGCGTCAGCCGAACATGATGGCGGCCTCGTCGTACCGGTCCTGCGGCACGGTCTTCAGCTCGCCGAGCGCGTCCGCGAACGAGACGTGCACGATGTCGGTGCCCTTCAGCGCGACCATCCGACCCCAGCGCTCCTCGACCACCGCGTCGATCGCCGCCAGCCCGAGGCGCGTCGACAGCACCCGGTCGTACGCCGTCGGCGTACCGCCGCGCTGGATGTGGCCCAGGGTCGTGGCGCGCGTCTCGATGCCCGTCATCTCCTCGATGAGCGGGGCGAGGCGCTCGCCGATGCCGCCCAAGCGAGGTCGGCCGAAGGCATCCAGGCCGCGCTCGGTGTGGGCGGTGTCCTCGTGGTCCGGGACGAAGCCCTCGGCGACCACGACGAGCGGTGCGCGTCCGCGGTCGTAGGCGGCCTGCACCCACTCCGCGATCTGCGCCAGGGACGTCTTCTGCTCGGGGATGAGGATCGCGTGCGCGCCCGCTGCCATGCCCGAGTGCAAGGCGATCCAACCGACGTGCCGGCCCATGACCTCGGCGACCATGCAGCGTGAGTGGGACTCACCGGTGGTGCGCAGGCGGTCCATCGCCTCGGTCGCGATCGCCACCGCGGTGTCGAAGCCGAACGTGTAGTCCGTGGCACCGAGGTCGTTGTCGACCGTCTTCGGGACGCCGACGATCTGCAGACCGGCGTCGGTCAGGCGCTTCGCGGCGGCCAGCGTGCCCTCGCCGCCGATCGCGACGATGGCGTCGATGCCGTGCCGCTCCAGGGTCTTCGTGATGTTCTCGACGCCGCCGTTCGGACCCTCGAAGGGGTTCGTGCGGCTCGTGCCGAGGATCGTCCCGCCCTGCTTCGCGATCCCCTGGATGTCCTTGCGGCCGAGCGGCACGATGTCGCCCTCGACCACCCCCCGCCAGCCGTCGCGGAAGCCGACGAACTCGTGGCCGTGGATCGCGATGCCCTTGAGCACGATGGCGCGGATGACCGCGTTGAGACCGGGGCAGTCGCCGCCGGAGGTGAGGATGCCGATGCGCATGGAGACTCCCGTAGTCGGGTCCGAGGGGACGTGCCCATCATGTCTGACGGCGGTTCCGCTTACCATCCCTGCATGCCCTCCGTCCGTCCCGTCGCCGCCTCGCCGGTGGCCCGTCCCGGTGCGGACGACGGAGCAGACCGGGTGGACACCGTGTACCGGCCGGGAGGCCCGGTGGACGTGGTCGCGACGCTGCGGCCCCTGTCGCGCGGCTCCGGCGACCCGGCGCACCGCGTGGTCGGCTCGGACGTGTGGCTCGCGCTCCGGACCCCGGAGGGGCCGGCGTCCGTCCTGGTCCGTCCGGTCGGCGACACCGTCGCGATCAGTGCGTGGGGCGCCGGTGCGGCCTGGGCCGTCGTGCACGGACCGGACCTCGTCGGCCGTGGCGACGACTGGTCGGAACTCGACGTGTCCGCGCATGCCTTCCTGGAGCAGGCACGACACCGCCAGCCAGGGTTACGCCTGCTCCGGACGAACACCGTCGTCGCGATGCTCGTGCCCGCGATCATGGAGCAGAAGGTGACCTCCCGGCAGGCCTGGCGCGCGTGGCGGTACCTCGTCCGACGCTTCGGCACGCCCGCGCCCGGCCCGGCTCCCGAGGGCATGGTCGTCCCGCCGGATGCCGACACCTGGGCGCGGATCCCGAGTTGGGAGTGGCACAAGGCCGGCATCGAACCCGGGCGCTCGGCGACGGTGATGCGGGTCGTGAAGGTCGCGCCCGCACTCGAACGGACGCTGACGCTCGGCCGCGGTGGGGAGCTCGTCGCGAGTCGGCTGCAGTCGATCCCTGGCGTCGGACCGTGGACCGCTGCCGAGACGGCGCAGCGAGCCCACGGCGACCCGGACTCCCCGAGCGTCGGGGACTACCACGTGCCCGCACTCGTCGGGTGGGCGCTCACGGGCGGCCCGGTCGACGACGACGGGATGCTCGAGTTGCTCGAACCGTGGCGGGGGCACCGGGAGCGGGTCGTGCGGTTGATCGCGGGCTCGGGCTTCCGGAAGCCGGCGTTCGGGCCGCGGATGACGATCCAGGACCACCGGGGGCACTGAGCACCGGTCACGGTTGCGGCACGTTCAGGGCCGCACTACGGTCGGCAACGTGAGCCCCGCGTGGACCGCTGGTTTTCGACCATGTCGCCGGGGCACTGCTCTTGTTGCCCGGCTCTCGCTCTGTCAGGTGTGCCGTGCACCCTCGCCGGCCAGCACCGCGCGGTAGCCCTCGCGGAAGGTCGGGTAGCGGAACGCGAAGCCGGTCGACCGGAGGAGCGCGTTCGACAGCCGCTTGTCGCCGCCCGCTTGTCGGTCCGACGCAGGGCCGGACTCCGGTGCCGGCACGCGCAGTTCGACGGCGAGGAACCGCAGCACGTCGTCGAGCCGGACGGGCTCGTTGTCCGTGCCCAGGTAGGTCGGTGCCGGGTCCTCCAGCGTCGCGATGTGCACGATCGCGGCGGCGGCGTCGTCACGATGGATGCGGTTCGTGTGCGGCGACGCCGAGTCCGTCGGAGCGAGTCGGGCACTGCCGGACCGCACCTGCTCGATCAACCGCTCGCGCCCGGGCCCGTAGATGCCGGAGAGCCGGAGGAGCACCGCACCCGGAGCTCGCTCACGGAAGAGGGCTTCGGCCCCCACGAGGACCTCCGCCGTGGGCGTCCCGCCGGTCGCCGGCGTCTCCTCGGTGACCTCGCTCCCGTCCGACACGTCGTAGACCGCGGTGGAGGACACGACGACGATCCGCGGCCTCGCTCCCGACCGGTCGATGCCGTCCAAGACGTTCCGGAGGCCGTCGACGTAGGTCGCGCGGTACTGGTCCGGGTCACGGCTGCCGGCAGCCAGGGCCACGACGACGATCGCGGTGTCGGCGTCGATCTCGGGGACGTCCTGCCGCAGGTCCGTGCTCCGACCCTCGATCGGTGCGGGCAGGAGTTCGGCCCGACGCCGGAGTCCGACGACGCGGTACCCGAGGTCGGCGAAGCGGAGGGCGGCTTCGGTGCCGAGGTCGCCGCAGCCGGCGATGACGACGGTCTGGGAGGTGCTCATCCCCCGAGCGTCCCACGAGGAGTCGCGGAAGACCGGTGAGCAGCACATGTCGGTGCACACATGTCGGCGGCCTACCGTCGGGGTCGGTCGTCGGTCTCGGTGAGCGGCGCAACACAGGAAGTCGGCGTTCGTGAACCGTATGCAGGCCATCACATGGCGACACGACTCCGGGGCGCACTGGACCGCCCGCCGCGACGGGATCGTCGTCGGCACGATCGACCAGGGCCAGGGGTACGAGTTGCACTCGACCGACGGCACGATCCGCGGATCGCACAACTCGCTCGGCAACGCGCAGGCGCAGCTCGACGCGTGGGCAGCGTGGACGATCGGACCGGACCGCTCCTAGGTCAGTGGTCGGACCCGGGCTGCCCGGTCGCAGCCACGCACACCGTCACGAACCCGGCAAGGGCGGTGTCCCGCAGACGCCTGCGGCAGCGCAGGCCGGTGTCGTGATCCGCAGCCAGGGCGGCCACAGTGGTGCGATCCGTGTGTATCCGTCGTCGGGGGATCCGAGCTCCGGCCGGTTGTCGTACTCGCCGGAGGCGTCGAAGACGTCGGTGTCGGCGCAGGTCGCGCTCGGCTCGGACGGCAAGCTCACGATCGACAACACCCAGGGTGGTGCGACGCTCGATCTCGTCGTCAGCGTGCAGGGTTACTTCACCCCCAGCAACCCCGGTGGCGGGTTCACCCCGCAGACCGGCCGGCTCGCGGACACGCGCACCGGCTCGAGCACCGGACGCTGTGCCGGTCGGTGAGGGGGCCACGGTAGGCCTCATATTTCCCCTGCTGCCTGGCGCGTCTGCCATCATCCGATGGGACTGCTGCGGGTTCGGTTGACTCGTGATCGTTGGCCGTCAGCTCGTGCATGAAGGACGTTCGTCTGGTCGTGCGGTTGACCCGCTACGCCTCCGCTTCTGCCGGGCCCGAGGCGTCGGTGGGTCTGGAGGAGAGGGACGAGGCAAGCATCCGGTAAAGGGTGGTTCGGTCGATGCCAAGTCCTCGGGCAACCGTGGTCTTGGGGACGCCAGTACTGATGAGTCGGCGCGCTTCGGTGATCTGATCGTCGGTGAGCTTCCGGGAGCGGCCTTTGTACTTACCGGCGGCTTTAGCGATGCGGATGCCTTCGCGTTGCCGTTCGCGGATGAGGGTGCGTTCGAACTCGGCGAACGCGCCGAGGAGGTTGAGCATGAACCGACCGATCGCGTCGTCGGTGTCGCGGCTGTACGTCTGCTGCTCCTTGACGAACTCGACCGATGCCCCCTTGGCAGTGATCTCGTCGACGATCTCGCGAAGGTCGCCGAGGGAGCGAGCAAGCCGGTCCATCGACGCGACCCGAACGGTGTCGCCGTCACGGACGTAGCCGATGCAGTCGGCCAGTGCGGTCCGGTCAGTTCGAGCGCCACCCGAGATCTTCTCCTTGAACACCCGATCGACCTCGCCCACGGCCTCGAGCTGCCGGTCGAGGTTCTGATCGATCGAGCTCACCCGAACGTACGCGACGATCTGCGTCTTATGTTGCGCCACTCCTAGACCTTCGCACACACCTGTAGCAGAAGGGCAAACCCGCACCCTAGAACCACGCAAATCAGCACCTGCCAGCGCTGTAGCGGTGGGGTATACCCCAGAACCGCAGCGCGATCGCTCGGCATGGAGGTTCGTCTGGCAGAGCGACGCTCCCTTTGGGTCTTGACATCAAGACCACAAGGCGGTGATCTGTCCCTATGAGCGGTAGGGCATGACCAGCATGGCGGCGACGGCCAAGGAACTTGCGGAACAGTATGGGGATCCTGCGTGGCGCCGGAAATTCGTTGATCTGACGGACCTATTGCAAATTCTAGCGGATTGCATCATCCCGAACGACTATTCCATACCCGACGGGATGAGTAGTGCCTTGGTGCTCACCGAGGCCGGAACGCGCATGAAGGATCGGCTCATTCGCAAGGAGCACGTCCCGATCAAGGAGGCGCACCTTATGTGTGCATTGACTGTCGGGCATGATGAACTATTCCTGGATGTCGAAGAGACTGACCTTGACAAACTGTCGAATCTCATCGAGGGGCAGCTGCGGAGCCGCCGGATCAGGTTCCCCTTCAGTTACGGGCGTAAATTATACGACGCCTATGGGCGCCTTTTTGAAGATGAAAAGGACGTGCTAACAACGGATGAGACCCTGCAGCTCATTGAGGCCGTTCCTGACGGCGTTTATCAATACGGGAAATACGTCCTCGGACCTTATGGCCTCTTGCAGAGCCGAGCGGAACGACATGTCCGATTTAGCAGAGTCGTGCCGGCGTACCATTGTTCACAACCGACCTGCAAATCTGTGCATCAGGTCCGCCTTTCAACGGGGTATGACGCGCCGATCAACGATGAACGAAAGAAGTTGCGGCGGATACTTGATGAATCGATCGGCAAAGCGGCCGACTGGTGGGGTCTAGCGCTTGAAGTCGATAATTTTGCGGGCGCTTTTTATGCTGACCATCACGCGGCGACGCTAGTTGGACTGCTGGGAGACGCGGTAAGCGACGGCGAGCTGCGTCACCTGCTCATGTTTTTACTCGACGGAACAAAGGGTGAATTCCGCGCTGCAGTTGCAGATTTGCTCCTCACCGGGCCGGCAGAGAAGATGGTCGAGGGACTCGGTCGCGACAAGATGCAGCAACTCGTGCTGCTGGCGAACGAGGAGTGGATCTCCAGGGGTCTGGACCGCCTTGTGCACGCGGGCACCATCGAGGTGCCGCGCGGAGAGGTCCGTCGGCCGGTTACGAACATACGAAACCGTTCGGGCGCCTTCCAACTTACGCCCGAACTCGGGCACCTTGGCGTCCGCTTCGTCAGTGATGATCCCGGCTTTGCCTCTTTGCGCGAACGCGAACTGCTCGACCGCCTCTACCTACGAGACAACGAGACTGACACGGAGGAGCTGGACTGGCAGTTACGGGGCTTCGATTCGGAGGATCTCGACGAGCGATTGGAGAACTTCTTCCGCTCGACTGATCCGCGATCAGCTCTTACGCGCATGATTCTCGCGCGTAAAACGAACATGATAGCGGCTTGTGAATATGTCGGGATTGAAGACGGAGCACATCTATCGGACGAGCTTCTCGTCGAGACTGTGCTGTGGAAACTTGGCTTCGATGTGCGTATTGAGCAGGATTCTCACGGACGATTCTGGGACCTTCATCAGCGCATCTCTGCACTGACGCAAGCGAGTCGAATATCTGGGATTGGCGAGTCTGAAACGTTTAGGGGTGTGGCAAGCGCATTTTTCAACGAGCTGGAAGGCCTTTTGGCGGATGCCCTCGCATTCTCTACGTGGGTGCTACTCGTAGACCACACGAGTCAACGATTCCCGTTCAGCTATAACGACGCTGATGATCGAGCAGTTGCGCTCGGACTGCTTCAAGCCGCTCATCAAGAGTCGGGTAATATTGCGGAAGAGTTCGACTTTGGCTCCGATCGTCTGGAGCTCTATGCCCTCATCCGTGGATTTGAGGTGCTCGCCAAGAAACTCGACACGGTCAAGGCGCAGCAGTCGAGCCTCAATCGACCGTCAAACGATATTCCTGATTTCGACGGAAAGACGGCGATCAAGGAGTTTGTCTTCAAGTCTTGCGTCCCCTATCTCAACCTGACGGAAGCGGCGCAAGATCGGCTGGTCAAGGGTTTAAAGAGCATCTCGGCAGGGCTGCTGCACCCGGTGGAGGTTCATCAGGTGCGTAATGACTACTCGCATTACCGACGCACATCGCCAGAAATCGAGCGTATGGTGCGTGCTCTGGATGCTATACGCGACGCGGTGAAAGAACTCGAGAACCTTGGACTGGCTCGCCTCCTCTGCTTCCCGGCAGGTTTTGAGTCGGACGCTTGGGGTCGAAGCAAGCATCGCTTCTCGGGCCCTCGCAGCGTCGAACACTTGTTCGCGCGTCCATCGAAGTTTGACTGGATGGGCCTTCCCGATCTGCAGACGTCCCAGTACATCGTCCGGGCAGCAGTGTTTGCAGAGCCGAATGAGGTGCTCCGCTTCACGCCGCGGTTTGAGAGCGAGTTTTCGAGGATGTGGGCCGACTATCCTGCCCGACGCCAAAGTGGCCCAGTCGCGGGTGCTCCCAGTGAGGAGTCCGGCCCGCACGTGACAAATGTCGGGATGCAGACTGGCCGAACCGCCGAGTAGAAGTGTCCGGCCTGGAAGCTGACATAAGAGACCGCTATCGGCGCGATCAGCAACGGCCGGCCACCCCTTGGGGTAGCCGGCCGTTGCCGCGTGTGGGGGAGTGGCGTCAGTGCGCGGCGTCGTACGCGTCGCGGATGGCCTGGCTGATCCGGCCGCGGGAGGACACCTCGTGCCCGTTCGCTGCGGCCCATTCACGGATCTTGCCGAGCTCTTCAGAGTTGCCGCGCTTCGGCGCGGTGCCAGAGGAGGCACGGCCGGAGCGGTTGCTGGTCTTGCGGGCGGCGGCAATGTAGTCGGAGAACGCTTCGCGGAGCTGGTCCGCGTTGTCGTCGGTGAGGTCGATCTCGTAGTTGGCGCCGTCGAACCCGAAGGACACGGTGCGACCCTTGCCGTCTTCGATGTTTTCGCCGGTCAGGTCGTCGACGAGTTGCGTGGTGACTTTCTGCGCCATGGGTACTGCTGCCTTTCGTAGTGGGGGAGGTACACCTGTACTGTGACATATCCAGAGCAGATCCGGTCGATGCGTGCCGATTGTCGGTGACGCAAAGTGCTGGTGCAGAATGGCTACCGATGACTCAAAGAGCACCAGTGCCGTCCGGTTACGCCGTGGCTTCGGCTGAACTCAAGCAGCAAGTGAGGGAAGCGCGTTTTCACTGCGCAGCGACGCGTCAACACCGAACTGGTGCGTCTGTACTGGGGGATCGGGTCGACCATCTTGCAGCGGCAGGAGTAGGAGGGGTGGGGCACCAACGTCATCGGCCGGCTCGCTGAAGATCTCCGCTCGGAGTTCCCGGAGATGAAGGGCTTCTCGCGGGCAAACCTCGTCTACATGCGTCGTGTCGCCGCAGCGTGGCCGGACGAGGAAGTTGTCCAACAGCTTGTTGGACAACTTCCCTGGGGGCACACCACCGTGCTCCTCGACCGGCTCGACGACCAGGAGATACGCGAGTGGTACGCCGCGCAGGCCGTGCATCACGGGTGGTCTCGGAACGTCCTCGAGTACCACATCCGTACTGACGCACATGCGCGGCTTGAGGCGGCACCGTCGAACTTCGCTGCGACGTTGCCGGCGGGGGAGTCGGACCTGGCGCAGCAGCTCACAAAGGATCCGTACGTCCTGGACTTCCTCACGCTCGAGGGCGATGCGAAGGAACGGCAGCTTGAGCAGGCCCTCGTCGATCGGATCATCGACACGCTGCGCGAACTGGCGGAGGGGTTCGCGTTCGTGGGCCGGCAGGTGCACTTCGACGTCGACGGAGACGACTTCTTCGTCGACCTGCTCTTCTTCCACGTCTGGCAAACACACGCCGTCGGCAAGTGGCGCGCGAGGGTGCACGCTCTTGCTTGCAACGTGATAGCAGTGTGCTTGCGGGGTCACGGCGCAGGGTCTGGACTCAAGTGCGCAATGACGCGCTTACAGTGGCGGCTGTGGATGGTGTGACGGCTCGGGCAGCTCTTGTGCACGAGCTCGACGTCATCGGGGAGATCCAGCCGAACGGTTCGACCGCGTTGCTCGGCTGACACGGGACGTCTTCGATGCGCCGATGGCGTTCTTGAACCTTGTCGACGACGACACCGTTCACACCCTCACTCCACAGACATCGACCAGTCGGCGGAAGGTACCCGCGAGCGAGAGTTTCTGCGCCGAGACTGTGCTCCACGACGAGCCCACTCTGGTGCATGACGCTCGCACTGATGATGGGTTTGCGGCACTGCCGGTGGTGCGGACGCTTGGGATTCGCTTCTACGCTGGTGCCCCCGTCAAGGTGCGAGGCATCCGAGTTGGATCGGTCTGCGGGATGGACACCGCCCCGCGGGTCCTGGCGGACAGCGACGTCATCCTGCTGCAAGACCTCGCCACATGGGCAGGCCGGATCCTCACCGACGACCGCAGGGACTCCGTCTCGGAAACCGACGACAGCGCCCTCACTCCTGATCCGATTCAGCTCCCTGGCTACGACCTGCGCGCCGAAATGATCCCGTTCAGTGATGCCAGCGGCGACTTCTACGACTGGACGCTCAGTCTCCGTCGCTCTCATCGGAGTCTTCGCCGCCGGCGAGGACGAGCTTGGCGATGGCATCTGCGATATCTGGCACCGTGAACACGGCCGTGCTGAGAGCTTTGAGCCCAGCGATCGTGGGGAGTGCCCTCTGCACTTCGTCCCTAGTTACCTTATGCCAGACGGGAAGCATGAATCCGCCCCCCTCGGTTCCAAGGTGCCGGCTGAAAAGAGCGTCAAGCTCTGCCTTGGTCCAATCCTTCTTAATGAACGATGGAGAGATGACCACGAGCCCGAAACGGGCACCGGCAATGCCCTCGTCGATGGACTGACGGATAGAACTACCCCATCCGATGTCGAGTTCATCAAGCCACGTTGTGACCCCCCGCTCGGTGAGAAGCGCCTGCAAGGGCCGAACAAACTCCTCCTTGTCTTCGGAGGCATGAGAGATGAACACATCACGGGCCATGTCGCTGCTTCCTCTCGGGACGGAAGCCGCTATCTCGGCCGGGACAACCTGAAACTGCACCTGGCGCTCGTCGACGATCGATGTCAGACCCCGAAGAGCCTGCGTCTGTTCACGCTCCGTCGCCGCAGTGTACTTGCGCTGAGCGGTGAACAACTTGGCCTCCGCCGCGCTGATCTTCTTCTCTAGCGCCGCCCTACCGGCGTCCGCTGCAGTGGCCCTCTTGTCCTCACGGTCGGCTTCGGCCACCTTGGTCCGGATCGTTGCTGCGCTCTTGGATTTGCTAGCCGCTACTCGCGCCTTGCCTGCCTTGGTACGCGCCGCGCTGCTCTCGGACAACTTCTTTGACGCAAGACTCCGAAGACGACTGATTTCGTCCTGGTGACGCTTGACCTCACTCAAACTAGCCACAGACCCCTCCACCAAATCCCGCCGCACAGACACTGTCGATACGGCTCAAACAGACAGTGATTACGACTGCTTCGCCAATTGCTGCGTCGGCTGCAAAAATTTCGAACGCCACAGCCGCAGCATCAAGGGTGTTGCCCTGCCCACGGAGTTCGCCGACGGCCGGGTTCCGCAATACTGCCGCGCGAGCCTCAACTTCCGCCGCCGCACCGTCCTCCAACATCCGACGCGCGCGTCGGGCACCTCGACCTCGACCTTGCTGGGGTCTACATCAAGCCATACCGCTGAAAGACCGCGCCTCGGCAGGGATACTCTTCGCCGTTACTGCGCGCCAACTATGCGGCCTTGGCAAGTGCCTTAGTCACACGATCGTGCACAAAGTTCACGACCTTTTCGTCGATACCCTTCACGTGCCCGACAACTCTCAACGCCTCCCCGAACGCGAGGGATACCTCGAACCCCCCTCCGCCCTTCCAGGAAAAGACGCGGCCGCTCTCGGGGTCCTGGTGCAGCGCGTCCCAGGCCTTTCCAACCTCCTCGTCCTTGCCGGTGCGCTCACCCTTGGTGATCGCAGCGGTGTGGTGGATTTCAGGCTGGTTGGTGATCACGACGCTCTGCGCCTCGATGAGACCAGCTCGCAGACTCGGGAGGTCCTGGAACTGCTGCTCGACGGACTTGTTCAACTCGATGGAAGCCATACGGGCATCTTCGCATCTACCGCCGACACGGCGCGCGATTCATCAGCTCGCGTCGCTCTTGTCCTTCTCAATTTGAAACACGCGCTGCTTGCTGATTCCGAGCACTCTGCCGGTGTCGTCAGCGGTAAGGCCCTTGCTGCGGAGCGTGACCACGATGGACCGCTTCCGCTCACCCACACGGGCTTGTGCAGCCGCCAGCTCGGCTTCTGCCTTCTGCCATTCCGCCTGGGCATCCTCGGCACTCGTGACCGTCACGGACACATCTATGGAGTCGATATCAACGTGCTCCCAGGCGCTGATGATGCCGCGCGCTTCGTCAGAGACCTCGGCGAGATTGCGGGCCTGGCCCGCAGTGTCGAGCTCTGGGATCTCGAACACCCACCAGCGCCCCTCGCGCTCAACAGTGACGTCATACGTGCGCTTGTTTTCGACGGCCGGTGCACCACCGTTCTTGCTAACAAGGGATTGTCCGATGCCGTTTTTAGTGACGACGGATCGCCCCGTGCCGTTCTTACTGACAACGAACTCTCCACCACCACCGCCACCGGCGTTGCGGACGACCCGCCGAGCTCGGTCGATCGCCTCAGCCTGAGTGTCAACGTGCACCACCCGGCTTCCGCCGGCTCGTACGTCCCAGCCGCCGTTCGGGTTGGGGACTACGTTCTTGTTCTTGTTGCTCATCACTTCCATCCCTTCGGGACGTTCGCGCCCGGCTTCTTGCTGAACTTCTGAAGGACACCGGCGGACACTTCCTTGTGACCGAACGGGAACGAGAACTTCACCGACTCGTCGGGCGTGCCCCAAATCTGATGGCTTCCTGGGGCGTCGGATAGGAGCACCCACCCGATACTCCCCAGGTGCTTAATCACGTCCCGTGACTTCTGCGGCTTCATAAGCCTAGTCTAGCCTCGCTTGCCCCGCAAGGCAAGTCCCCCTTGCCTTTTTAGACGTCGAGTCGAGCCGGGAATATGCGGACTCGACTTCAGGGCTGCGCCGCCTCCGCTTTGCTGCGACATGGCCCGAGGGGGACTGATGGTCGCGGCGCGGAGGTGGACATGTCAGCGTCCGGCCTGGCCGAGGGCACCCCTGTTGGCAGGGTTTTGAGGGACCGGCTCTGGCACCAAAGCATGGCGTTTGCGAACGCAACCAGAACCGGCCGTCCCGTCATCGGAAACAGCGCCGGTGCACAACTAACAGTCGTCAGCCGCTGCGGCGTCGCCTCGTCGGTGCCCACAGTGTCGTCGTCCTCGGGGTCGAGTACCGCGGCGATCTGGTGGGCGGTGGCGAGCACTCGGGCGGCGGTGCCGCGGATCAACTCGACGTCGGCCTCGGCCCAGCCGGCGACGTCGCCGACGCTGTACGCGCTGGTGTCGAAACCAACGAGGTCGGCGACGACGTAGGCGACGCTCTCGGCCTCGGTCTCCATGAGCCCGCGGTGCTCGGCCTACTCCGCGAGGTCGGGGGTCCGCCCCTCAACCTCGGGCCTGAGTGCGGCGATGCGAGACGTCGAATGGGCACCTGGATCGGAGCCGCAAGCGACGCGAAGGGCTGGACATCCCAGAGCTCACGGTGGGCGTTTGGATGAAGATTGAGTGGATCGGGGCTCATGGCTCGACGCCGCGTGACGCGTACTACTCTCTTGGCGCGGATGAGCCGATAATGTATGTTATGTCAGATTGCGTGAAGGCGAGCTCTGCACTCTCTTACCTTGACCCCGTACGTGGAGACGTCCGGCACGGCTATGAGCGTGAGGATGAACGATCCCACAAGTTCTCGCACGCGAGGTCGGTCAGCCGTTCTCGGTCAGCGTGATCCACCCAACCCGCGGCTCGGGTCCGCGTACTTACCGGTCGTCCTCAGCCCCGACGAACCTCGAAGCCCAGGCAGCGTTCGTCATGCTCCACGACGAAGGCTTGTGAGGTTTCTTGCTCCGACGAGCTACCGCGAGAGCAAGCTGTACACGTAGACGAGAGACGTGGTTTTCGTCTCGCCACGCAACACCACTAGCTGGTCCCGTTGCCGCAGCGTCTTCACGTCGGTCGCGCCGAGACGCCGGAGAACGCGTTCTCCCTCATCTGTGCTGAGCTTCTGCCCGGGCTGGGGTGCCGGGTAAGACGCCCCGTTGCCGAGGCTGGCGCCGTCGCCGACGTTGTGCAGTTCGAGAACCCCGCTGACGATCTCGGGGCTGCCCAGCAACCCATGAGACGTAGATGCGGAGGACTCCAGGACTTTCGCTGAGGCGCCGTCCCACCGCAGCCCAGCAACTAACTCGAGCGTCTCTACTGGTACGTCGTGGCATTGGTCGGTGACCGAGTTGCAGATGCCGAACATTGTTTCCCGTGCAACGACGTGCTTCACGCCGTAGAAGCCGAGAAGCACCATCGTTGTCGCAAGCGCCGTGACTCCGATCGTCCACATCCGCTTGCGCATGTACGCCTCCCTGCTGCTCCCGTCACCCTGCCACACGGGCCGGTACGACCGCGGCGTCAAGACAGTCTGCGGCTTCTCACCCCACGACGGCCGCCGCGTACGGCGGTTGGTCACCCTCCGCAGGTGGGCGTTCCTTCCGAAGCCGAACATGTTCCGACTGCCGTAGGACGCGGAGACAAGCGAGCATCGCGCATGGTGGGACCATGCGCGATGCTTCGTTCCCGAGGTCCCCCCTCCGGCGGGGTGTCGTGGCCGCGCTCGTGGCACTGCTGCTGGTTGCGGTGGCCTTCGGCGGGTATCGAGTGCTCAACCCGCGCGGGGAACTTGGGACCTGTTTCGTGTTGTCAGATACGTGCCGGAACGTGCCGATGAGCACCATCGAGCGGTACAGCGGCCTGCAGTTCCCACCCGGGACGCGGACAGAGCAGTCGATGGCGAGGATCCCGGGCTTCGTCGGCTTCCGGCCGGCGTTCGTGAGCGCCGTCCTGCAACTCCCGCCGCAAGGCGCCGTGCAGGTGGTCGGGTACGGTCTCGGCTTGGACTGGGACGGGCAGGCCGACGCCTCGCCGTACGAGCAGCAACTCAGAGCTGCAGGCGTCACACGCATCCGTATCGATACGAACGGCGATGGCGTGATCGTGCTCACCGGGCGCCGAGACGGACAAAGGATGCTACTCGTCTACGTCAACTACCATGACTGACGGCGATTGGTTCCCGCTCGCTTCGAGATTCAGCCCTGAAACGATGCGCGAAGAACAAGCAGCCGCGACAAGCATTCGTCTGTTGGTGCAGCTCGCGGGCGTGCTCGCCGTTGTGGCAGCGCTCATCGTCGGATCCGTGTTCGCGGTGCTCTCCTGGGTGACGGCTGCACCGGACCGCGGCATCTGCCGAGTCAGCGAAGACGCCTGCGACGTCTCACCCCTTGCGACGATCGAGCAGTACACGGATGTGCGGTTCCCCGCGGGAACGCATGTAGTCCGTTCGGACGCTGACCCCGGAGGTCAAGGCGGCTTCGGGGTGCAAAGCGTTTCCGCGGTTCTTCGGCTCCCCCAAGGAAGCCGAGTCCCCACGCTCGACAACGCCACGCCCGCAGCTCCCGATGACAAGGCGCGTGCAGCACTCCGCGAAAAAGGAGCAACCAGTATCACCGGCTTGGAGTCCGACGGAACGAACCTCTTCGCCGGAACGGCAGACGACAGAATCCTCATCTACGTCTGGACTGCTTATGGGCAACTCTGACGGCTTCGCTCCACGTCCGATAGCCGATCGGCTTACGACACACCGCTCCCGTCTGACCGCTCCTGGCCCGAACCCACACCCGGTCGGAGACCTAGCATCAGGGGATGGACGACGCGGTGGGGACACGGCTCAGCGGCCGGCAACGCAAGGCCAGAGTGGTCGCGTTCTGGCCGCTCACTGTGCTGGGTGCGCCGATCATGTGCGCGGCCTGGATCTGGCTCACTCTGGCTTCAACGGAGCAGGTGACGGAGTCAGCCAAAGCGCCGCCGGGCGACACCTCGACCGACGGTCTCTTCGTGACGTTCGGCGTAGTACCGCTTGTGCTCGCACACCTGCTCGGACTCGTCATTCTGCGATCGATTGCGCCGCGCGAACGAGACGAGCGAGGCGCGAGCTGGGCAATTGCAGCCGTTGCGGTTCTCGTCACGTCTGGTATCGGCCTTGCTTTGGCACTGCAGTTCAACGGTGGGGTCCTCCTCACCCCCAATGACGGCGGCTACACGCCATAGAGGCCCCTGATACTTACTTTTCCGTCAAGGCGTCAGAGTTAAGCCGGAGTCAGCGTCCCGTAGACGATCGGTGATCGGACGACTGCGCTCATCCCGGCGCCTAGGCTCTGCCCGTGGAGCGAACGGAGACACCGGTCCTGCGCAAGGGCGTGACGTTGGCGTGGTCCTGCCGACCCTCGCGCTTGTCCTCCTGGCCGCACAGATGCTCGCGTGCGTCCTTGTCTACGTCCACACCGCCCCGATTGATGCTGCGTACGACGTCAGCGCTGAGCGTGGCCGGGGCCTCCTCCACGCTCGTCCCGCCGACGTCACAGCAGCCGGATGGAGTCTCGGCCTCACGTGGATCGCCACGGTCCCCGTGGCGCTGGCAGCGACACTGCTAGCAGCATCAGCCATCGACCGGTTCGGCGCGGAGGGGAACCTTCGCGCGTACGCGCAGTCGGTGACGCTGGTCGGGCTCGTTGGGTGCATCGCCGGCGTCGTTCTCGCCGTACTTGGCATCCTCGAGCTCCTGCGGGTCTGATGGCTGGCAGCTCCGGCACGAGCCGCCGTCGTTCGTTCCGAGACGCAGCGTTGCCCCGTTTGACGATCGGCTATTGAGACAGCAGAACCTGGCTGAGGCCAAGGATGTCGGAACAGTCCTCTTGACCGACTTGGTCGGTTGTATCGGTGTCTTCGTTCCTGCGATCCTTCGCTGTGACCACTCAGCACTTCGAGCTCGACAGCGCCGCCTTCCTCTGGGCACTGGCGCTCCGCGCAGAGACCGCGCCGGTGGTCGCAGCAGACCTGCTGTCGACGATCGAGACTCTGATCCCGCTCTTGGCGCGAACAGACCGTGCGGTGACGGATGACGTCAGGGCACAGTCGGACCGGCTCGACCTCTCGGTCCACGGCGGCTACGGGGACCCGAAGCGAGTGACGCAATCGGTCGGCCGGGAAGTACGCAGGATCCTGGCTCGCCTCGAAGCATGACGACTTCGCTAGAACTGCACGTCTGCCCGGGCCACCGAGCTGTCTCGACAGCCGATCGGCTCCCGGGACGCCGTGCTTGGCTGGCGCACGTGGCAGATAAACCTCGTGGCACTGTGCTTGTCGATGCGGCACTGGAGCACGTGCCCGCCCTCATCCGGTCCGCAGTGGCAGGGATACCACGGTCCTCGATTACCGACATTGATGGCAGCACTGCGGTCATCACTCAACGCTCGGGCGTCCTGATCCCCCGTGCCGAGGTCATCACCCTCGGGTTTCGCCGCGCGGAAGACGGTCGGGCGGAGGTTGTGATTTTGGCCGCTCGGCGCGGAGGGCTCGCTGCTCCCGACGCAGTGCCGTCTCAATTTGAGAGGGCTCTCTTGGCGTCGATCCGCACAGCCTCGAAGGAGGCGACGCACTAGGCGTACGGTGACCGATTGGCTAACGAGAAGGGCCAAAGGCATTCCGGTACCCTCGAGCCGAGCGCTCACTTACGCGCTCGACGAGAGGACACCGTGGTTGCTGCGTTCACTGGGGTGGGATTTGAACCAATCCCGACGGCGATCGTCGCCGTACTGGCTGCTGTGATCGTCGTCAGCGCCATCATCAGGAGTCGCCGCCGCTGAGCGGTGCCTCACTGGCCGATCCCCTATCGGAACCCTGCCTCCCCTCCCCCCGCTCGCGTTTCGCAGTAACCGACGGTGACAGGGTCTGGAGCCGATACTCATCCTTATGTCAGGCCTAGAGGTGCTACCTCGATGCCACAAGGGCCCGCGCCCCGCATCGAGGTCGCTTTTCGCCGGTTGCGGTCGATCCTCGGCATGGCGCCTGAAGCAATCACACGACAGCGGTCGGCCGCCCGGCGGTGACCGACCGTTGTACCTATCGGGGTGTCGTGTCGATCTGCTTCGCCATTGTTGCAGGCCGCAGACCGGTACGCGGCTTTGTCCACGCCGACCTCACGCGCCCTTGTCGCCACTCATTCGAGTGGCGATTCCTTGGATGATGAACAGCGCTCCGGGAATGATGAACATCGCGGCGATGAACAACTTCGCATCATCGCCTATCGAAATCATTTCGAGGACGCCGATCAGGACGAATATCACGCCCATCACGATCGCACCGACCGGCCGTCTAGCTTTGAGGTTCGTGTCTCTCCGATGGTCACTCAGATCCGCAAGCCCCGGGGCTACTCAAACTTCTCATGGGAGATCACCGACGACGGCGTCACCCGCCCGCCCTGCGACGAGATCGCAGACAACGCCGTCACGGTCGGCGCGCGGTCAGTCGTCGATCGTCGATCCTCCGTGGACGGTCGCGAATGCGTCGACCGCACGCCGGTATTCGCGGATCTCGGCTCTTGTGACCTGCAGCGGCAGGTTCCGGAGAGCGTGGATGCGCCCGTTCCGTGCCCAGGCTTCGAGTGCCAGTCCGCGGGAGAACAGCCAGCCGAGGCTGCCGCCCTGGAAGTGGCCGTCCATCTCCGTGAGGTCGATTCCGATCTCGAGTCCGTAGGGCTGGAGGAGCGTCAGGACGTCCTGCGCCGGGAGGCCGGGGCCGGCCATCAGGTCGAAGTCACTCGCGCCCGGGGCGAGGAGGGTGAAGTCGTTGTCTCGCTCGAGCTCTGGTCGGCGCGGAGCTTCCCGGTCCTCGAGGTTCGGGACGACGGGTTCGATGCGCGTTCTGCCGACACGAGGCTGGAGGACGGACTCGGAGCCGGCGGACCACTGTCGGGTTGCCAGGTCGGGGAGTAGAGACGTCAGGAGATGCTGGAGGCCGGTGGGTGCGGATGCGGTGGCTCGACCCTCGAGCGCTTGCCGGAGCATGCCCGGGAGGTTGCCTTCCAGTGGGATCCAGTGATCGCCGATCTGGATCCCGGTTTCCTGGTGGTGAACGTCGACGACTCGGCCGCCTGGGGAGGATGGGTACAGGGCCCAGCGGGTGGAGCCGTCTTCGCGGCGGAGCACCTCGAAGACGTAGTGCACGAGGTCCTCGGCCACGGCCGCGATCGGTCTTGCGGGCAATGGAAGACCGAATGCCGTGGCGCGGCTCGGCGGCCGGATCTGATCGTCGTACTGCGCGGAGCCAAGACGTTCGGTGAAGTCGACAGCCCAGCTCCAGACCGTCTGCAGGCTCGACCAACTGGCGTCTGCCCGCGCCACGGGGCCGAAGTCCTGGCTCATCCAATCGGCCAACTCGGTCAACCGCGCCTCGTGGGATGCGATCGTGAACCGCAGCCACTCATCGGCGTCCTGGGGTTCCAGGTCTGCGAAGTCGATGGATCTCATGTCGGCGATCGTCCCCCTCTCCCGATGGCCTTCTTGCCCGAGTTCCGTCAGGAAGTACCCGTCGGCGCCCGGGTCTCGGTTGCCGCAACGCACACCGTCACGAACTCCGACGCCCGGAACGGTGCCAACTGCTCCTCCGTCGCCCCGTCGTCGGTGACGAGCGACCACGGCCGTTCGATCCGCGTCCACCAGTGGGACGACGCGACACCGAGCTTCGTCGAGTCCGCCAGCACGTACAGCTCCCGCGCCCGCTCGACCATCACGCGTTTGAGTGATGCCTGCTCCGGCGTCTCCTCGCAGAGCCCGAACTCCGCGGAGACTCCGTCGGCACTGAGGAACGCCACGTCGGCGGAGACGTCCGCCATGATCCGCTCCGCGAAGGGGCCAACGAACCCCGAGCTGATGTGCCGCAGCCGTCCGCCGACGACGATGAGCTCGACGCCCGTGCTGTGCTCGAGCGCGTTGGTGGTCGTCAGCCCGGTGGTCACGACGGTGATGCCCTCGCGGTACACGAGGTTCCGCGCGAGGGCTCCGACGGTTGTCCCGGCGTCCAGCACCGCGACTGCTCCGGCTGGGACGAACGTGCTCGCGAGCCGTCCGATGGCGGCCTTCTGCTCGATCGCGATCGCCTCGCGCTCCCGCAGGCTCCGCTCCGGGCCGCCGATGGTCTGGGCGCCGCCGTAGGTCCGGACGATGGCGCCGTCCCGCGTCATCGTGTCGAGGTCCCGCCGGATCGTCGACGCGGAGACCGAGAACACCGCTGCGAGCTCGTCGACGGTGACGGGCTTCTCCTGCAGCAGGCGGCTGATCTCGCGCCGACGGTCGCGGGCGTTCACGTCAGCCTTCGCGCTCCGGGGAGAGGTCGGCGGCCTGACGGAGCGCTTCGAGCAGCGGTTCGTGGTCCACGATGTCCTTCCCGGCGATGTCGAACGCCGTTCCGTGGTCGACCGAGGTCCGGACGAACGGCAGGCCGACGGTGACGTTCACACCGTTCTTCAGCCCGAGCACCTTCACCGGGATGTGGCCCTGGTCATGGTACTGGGCGACGACCAGGTCGTAGTCGCCACGGCTGGCGAGCATGAAGAGGGTGTCGGCGGGCAGCGGACCGATGACGTCGAGGCCCTCGGCGCGGGCGCGGTCGACACCGGGCTGGATCTTCTGGGCCTCCTCGTCGTTGCCGAACAGGCCGTTCTCGCCACCGTGCGGGTTGATGGCCGCGACGGCGATGCGCGGACGCTCGTTGCCGGAGCGGACGAGCAGGTCGTTGCCGCGCGTGATGGTCCGGTAGACCCGGTCGCCGTCGATCGCGGCGACGGCGTCGACGAGGCCCAGGTGCGTGGTGACGTGGATGACGCGCATGTTCGGCGCGGTGAGCATCATCGAGACCTCGTCGATCCCCGCGAGTTCGGCGAGCATCTCGGTGTGGCCGGGGTACTGGTGCCCGCCCATGTGCAGGGCCGCCTTGTTGAGCGGACCGGTGCAGATGGCGTCGATCTTGCCGGCCATGGCGAGCTCGACGGCCTTCTCGATGAACAGGAAGGCGCCGTGTCCGGCCTCGGCCGAGAGCTCACCCCAGGCCAGGTCCTCGGGGATGCACGGGATGTCGAGGACGTCGATGGTGGTCGGGTCCTCGGTCACCTCGGACGGGTCGCTGATGCGGTTGAGGGTCAGCGTGCTCGAGACGACGTCCATGGCGAGCTGCAGGCGGCGCAGGTCGCCGATGACGAACATCGTCGCCAGCGACCGGGTCGCCTGGTCAGCCATCGCCTTGGCGATGATCTCGGGTCCGACGCCGGCGGCGTCACCCATCGTGATCGCGATGATCGGCTTCATTGTTCTTCCTTACTGCTCTGTGTTCTGCTGTCGGAGGGCCCGGACGGTGCGGGCGAGGGTGCCGGCGTCGCCGAACGCCCCCGCCTTCGTCACGAGGACCGGCCGGTGGTCGGGGTGGCTGCTGAGGACGACGCCGGGTTCGACGGTGCCGTGCACGCGGACGGTGTCGATGCCGAGCGCGTCCAGGACGGCTCGGGCGGTCTCCCCGCCGGTCAGGACGAGGGCCCCGAAGCGGTCGGCGCTCCGGGTGACGGTCGCCGCGAGGGCCGCGGCGACGTCGAGGGCGTTGTCCTTGTCGACCGGCACGCCCAGGTCGGGGGTGAGGACGACGTCCGAGACGGAACGGGCGATCTGGTCCGTCGCCGCCTGCTCACCGTCGTCGCGGTGCCGCAACTCGACGTGCTCGGCACCGCGCCGGACGAGTTCGTCGATCTGCGATCGAGCGGGTCCGGAGTAGCTCCCGACGACGACGAGGACGCGGTCGACCGGCGCCAGCGGTGCCGTCGGTGTCGCCCCACTGTCTGCGAGCGACAGCATGTGCGCGGCGAGTCCGCCGGAGCCGGTCACGAGGACGGGGCCGGTGACCAGCCGGGAGGCCCGGGCGATCGTCTCGAGGTCGGCGTCGGTGACCGCGTCGAGGACGACCGCGTCGACGCCGTCGGCGTGCAGGCGGTCCAGCTGGGCCGCGATGTCCGCAGGGCTGTCCGTCGGAGCGGGGCTGAGCCTCCCGGCCTGGAGGCCCGCTGCGGTGAGCGATGCGGCCACGTCACCGGCGTGGTCGCCGTCGATGTTGGGCGCGCCACCGACGTGGACGACGCCTCCGACGGTGGTGCGGCCGGTGCCGGGGAAGGCCGGTGCGACGACCGCCAGGGCGCGCTCCGGTCCGGAGACGGCATCGAGTGCTGCCGCGACCTCGGCGCCGACGTTGCCGCGGAGCAGGGAGTCGATCTTCTTGAAGACCGGCCGACCGAGGTCCACCGAGCGGCGGACGACGGAGCCGACGAGCGAGGCGGCCTCCTGGCCGGACAGGTACCGGCTCTCGGTGTCGACCGCGAGCACGTCAGCGGCAGGCCAGGGGACCTCCGGGCCGAGGACGACCGCGCTGGTGCGGATCGCGCCGTACCCGGCCGCGGCGTCAGCGGCACCGGTCAGGTCGTCGGCGACGATCGTCAGGGTGGCTGCGGCGTCGCTCACGAGGCGGCCCGATCGACGGCGACGGCCGCGACGCCGGACGTGTCCCCACCGGTCTTCTTCGCGGCGAGGCGACGGGCGTACCAGGCGACGATGAGCGGGGTGCCGATCGACGTCACCACGATGGCGGCGGAGACGAGGACGGTCGCGGGACCCGCGGCCTCCTTGTACGCCGGGTTCGCGGCGGCCACGAGCATCGGTACCGCCGCCGCGTTGCCGGCGGTCGACGACGCGGCGAGTCCGCCGAGGCCGGTGCCGCCGGTGAAGCGGTCGGCGAGGAACAGCACAGCACCGCTGAGGAACAGCACGACCAGGCCGAGCAGGACGCCGACGAGGCCGGCGCTGAGGACGGTCTGCAGGCTGATGCCGAAGCCGAGCGCCAGGCCGAAGAAGAAGATGAGCACCGGCGACGCCGACGACAGGAACTTGCGCATCGCCGGGTCGAGCGAGCCGAGGACCATGCCGAGCACCAGGGGGATCAACGCGCCGACGAGTGCCTGCCACGGGAACGCGGAGAGGCCGGCGACGCCGAGGATGAGCATGGTGAGGAACGGGCCGGACTCGATCGTCATGATCGAGTACGCCGCGACGTCCTTGGGCTTGCCGTACTGGCCCATCAGCGCCATGTACAGGCCGCCGTTCGTGTCGCTGAACGCGGCGACGAGGGCCAGGACGGACAGGCCGGCGAGGAAACCGCCCTGGATGGGGAGCTCGGACATGAACTGCCCGGCGACCACGCCGATGACGACGGCGAGCAGCACCTTCGAGCCGAAGAGCGCCCCGCCCTTCTTGAGGATGTAGGGCGTCGCGCGGAGGTCGATGCTCGCGCCCATGCAGACGTAGAAGACGGCCAGGATCGGCGTGCTCCCGGTGAGGAGGCCTCCCGTGAAGGAGCCGAAGAAGTCCGCGGTTCCCGGGGCGACCGTCGCGAGGACGGCACCCACGAGGAGCGGGACGAGCATCATGCCGCCGGGGACCTTCTCGATGGCGGCCTTGATCGGAACGGACATACGCAACTCCATCGTTTCGTTCCGGGTCGTTCCGGCCCGGTACGACAAGAGTTGCACACAACGCGCAGATGCGTGCGCATTGTGTGCAAAAAGCGAGGACGGAGTCGCTCGTTCTGCGCGACGCAGCCGAGCTCCTGCTCAGCGGGATGGCTCCGGGTTCTGCACGGCCGGACGGGCGGTTGCCGCGAGACGGAGACGAGCCGAGCCTCCCGCCCGTCATCGTGACGGACGGGAGGCTCGGCTCACACGGTCGGGTCAGCGCGCGTCCGCTACTGCACCACCTTGTTCGAGTACCGCGTCACGGTCTGCGGCTGCCCGGACACCGCGCCCGTCGCCGCCGATCCCTGCCCGTTGACGACGTGGTCGATGGTCCCCGCATTCGTGTTGAGCGCGACGGTGGTCATGTCGTGCATGACCACGCCCGGACGGTCCGGGACCTCGAACGACTGCGTCGCGTGGAGCGTCGGGTTCACGTTGGTGAAGATGTAGCTGCCGAGACCCCAGGCTTCGTGCGTCTTGACCTTGTCCGAGACCTTGTACGCCGCCCAGCCGTTGACCTTTTGGTGCCGCCACGATGCCTGGTCCGGTGCGTCGTAGGGCAGCTCGTTCTGGAAGAACACGGTCCGCCCGCGCTCGCCGTTCCAGATCACGTTGTACTTCTGGTAGTGCTCGACGAACAGGCCGGTGGCGGTGACGTCGTCACCGTTCACGACGACTCCGGTGTCGGCCGTGTTGACGGTCCAGCCGACGGATCCGGCGACGCCGTGGTCGGCGCGCCAGGCCCAGATGTCGTCGAGGATCGTGTGGCTGCTGTTGACCTCGAGGCTCGTCGTGGCCTTGCCGACGTGCGGACCGCCGATGCGGAAGAACACGTCCTGCAGGGCGGTCGGATCGGCGGCGCTGCCGGCGGTGGCCGGGTTCCGGTCGACCTTGTGGTGGCCGCTGCCGATCTTCAGCAGCGTCGGCGAGTTGACGGTGCCGGCGTCGAAGGTCAGGCCGGCGATGTCGACACCGGGCACGTCGCCGACGACCATCGGGACGGCGCCGTTCTGAGCGGTGAGCGTGGCCAGGCCGAGCCCCAGCACGACGATGTCGGCGCGCTTCACGGCGATGCTCTTCGCGACGTCGTAGACGCCCGGCGTGACGAGCAGGTTCTTGCCCTTCGCGAGGGCGGCGTTGATCGTCGTCACCGAGTCCGTGGGGTGCGCGACGAAGAAGTCACTGAGGGGCAGCGACCGGCCGGGCGTGTGCCCGTCCGCCCAGCTCGGTCCGACGGAGTTCGTCGCGGCGCTCGGCACGAACACGCGGTACGCCCCGTGGTCGTCGACGTAGAGGTACGGCTTCTCGCGGGAGACCGGCGTCGCTGTCAGCGTCGTGTACGGCGGCACCGGGAAGGACTGGGCCGGGGCGTTCAGGTCGCCGGAGAACACCTGGTTCCAGACGCCGTTCGACCATCCGGCACCGAGGTCGGTGTTGCGGACGTAGAACTGCTGCTGCGACCCGTTCAGCGCGCCGCCCTCGAGCTTCGAGTCGGCGACGAAGCCGCCACTGGCGTAGTTCGGGTCCTCGCAGTACGGCATGAAGGACGTGTAGTCCTTCACGTCCACACGACGCATCGGCGCAGCCTGCGAGACGGCCCACATCTCGTTGCCGGTGTGGCAGGCGTCGGCCGTCGGGACCACGTGGATCGTCAGGTTCGACACCGACCGCCAGAAGGTGTCGAGGGAACCGCTGCCGTTGCGTCCGGTGGCCGTGACACCGCCGTTGATGGTCACGCCGCTCGGGTCCTGGCCGAGGCCGTCGACCTCCGTGTAGTACCCGACCCGGATGTCGAGCGGGTTCGTCGCCGAACCGTAGGTGCCCGGCTTGAACAGCAGCGCGTACCGAGCCGTGCCCATCTCGTTGTCGACCTGCTGCTCGTAGACGGCGTCGACCTTCGCCTGGATGTCGGCCTGCGGCATGTCCGGAGAGAAGACGAGCACGTTCTGGCCGAGGTCGGTCGTGGGCGGGACCGGTGGTGCCGCGACCGCGGTCTGGGTCGTGGCGAGGACGCCGAGTGCGGCCGCGCTCACCGCGACGGTCGCGCCGATGACGCGCCTGCGGGTTCGTGCCCGTCCGAGGGGCGATGGGGAGAGGGGGATCACCGTGACCTGCTTCCTTGCAGACGTGCGGTCCGCGTCGGGCCGGGTGACGTCGCTGTCACCGGGCGGACGACGACGGCCGCGCTGGTTGGGGTGGCGGCAGCGTAGCGCCGGCCAGGCGGTTCGCAGGGGACGGATCCGTCGGGACTCGTTGCGCGGATGATCCGTGCCCGCCATCCGGCGGGGACGTGTGGTAGACCCCTCCCCATGAGCAGTCCTTCGTTCCTCGACGCGGAGACGACGAATGCCGACGAACTCACCGCAGCGATCAGCACGGGGTTCGGGTACCGCATCGCGCCCACCACGCGGGCACTGTCGCACCGGCAGCACGTGATCGTCGGCGACCCGGTCACCGTCGCCGACGTCGAGTGGGACACGGAGGTGCGCGTCGCCGTCGACTCCACCGACGAGGTCATGTTCGTCCAGGTGCACTCCGGTGCCTACGCGTTCAACCCGTGGGGAGCCGAGCACGTGATCGGCGAAGGGGAGGCGTTCGTGATGCCCCCGGACCAGGAGCTCGATTTCGTCATCGACCACGCCTACGCATCGACCTGCTCGTTCTCCGCCCAGGTGCTCCGCCGGGTCGCCGGCGAGATCTGGGACGACGAGGACGTGTGCCTGGCGGAAGGTGCCGTGCGTCCGGTCGACGCTGCCCGGCACTGGCTGTGGCGGCGGACCGTGCAGGAGTACCGGCAGCAGGTGCTCGAGACCCCGGAGGTCTACGGCAACGAGCTGCTGCGCGCGCAGGCGACGCGGTTCGTGGTCGTGAGCGCCATCTCCGCCTTCGGACTCGTCACCGAACCCCGGGGCGGTGCGGAGGAGAGTGCCGCCGTCCGCCGTGCGACCGCCTGGGTCGACGAACACCGCCGCGAGCCGATCACGGTGCAGGACATCGCCGCTGCCGCGCGCCTGTCGACCCGTGGGCTGTCCCTGGCCTTCCGCCGGGAGCGCGGGCAGACGCCGATGGAGTACGTCCGGCTGGCGCGGGTCGACGGTGCCCGGGCGGACCTGATCGCCGGCGACCCGACGCGGGGCGACACCGTCACGAGCATCTCGGCCGACTGGGGTTTCAGCAACGCCGGACGGTTCACGGCGCTCTACCGACAGACCTACGGAGAGACGCCGCGCCGGACGCTGATGCGCTGAGCGTGCTGCCACCGCCGCCTCCGCCCGGAGGGTGCAGAGGGCGGAGGTTGGTGAGGCCCCCGCCCTCTCTTCCCAGGACCCTGATCCGGCCCCGGGGCACCCCCATTGTGCCAGGAGCACGCCGTCGACGCAGGCCGTTCGTTCTGCGGCGACACTGATTCCGAGCAGTGTGCCGATGGCGTCTGAGTGCTACCGTCAGCGTCACGCCCCGGTCCCTGGCCGGGCGTCCGCGGGACGGGGTGGCTCCTGATCCGTCACCCCGTCCCGCCCCACTTCCGCGCCGCGGTGCCGCCCGCTACCGTTCTCGACGGGGGACGTCGCGCAGGCGTGGACGGGTCTCCCGCCGCCGCAGACGAGGGGACGCACCATGCGCTGGACCACCGCGATCGCCGCCATCGCACCCCTCGTCGCCGTGCTGGTGCTCGGCGGCTGCACGCAGGAGCCGTTCGACCCCGCGGCGGTCGGACGCTGGAGTGCCTCGAGCAAGGCTGCCGTGCAGGGCGACGACGACGTGCTCGTCGTGCTCAGCGCCGAGATCAGCGCGGGGCAGACCGAGGAGCACGCGCACGGTTCCGTCGCGTCGACGTTCGCGGGGCCGGTGGAGATCGACGCGCTGGAGCTCTCGTGCTTCGGTGACGGCACGATGTCAACCGAGGTCGAGCTCGAGTCCCACGGCTCCACGGTGACGTACGGCGCGGAGCCGATGCAGTGCGGCGGACGGCCGCAGCGCCTCCGGGTCCCGGCGAAGTGGCGGCACGACGTCGACCGCGTCGGGTTCGGTGGCGGTGACAGCACGGCGGACAGCGCCTGGCAGCTGACCGTCCGCGGGTCCGGCGGCCAGGCGGACTGACACACCGCCGCGCCGGAACCGCCCTGCTGCCACGACGACACGGCGAGGGGCTACGCTCGCCGGCATGGGCCGACACGCCGCAGTGCCATCGACCGAGCCGGCGATCGTGGCCGCGCCGGCGCCCCTCGAGCGTCCGGTCGCAGGACCACGGTCGGTCTCGGTGTCGACCGCGCGCGCCCGTCGAGGCCCCGGCCCGTTGCCCCGTCCACCGCTGCCGTCCCGGTCATCGACACCCTCGTCGGCAGCACCGGATCACGGCACGCCCCGTCGCCCCGCCGCCCACCCCGCCGCCGCGCATCGTTCGGCGGCCCGTCGCGTCGCCGCGGCCGTGGCGTTCGCGACGCCTGTCGCCCTCCTCGCGACGCAGCTGACCCTCCCGGCCTTCGCCGACCCCGCGACGGCGGTCGTCCCGGCAGCGGCGACGGCCCCCGCCGCCCAGACGTTCTCCACGCAGGGCGCGGTCGAGCTCGCCGTGGACCGCGACGGCTTCACGGTGCAGGCGCCGAAGCCGAAGCCGAAGCCGGAACCGCAGACTCCGGCTGCCCCGACCACTGCCCCGGCGGTGCAGTCCGTGGCCGCCAGCGCGGTCGCCCCGAAGCCCGCCGCCGCACCGGCCCCCGTCCGCGTCGTCCCGACACCGACCCCCGGTAGCGCCCAGGCGATCGCCGCCGACATGGTCGCGGCTCGCGGCTGGAGCAGCGACGACTTCGGCTGTCTCGTGTCGCTCTGGGACCGCGAGTCCGGCTGGCGCACCACGGCCGCCAACCCGAACGGCGCGTACGGCATCCCGCAGGCGTACCCGGGGTCGAAGATGGCGTCAGCCGGAGCCGACTGGCAGACGAACCCCGCGACGCAGATCACGTGGGGGCTCGACTACATCGCCGGTCGGTACGGCACCCCGTGTGGTGCGTGGGCGCACAGCGAGGCCGTCGGCTCGTACTGAGTCGTCGGTGCCTGCCGGTCGCTCGTGGTGTGCACCCGTCACCGGATGGACAGCCGGTCTCGGATCAGGACACGGCGAGTGCCCGGCGGAGCTCCTGGCAGAGTTCGCCGAGCGCCTGCGGCACAGCACGACTGATGCGCGGGAAGGCCATGAAGCCGTGCGGCATGCCGAAGTACGTCGTGGTCCGGACGGCGACCCCCGCGTCCTGCAGGGATGCGGCGAACCGGAGCCCGTCGTCCCGGAGCGGGTCGTGCTCGGCGACCTGCACCAGGGCGGGCGGCAGCCCGGCCAGTTCCGCGAACAGCGGTGACGCGTACGGCTCGCGCGGGTCCGCGCCGCCGAGGTAGTGGCGGCGGAACGCGAGCATGTCGGCCTTGGTCAGGATCGGGGCGGTGGCGTTCTCGTCGATCGACGGGCTCGCCATCGTCAGGTCGGTCGCCGGGTAGAGGAGTGCCTGGAACGCGATCGCCGGGCCGGAACGGTCGCGTGCCATCAGGGCGACGACGGCGGCCAGGTTCCCGCCGGCGCTGTCGCCGACGACCGCGACCCGGGTCGTGTCGGCACCGAGTTCCGATGCGCGACCGACGAGGTCCACCGTGGCGGCGTACGAGTCCTCGGCGGCCGCGGGCCAGCGGTGACCCGGCGCGAGGCGGTAGTCCAGGGACGCGACGACCACCCGGGCGTCCCGCGCGATGTTCGACGCCAGCCAGTCGTAGGTGTCGAGGGTGCCCGAGGTCCAGCCGCCGCCGTGCACGAGGACCACGAGCGGTGGGGTCCCGGTGAACGTCGTCGGACGGTACACGCGCACCCCGATCGGTCCGTCCTGCCCCGCGGCGGTCGTGTCGCGGACGCTGACCCCGGGAGCGAGTCCGCCGAGCAGCAGGTCCGTGACGGCGTTGTGGCCGACCACCCGCTGCTGGTCGGCGGTGATCTGGGCCTCGGAGCGGCGGGTCACGGACGCCAGCCCGATCAGCCGTCCCAGGACCTTGGTCCGTCGATCGAGTTCCGTCACGGTTCCTCCTCCGTCGCCGTCCTGGCACAGCCGCCGTCCTGGTGGCTCTCAGCAGTCTCCGCTCCGGACGGGTGCGGACGGTCAGGGAGCGGCAAGCGGAAACCGGGCGACGGCGGAGGATCATGGATCCGGAGGCGGGTCAGTTCCGTAGGGTCGTTCGCGGGTACTCACCGAACGCGGCTTGGTAGGCGCCGGAGAACCGGCCCAGGTGTGCGAAGCCCCACCTTCGGGCGATGTCTCGCACGGAAGCAGTCGCTGCGTCCAGCTGCCGGAGTTCTCGGTGGGCTCCGTGGAGACGAACGGTCTGCAAGTACCGCATGGGTGTTTGACCGAGGTGCCGTTGGAAAGCCTCCTGCGTCGCTCGGACGCTCAGACCAGCAGCCTCGGCAACGTCGGAGACGCTCATCGGGTCGGCGGCGTGCTCGTGGATGTACTCGACCGCTGCGCGGATCCGGTCTCGTCTCGGCAAGAGCACCGCACGAGGCAGCGCGCGCACCCGCGGTGGGTACATCCGCAGGAACGCGGCAGCGGTGCCTCGGGTGAGGGTGTGCCACAGCAGCGTTTCGATGCCGCCGACCTTCAGCTCGCGGGAGAGCAACCCGAGGCTCTCGCGCCACTGCGTGACCGCGGCGGGGTCGAGGGTGCGGAGGTGGTCGAGGCCGAGGTCGGGGACCTCGCCGGTGTGGAACAGTTCGTCGGCGACCTCGTGCACGAGTCGGCGGGACATGTGCACGACGCGTTGGTCGTAGTCCCGGTACTCGAACACGAACTCTCGCGCGCTCGGGAACAGCATCGGGACGTCCCCCGTCATCGGCACCCGGTCGTGCACGATGTCCGGCACACCGGTACCGGAGGTGAGCCACTGGACGATGTACTCGTCCGAGGGCGCCATGACGCCGCGGATGAAACCGTTGATCCGGGACCTGCGAAGGGTCACGTCGGCGTCGCCGACCGCGGTGTGGCGGTAGGTGAAGGGACGTGCGGTGGCCCGGGCGGCCCAGTGCCGGCCGGCGTAGAACCCGCTGAGGTTGAGAACGGCAGCCTCGGGGCTGCTCCCGGCCGCTTCGATCCGGACGTCACTGCGGCCGTCCTCGGTGCGTTCGACGTCCGACGGGTCTTCGTTGGTCGTCGTCATCCGCATCTCCGCGTTTCCCAGCGGCGCCCGCCCTTGCACCAGGTCAGCGCACTCCGACTTCGTTAGAGAGTCTAGCGACCCGACGCGTTGCCGCTGAGGACTTCCTCCTCGGCTCTCGTTCGCCCGTTCATCCCTTTCACGCGGGCCTCCTCGGGGAAATCACGAGTGAGTCGTAGCGTGCAAGGAGCACGAGACCTCGTTGATCGCGTGCACCGTTCTGCACACGATTCGCCCCCTTTGAGCTGGTCGCGGGTGCCCCGCCCACATGACCAGCCGCACCGTCACCAGGTGCGCCTTCCTCGGCGTCAGCCGGCAGGAGCAGGTCGGAACCGGATCATCATGATGTACCTCGTCTACGGACTGTCCTCGATCCTCACCAGCAGCGCGGCCGCAGCCGCCGTGTTGCAGTACACAGCAGCTCTGAGTCAGAGCTCGCTCGCGGACGTCGTGACGATGCCGGCGGTCGATCTGAGCGGCGCGAACACGTCCGTCAGCCTGGTGCTCGGCCCGGGAATCCCCGTGCTCACAGAGGACGCTTCCGACGACGTCCTCGAGCCAGCGCATCAGGAGTTCGTCGACGACATCACCGACCGCACCCGTGCGGTCCTCATCAGCGCGCGTCCCCGCGCCTGACGGAGGCGGCTCGTCCGCCTCTTCGTCGTAGCGGAGCCCTTCGGCGAAGCGCGCCGCGGACGTCTGGAGATGTGGCCGTACGCCCGGGTCAGGTCGCGGTCGCGGTCGCGGTGGGGACCAAAGCGACACTGCGTCGCTCGCGGGGGTTCGGTCGGCGTTCCACCCGTGCAGCGCTGCTGAGACGGTCGACGAGCTTGGTCACACCGGCGGATGTGAGGTGCAGTTTCGCCGCGAGTTCGGTGGGACTCAGAAACCGGTCTCCGCGGCTCGCCTCGACCAGGTGCAGCAGTGCGACCGCATCGGTCGGCCGGATGGCACATGACGTGCGGAACCCGAGTTGGTGGCCGGGATGAAGGCCGTTCCTCGTTCTGAGCAACGGCCTTCAGTCGTACCCGAGCTGCCTGCGGCGGTCGTGGATCAGGCGTCGTGGGCGAGCGAGGAGGACAGCTGCTCGTGTGCCGCGACCTGCTCGAGGAGCAGGTTCGCCTTGTCGAGGGCGGTCTGCACGGCATCGGCACCCGCGACCCAGCGCAGTGGGGGTTCACCGGAATCGGTCAAGGAGACCAGGGCGGCCGCGAGCTTGGCGGGGTCCCCGCCTTGCTTTCCGTTCATGCCCTTCCACGCCTCGATCGTCGTCGCGGTGCGCTCGGCGTAGTCCTCGATCGACAGCTCGGGCCAGATCGTCGACGTGCCTTCGACGAGCAGTTCGGTGCGGAAGAAGCCGGGCTCGACGACCATCGTCGTGATGCCGTACGGAGCGAGGTCGTAGCGGATCGACTCCATCCATCCCTCGAGCGCGAACTTCGACGCGCAGTACGCCGCGACGAACTCCTGGCCGACGATGCCCGCGGTCGAGCTGATCGTGATGACCTGACCGCTGCGCTGGTGACGCATGACGGGCAGGACCGCGCGGGTGACGGTGAGCGGGCCGAAGAAGTTCGTCTCCATCTGCTGCCGCATCTGCGCCGGGCTGATCTCCTCGAAGAACCCGGCGTAGAACAGGCCGGCGTTGTTGACGAGCACGTCGATGCGACCGAAGTGGGCGACGGCAGCGTCGGTGGCTGCTCGGGCGGCGTGCTCGTCGGTGATGTCGAGCGACACCGCCAGCAGGTTCTCCTGGTCACCGAACACGTCGGTGACCTTCGCAGCGTCACGCGCGGTCGCGACGACGCGGTGGCCGGCGGCGAGGGCGGCCCTGGTCAGGTCGATGCCCATCCCGCGTGCTGCGCCGGTGATGAACCAAACCGTGGAGTCGGTCATGGGAGTGCCTTCCTGTCGGGAACGCTGCAAGTCAACGTCGCCGCCTCGGACGGAGCCAGACTCCGCCGACACGGTCACTGACAGGGACCCTCTCGGGGTACCGGCGTGACGTACCGTCGAGGGGTGGACACCCAGGCGGAGATCCGCGACTTCCTGACATCGCGGCGGGCACGGCTCACCCCGGAGCAGATCGGCCTGCCCGACTTCGGTGGACGCCGCCGAGTCGCGGGACTCCGACGGGAGGAGGTGGCTCTCGTCGCCGGGATCAGCGTCGAGTACTACACCCGCCTCGAACGGGGCAACGCGACCGGCGTCTCCGACAGTGTCCTCGACGGCGTCACCCGCGCCCTGCTCCTCGACGATGTCGAAGCCACGCACCTGGTCGACCTCGTCCGTGCTGCCAACGCACCCACGAGCCTCCGGACGCGGCGCTCCGCACAACGACCACAGCACGTCAGTGCGAGCGTGCAGCAGATCGTGGACGGCATGACGGACATGCCGGTGATCGTGCAGAACACCACGCTCGACGTGGTCGCGTCGAACCGGCTCGGTCGTGCGTTCTACAGCGACCTCTTCGGTACTCCGGGCCGGTCGGTGGACTTCGGCCGGTACATCTTCCTCGACCCCCGGTCGCACGACTTCTACCGCGACTGGGACAGCGTTGCCGTACAGAGTGTCGCGGTGCTCCGGACCGAGGCGGCCCGCACTCCCGGCGACCGCGCACTCACCACGCTCGTCGGGGAGCTGTCGGTGGCGAGCGAGGCGTTCCGCACCCTCTGGGCCAGCCACACGGTGCGGGAACACCGTTCCGGCCAGAAGCTGGTGCACCACCCCATCGTCGGTGACCTCGACCTGACGTTCGAGTCGCTCGACATCGGCTCCCGTCGCGGACTCGCGCTGGTCACCTACCTCGCATCACCCGGATCAGCCTCACACGACAGCCTGCAACTGCTCGCGCACTGGGCTGTCACCAACGACACGGGACCGGTCCGCCAGCCCCGCACGACGGAGCGCTGACCCCGGGGCGATCGTCACCGTCCATCGTGACGGACTCCGCCGGCCCCGGCCGTCGCCTGCCGACCTGCTCACGGTGAGCCCGGTCCGTCGGCGGCGACGTGGTGCTCGCGCTGCAGTGGCGCGGGGAGGCGCATCACGAGTCGCCACCGGTTCCCCTCCGAGTCGCGCTCGTAGGAGAAGTCGTCCATCAGCAGTTCGATCATCGCGATGCCGCGCCCGGACTCCGCCATCTCCTCGGGGTCCGGCATCGCGGTGCGGAACGGCACGTGCACCTCGGCGCCGCTGTCGCTGAGCAGCGCCTCCAGCGCCGTCGATGTCCGACGGAGTGTCAGCTCGCACAGCAGCCGCTCGCTGCCCTCGGTGTGCTCGATGACGTTCCCGGCGAGTTCGAGCAGTGCGGTCTCGAACCGGGCTCGCTCCCCACTGCCGAGGTCGGCGTTCAGTTGCCAGAGGTCGTCGACCGACTCGTGCACCTCGTCGACGTCGTTCGGCGGGATCACGAGCAGCACGGTGCGCTCCCACGCCGGCCCGTGGATCTCCGACACGTCGGCCGTCTCGTCACTCACCATGGGCACATACTCACACCTCTGCGGGCCGACGCGGGCCTCATCCGCTCCGACAGCGTCGACCGACCGCAGGTCGCGGGCCGAGGCCGTCAGTGCGCTCGGCCCCGCAGTCGCCCGATCCCCAGCACGATCCCGACGACGACCATGCCGAGGACGAGTCCCGCGACGGCCGAGATCGCCGTGTCGACGACCCACGTGACGACGGGCCCGCCGCCCTCGACGGCGTGCTCGACGTGGTGCAGCAGCTCGTACGGCCCAGCCCAGAACGTCTCCGCCAGGTTCTGGATGACCAGGTGGCCACCGACCCAGAGCATCGCGACGGTGCCGACGATGCTGATCACCCGGAACACGGCCGGCATCGCGCGGACGATCCGGGCGCCGGCGCGACGGGTGCGTCGGACCGGGTTCTTCATCATCTGCAGGCCGATGTCGTCGATCTTCACCAGCAGTGCGACGGCGCCGTAGACCAGCAGGGTCATGCCGAGGCCGATCACCGCGAGCGCACCGAGGGTCTGCCAGAAGCCCAGGTCGGTGTCCAGGCTGGCGAGCCCGATGAGCATGATCTCGGTGCTGAGGATGAGGTCGGTGCGGATCGCCCCGAACACGAGCTTCGGCTCGCTCGCGGCCTCGTCCGAGGCGGCCTCGTGGTGCACGCCGAACCACTCGGTGACCTTCTCGGCACCCTCGAAGCACAGGTAGGTGCCGCCGATGACGAGCAGCCACGGCAGGACCCAGGGCGCGAAGGCCGACAGCAGCAGCGCCAGCGGGATGATGATGACGAACTTGTTGAACAGGCTGCCGAGGGCGATCCGACCGACCACGGGGAGCTCCCGCGCGGGCGCCAGGCCCTGCACGTACTGCGGGGTGACGGCGGCGTCGTCGATGACGACGCCCGCGGTCTTCGCGCTGGCCTTGAGCGCCGCGCTGAGGATGTCGTCCACGACGGCGAGCAGTCCGACTGACATGTGGTGGTCTCCTCGACGGTCCGGGCAAGCTGTCCGACCGCACAGACTAGTGGCCCGGAGGTGGGCGTTCCCGATGAGCCGATCGATCCGTGAACGATCCAGCAGGCCGCCTCGTGTCCTGGGTATGGGAATGCGAACTCGTACCAAGGTCATCATCGGCATCGCGGCGGGCGTCGTCGTGGTCGCAGGGGCCGGCGTCGTCGTCGGTCCGCGCCTCTACGCGGACGCCGTCAACGGCTCGGCGGCCGCCGCGCCGTCGCTCTCCCCGAGCGCCGCGGGCGAGCTCGACACCACCCACGCCGACGGCACGTGGAGGTCGGGCACCGGTTCCTACGCCGGGTACCGCGTGCACGAGGTCCTGCAGGGGCAGGATGTCACCGTGGTCGGACGGACGAAGCAGGTCGAGGGGACGGCGACCGTCGACGGCGGGAAGCTCTCCGACGCCACCGTCACGGTGCAGGTCGGCGAGATCAGCACGCCGGAAGCCGCGCGCGACGCGTACTTCCGTGACAAGGCCCTGCAGACGGACCAGTTCCCGACCGCGACGTTCCGCGTCACGAAGCCGGTGGACGTCTCGAGCGCCCTCGGTGGCTCGACCCAGAGCGTCACCCTCAGCGGTGACCTCACCATGCACGGCGTCACGAAGACCGTGCAGGCCGACGCGCAGGTCGCGGTCGGCGCAGACGGGGACGTCCAGGTCGCCGGCACGGTCCCGGTCACGTTCCAGGACTACGGGGTGACGGCTCCGTCGCTCGGCTTCGTCACGGTGGACCCGAAGGGCTCGGTCGAGTTCTCACTCGACCTCGCGAAGTGACGATGGCCGCATCGGGACCGGACGAGCTGCTCGGCGCGCTGTACCGCGAGCACGGCGACGCCCTGCTCCGGTACGTGCGGCACCTCACCCGCGACGCTGGTCACGTCGAGGACGTCGTCCAGGAGACGATGGTCCGAGCCTGGCAGCGCCCGACCGTCCTGGAACGGGAGCCGGACGCGGCCCGGGCTTGGCTGTTCACGGTGGCCCGGAACCTGGTCGTCGACGATGCCCGGTCCGCCCGGAACCGCCGCGAGCACGGCACGGACCGTCCGGTGGACCAGGTCGAGGCGGACCGGACCGACGCGGTCCTCGACCGCATCGTCGTCGCCGACGCCCTGGCATCGTTGTCGTCGGAACACCGCCGGGTGGTCGTCGACGCGTACTGGCTCGGACACACCGTGCCCGAGATCGCCCGGCGACACGACATCCCCGAGGGCACCGTGAAGTCGCGGTTGCACTACGGGCTGCGAGCACTGCGGCTCGCCCTGCAGGAGAGAGGCGTCACCCGATGAGCGACGACCGGTACGCGGAGTGGGACGCGGCCTACGTCCTCGGGTCGCTCCCGCCCGCGGAACGTCTGGAGTACGAGCGGCACCTGGAGCACTGCGACGCGTGTCGCTCGGCCGTCGCCGAGTTGGCCGGTCTGCCGGGGCTGCTGGGGCGCCTCCCGGCCGACGCCGCGGTGGAGATCGCGGAACCGGACGGGAGGCCCGTCACCAGTGGCGACGGAACGCTCGCCTCGGTGGCGCACCGCGTCCGGCGTCGTCGGCGGCGTCGCCGCGTGCTGGCCGCCGCCGGGGCCGGCGTCGTGGTCGCCGTCGCGGTGGTGGCCGGGCTGGGCCTCGGTCTGCGCGCCGACGGTCCGACCCCGGGCAGCACGGACGCGGCCCGGCCGCCGGCGTCCGCCGGTGCCTCGTCGGACCGGTACACCCTGACCGGCAAGTCCGGGTTCGACGTCGACCTGGCCGTGCGCACCGAGTCCTGGGGCACCCGGTTCGACTGGGGCTGCTCCTACGGCGGGCGCGACTGGGCCTCGGACGGGTCCGTCATGTACGACCTGGTCGTCGTGCGCACCGACGGGTCCGACGAGCGGATCGCGTCGTGGACGGCGGCCGGACGGGAGGCCCGTGGCCTGTCCGCCACGACGGACGTGCCCCGCGCCGACATCGCGAGCGTCGAGGTGCGACTGCGCGGGGAGACGGGAACGCTGGCGCGGACGGACCTCTGAGCACAGGACTCCCACTCCGGGGGCCGCTCGCGCACGAGAGGATGGCGGGATGACTCGCGCGCAGACCGTCCGGGACGCCGTCGTGGCCGAGGTCACCCGGACCGGTTTCGGCGCCCACGGGCTGCACGTGCTCGTCCGCGACGACGTCGCCGACCACCGCTGGACGCCCGACGAACCGGAGGACGTGCAGTCGATCGCGAAGGGCGTCTGCGTCCTGGCGGTCGGGATCGCCGCCGACGACGGTGTGGTCGACCTCGACGTGCCGGTGTCGGAGTACCTGCCCGAGGTCCGGTTCGGCGACGGCACGCAGCGCGTCACGCTCCGTCGCCTGCTCAGCATGACGAGCGGCATCGACCTGCCGTGGTCGCCGACGCTGCTGACCGACTGGCCGGACCTGGCCGTCGAGTTCCTCGGGCGTCCGAGCCGGGGCCGGGTGTTCCAGTACGCGAACGCCAGTACCTACACGGCGATGCGTGTCCTGGCGACCCGGGTCGGTGACGTCGGCCGCTTCGTGCAGGACCGGCTGCTCACCCCGCTCGGCATCGACGGGGCCGAGTGGGAGCGGTGCCCGAACGGCTTCGTCGCGGCCGGCGGCGGGCTGTTCCTCCGGACCGCTGAGGTCGCACGGATCGGTCGACTCGTCCGGGACCGAGGCCGGGTCGGTGCGCAGCAGCTCGTCGCGGCGCAGTGGGTCGACGCCCTGCACGCCGACTGGGTCGTGGCCGGTCGGGACCCGGCGTACCAGCGGTACGCGCTCGCCGGGTGGGACGGGCCGGCGCAGCTCTGGCGGCTGCACGGGGCGGGCGGGCAGATGCTCCTCTTCGATCCGGCGGCGGACGCCGTGGTGACCGTCACGGCCGACGACCACTCCGGGGCGGACGCGCTCGCGTCCTTCGTGGCGTCGGCCTTGGCCGACGTCTCGGACTGACGGGTACCGGCTCAGTCGGTTGCGTGTCAGCAGCCTGCCCCGCCCCCGAAGTGGGGTGGGTGATCCCGCCCGGGTCCGTACTTCTACCGACTGACGTCGTGCGGACGCGCCGATACCGTCGGACCGTGCCCCGACGCCACGCGGAACGACCGCGCAGAAGCCGCTCCACGCCCCGCACCATCGTCACCTCCGGATTCGTGGTGATGACGGTGATCGCCGCAGTCGTCGGACCCGCGACCGGTGCCAGCGCAGCCGACCGGGCGACCGATTCGACACGATCGGCAGCGACCCGCACCGCGCCGTCCACCCGCACCGCGCTGCCGACCCCCGCCACGGTGCCGGCTCCGCCCACCGACGGCACCCGGGTCGGTTCGGGGTCGTTCGCGCCCACACCGCCGACTTCGATCAGCGACAGCGCCGACGTGCAGAAGACGGTGGACCAGCACCTGTACATCGACCCGTCGCAGGCGGGGAAGCCGGTGCCGACCAACCAGTGGTGGACCGACCTGCTGGTCAGCAAGTACTCCGGCGACATGTGGGCGTACCCGTTCGTGTCCTCCAACAGCCAGGACGGCACGAAGCTGACGTACCCGACGAAGTGGAACAGCGACGGCACCGCGATGCAGTTGGAGTCCCCGGTGACGGTGAGCGGCACGGTGACCCCCGCCGTCGACCCCTCGGACGAGCTGCTCGCCGACTTCGAGCACGGTGTCCCCGACGGGTGGACGAGCACCGGCACGGCGTTCAGCGGGGCGACGGACACCGCCGCGGGGCAGAGCCAGGTGTCCGGGTGGGTGGGCAACGGGTACCTGACGTCGTGGGGCGCCACGGGCGGGGACGGCGCCACGGGCACGATGACGTCGAAGCCGTTCACCGTCGACCACTCGACGCTCGCGTTCATGGTCGCGGGCGGCAAGCACGCCGACCAGGAGGCCGTGCAGCTCGTCGTCGGCGGGCAGGTCGTCGCCTCCGCCACCGGCGACGACAGCGAGCGGTTCCGCTGGGTCGACTGGGACGTCAGCGCGTGGGCGGGTCAGCAGGCCCAGCTCCGTGTCGTCGACTCGCTGAACGCCGGTTGGGCCCACGTGATGGTCGACCAGGTGCTCCTGACGGACGAGCCGGACGGGGTCGCGCAGCGGTTCTCGACGGCGTTCTCCGCGACCGAGGCGGACGCGCTCCGCTGGGGCGACTGGAACGTCAGCTGGCGGATGCCGCAGGCGGGCGCGGGCGGCCAGTACATGGACGTCACGAGCGTGCAGGGCAACCCGTACGAGTGGTTCGAGTACCGCGGCATGACCCCCCGCCTGTCGGTGCAACCGGGTGCGACGATCACCGACGGTGCCGGCGAGCCGATCAGCTTCCCGTTCACGGGCGACCGGTTCGAGATCCGGCAGGGCGACCACGTGTTCGGCGTGCACGCACCAGCCAGGACGACCTTCACCCGGAGCGGCAACGCCATCGACGCGTCCGCGGGCACGGCGTACCTGGTACTCAGCGCCGTCCCGGAGAGTGGCCTCAGCCTCGACCGGTTGCAGCAGTACGCGTTCGCCGTGCCGCGGAACACCACGATGGACTACTCGTACGACCCGGCGGCGGGCCAGGTCGAGCAGCAGTGGTCCGTGCAGACCGACGCGTTGCAGGGCTCGAACCACGACACCGTGCAGGGCTGGTTGCAGCACCAGTACGCCGAGACGACGAACGACCTGCACTTCACCGGTGCCACGTACGCGACCCCGCGCGGCACGATGAAGACCACGATCGGCCACGACGGGTGGACCCTCGACTACGCCTTCACCGGCATCACGCCCACCGGAGCCTCACCAGAGGGGCAGGACGAGCGGGACGTGCTCCGGCAGTACCTCTCCGACTACGCCACCAAGACCACGTACGGCGGCGACACCTACTGGGGCGGCAAGGACCTGCAGCAGCTCGCCGAGTACATGACGGTGGCGCGGCAGATCGGTGACACCGACGACGAGCGGAAGCTCCAGGCCACGCTCACGAAGGCCCTGACCGACTGGTACACGTACTCGACGGGGGAGAGCGAGCACTTCTTCGCCATGTACCCGACGTGGAAGGCGCTGATCGGCTTCGGTGACTCGTACGGGTCCGCGCAGTTCAACGACAACCACTTCCACTACGGCTACTTCGCCGTCGCCACCGCGCTCCTCGGGGCGGTCGATCCCGGCTGGGCGGAGCGGTACGAGGGCATGGCCACCCTGGTGACCAAGCAGTACGCCAACTGGGACCGGGACGACGACCGGTTCCCGCACCTGCGGACCTTCGGCGTGTGGGAGGGCCACTCGAACGCGGGCGGTGTCTCGTCCCCGGGTGGCAACAACCAGGAGTCGTCGTCCGAGGCGATCCAGTCCGAGGCGGGCCTGTTCCTCCTCGGCACGGTGCTCGGGAACGAGCAGATGCAGGCCACCGGCGCGATGGAGTACGTCACCGAACGCGCCGCGGTCCGGGACTACTACCAGAACGCCCACGGCAACACCGCGTCGAAGTCGTACGACGGCAACGGCGCGTTCCCCGACGCGTACCGGTACGGCCAGGCGGGCATTCTGTTCGACTCGGGCCAGGCCGAAGCCACGTACTTCTCCGGCGACCCCGCGTGGATCTACGGCATCCAGTGGATGCCGACCGCACCCTGGTTCGACTTCTTCGGCTGGGACCCGGGCTTCTCGAAGGCGATCATGCGGCAGATGATGCAGGCGCGCCCACGGGTCGTCGGGCAGGACGGCGTCGTGAACGGCAACGCCGCCCACATCCAGATGCTCACCAAGAAGTGGTGGGGCGTCGGGACCTACGGCAACGACGCGATCGCGCAGGACCGGAACGCCGCGATCGGTGAACTCGAGGACGCGGTCCGTGCCGCCGAGGCGAACCACCCCGGGTACGTCACGGCGAGGACGGCCGCGAACCCGCTGTACGACCAGGCGACCGGCACGCTCTTCGTCAGCACCGATGCGAACGGCGAGGTGGTGTTCCCGGCGCAGTACTGGACCCCGACGACACTGCCCGCGGCACTCGTGCCCACGAAGACCGACGGACCGACGGCGGACAGGCAGCCGAAGGACTGGCCCGTGCAGTCACCGCTGCTGCCGTACCTGTCGACCCGGTACACCGCCGACACGGCGACGATCGACCGGCTGTACTCGGTGGACCTGACGGACCACCGGCCCGGTACCGACACCGCCCACGCGGCGGCGGTGTTCAGCGACATGGGCGACGCGCTCGGCAACGTCGTGCTCGGCTTCCTCGCGCAGTACGACCCGGACACGTACCTCGACATCCACCGGGCACTGTGGGCAGCGGGGGACCCGGCCGTCACCGGGCAGTCGATGGCCGGCCTGGTCTACCACCAGGCGGCGTCGAACAGGATGGTCGGCACCGAGGTCACGGACCGGCACACCTCCGACCCGCTCAGCCAGGTGTTCCGCGCCGCCGACGGCACGTACTCCTACGTGCTCGACAACGTCGACGACGTCCAGCACTCCTACGACGTCTACGAAGGCCAGCGGGTGATCGGGCAGATCGCGGTCCCCGCGCACACCCAGATCACCTCGCACCTCGACGCCCACCTGGCCGAGATCGTGGTCGACACGACGGACAGCCCGAAGACCCTCGCGCCCGGTTCCACCACGCGGTTCACGGCGACCGGGTACGACCAGTACGGCGCGACCATGCCGCTCGACGGGCTGACCTGGGACGCCAGCACCGGCAGCATCGCCGCCGACGGGACGTACGACGCCACGAAGCGCGCCGACAGCGTCACGGTCACCGCCTCGGTGGGGTCGGTCAGCGACACGTACCGGTTCCGGGTCGCCCCGGCTCCCGAGCTCACGTCGATCCGGGTCACCCCGGGCTTCGAGCAGCTCGTCGTCGGCACCCCGACGACGTTCGCGGCGGTCGGCAGCGACCAGTACGGCGACCCGCTCACCCTGAGCGGCCCGGTCACCTGGGCCACGACCCTGCCTGGAGGCTCGGCCGACGACGGCAGCGTCCGTCCGGCCGCCCCCGGGGCCGGGTACGTCACCGCCACGAGCGGCGGGGTGGAGGGCAGTGCCGTCGTCTCGGCGGTCGCCACCGTCCCGGACCAGGCGCTCCACGCCACCGCCGTGGCGACCTCGAGCGACGGGGGGAACAGTCCGGGCAAGGCGCTCGACGGCGACCCGACGACGCGGTGGGAGAGCGAGCACGGGCAGGACGCCGTCGACTACACCGTCGACCTCGGCCGTGCGACCGACATCACCGACGTGGACGTCACGTGGGAGAACGCCGCCGCGAAGGAGTACGACCTGCAGGTCGCCGACGACGCCGACGGCCCCTGGCGCACCGTCCGGAACGTGGCGAAGACGACGGCGGCTGCGGACCACGTCACGGTCGACACCACCGCGCGGTTCGTGCGGATGCACGGCGTCGACCGCCTCACCCAGTACGGCTACTCGATCTGGTCGTTCGAGGTCCACGGCACCCCGTCGGTCTCGGCGATCACCCCGTCGACGGTGCTGGTCGGACCGCGCACCACGCGCCTCCCGGCCGGCGGCGGCACCACGCTCACCGCGTACGGGTTCGACGCGGACGGCGACGGCGGACCGGTGACGGCAGCTGCCGGCTCCGACGGTGCACCGGTGTGGACGATCGACGGCGGAGGCTCGGTCACCGGCGACGGCGCGGTCACCGCGGCTGCCGCGGGTGGTGTCACCTCGACCGTGAGCGCCACCCTCGGCGGGGCCTCCGGGCAGGCGACGATCACGACGGTGACGAACGGCGACGTCGCCGATCCCGGTGACGGCAGTGACCCGGACCCCGGCACCGGCACCTCGCGGGACATCGCGGTCGGGAAGCCGGTGACGACGTCCTCCGACGAGCGCGCGGACCTGGGCGGCGAGCAGGCGGTCGACGGCAGCGGCTCCACCCGGTGGGCGAGCCGCGCGTCGGACGACCAGTGGATCGCGGTCGACCTGGGCGCCGTGGTCCCCGTCGACAGCGTGCGTCTCGACTGGGAGGCGGCGTACGCGGACCGGTACCTGGTCCAGGTGCGGACCACGACGGACGACGACTGGCGGACCGTCACCACCGAGGACCACGGGGCCGGTGGCAGCGCGGTCCACGAGCTCGACGGGGTCCGGGCGCGGTACGTGCGGATGCTCGGCGTGCAGCGCCACACGGCGTTCGGGTACTCGCTCTTCGCGTTCCGGGTGGACTCGACCGAGGGTGCACCGACGCCCGACCTGGCGCGGAACGCCCCGACGACTTCGTCGGCGGACGAGGCCGCCGGTGTCGCCGCGCGGAACGCCACCGACGGTGACCCGGGCTCCCGCTGGGCGAGCGGTCACACCGACGACCAGTGGCTCGACGTCGACCTCGGATCGGCGCAGCCCCTGCACCGGGCGTCCCTGCGGTGGGAGGACGCGTACGGTTCCGCCTACCGGATCGAGGCGCGGAACGGGGCCGGCGACGCCTGGACCACGATCGCGACCGTCGGTGACGGCGACGGAGGCACGGACACGGTCGACCTGTCCGGCACCTGGCGTCACGTGCGGTTCCAGGGCGTGCACCGGGCCACGCCGTACGGGTACTCGCTGTACGGGTTCGAAGTGCGCTGAACCGGGCCACGAAGAGGGCGCTCGGCCGGGGTCCGGGCGTGACGCAGCCCGGCGCTGTCCGCATCACGCCGGATCGGACGACCGGGGCGCTGCCGGCCGTTCCCGGGGGCCGCGGGCGTCGGTGGTGCCGGAGAGGCTGGCGGGAGTTCGTGTTCCTGTTCGGGTCAGGCGCACGAGCCCCGGTGCTGGCACCTGTCCGCAGGTGCCAGCACCGTGGCGTCGTGGCGTCGTGGCGTCGTGGCGTCGTGGCGTCGTGGCGTCGTGGCGTCGGCGCCCAGGACCCGCCGGAGGGTCAGTCCGCGTCCCGCGCCAGGACCGTCACGGTGACGTCGTCCTCGGCGTGCTCCGCGGCCCGCAGGCGCACCGTCTCGAGGAACGCGGCCGTGCTCGGCGCCCGGCGGTACGTCCGCCCGATGTCCGTCAGGGTGTCGATCGTCCCGTCGCCCAGGTCCAGCGCCCCGTCACTCGCCACGAGCAGCGCGTCGCCCGGCTCGAGCACCAGGGACCCGAGGCGGAACGGGACCCCCTGCGGGTGCAGTCCGAGCGGCAGGTCCCGTGAGCGGCGGATGTCCGAGGTGCCGTCCGCGTGCAGGTGCACGACGAGCCCGTGCCCGGCGTCCACGAAGTCGACCCGTCCGGTGCTCGGTGTCAGGCGGGAGTGGAACAGCGTGGCGAACGCCGAGGCCCTGCTGAGGTCCTCGCTGATCCGCGGCTCGACCGCGCCGACGGCGTCGACCGGCGGCAGGTCCTCGTGCTGCCGGAGCGCTGCCCGCAGTCCGGCGGCCAGCAGTGCGGCGGGCTGCTCCTTGCCCATGATGTCGGCGAGCGTGAACGTCACGGCGTCGTCGGCGACCGTCCAGTCGTGGACGTCACCGCTGAGGTCGCCGTACGGCACGCTGAGCCCGGCCAGTGCGTAACCGGGGACGTGGACGGGCGGCGGGGTCAGGGCCTCGACGACCTCGAGCAGCCGGTCGTGCTGCATCCCCTTCGTCAGGGCCTGTTCGGTCCAGCGTCCGAGGTCGATAAGCGCGGCCTCGTCCTGCGGGCTGAACTCCCGCGGCCGGACGTCCATCAGGCACAGGCTGCCGATCGTCAGGTCGCCCGGCATGGTCAGCGGGACGCCGGCGTAGAAGCGGATGCCGCGGCTCGTCACACCCGGCAGGTCGACGGTGCGCGGGTCGGCGAGCGTGTCGGGGACGACCGTCGGCCCGGGGCGCTGGACGGTCAACTGGCAGAAGGACCACTCGAGCGGTCCCGACGTCGGCTCGCCCGCCGTGTTCGGCGTCAAGGTGTGCAGGAGCGTGTCGTCGAGCAGGTTGACGTACGAGAACGGGACGTCGAAGACCTCGCGGGCGATCCGGACGATGCGGTCGAAGCGCTCGGACGGTGCGAGCCCGACGATGTCGAGCGCGGCGACGAGTGCCGCGCGTGCGGATCGTGAGCCGTCGTTGTCCATCTGCCCTCCCCCGCACAGTCGGTCCAGGGCATCCTCCCACGACGGGGACGGCGGCTGTCAGGTCAGGCGTCCCCCGGGACGAGGTCGGTGCCGGTGTCCACCGGACCGAGCGCCTCGAGGACACGGTGCGAGACGGCCCGCAGCGTGTCCGCGTCACCGGCCACGGGCCTCCAGAACAGCTGCTCCAGCGCCGCCGTGTGCGCCCGGATGCCGGCGAGGACCGCGCGTCGGCCGTCCGCGGTCATCACGATCCAACTGCCGCGGCCGTCCGAGGGGCAGTCGGCTCGCGCGACCAGCCCCCTGGCCACCATGCGCGTGACCTGGTGGCTGACGCGCGACTTCTCCCAGCCGATCCCGGCGGCCATGTCGCGGACCCGCAGCCGGTGCTCGGGGTCGCGGTGCAAGCCGATGAGGATCTCGAACTCGGGGATGGAGATGCCGGCGTCCCGCTGCACGGCGACGTCGAGCGCCCGGTCCAGCCCGCGCCAGACGTCGTGGAACACGTCCCACGTGGCCCAGTCGTGGCCGTCAGCGCCGTGCTCCACCATCCCGCCAGCGTATCCGCGAGGGCAGCTCGTCGGGCCGGGATCATCCGTTCGGCGGACTCCGGGACGGCACACGGGCGCCTCCGAGGAGAGGTCGGGGGAGCGGCCTACGATCGAGACCATGCCGCCCGCACGCCTCCAGGACTGCACCGACGACGCGTCCGCCCTCGTCGGGCGCTGGCTGGACGCCTCCCGCGGCGCGAAGCCCGAAGCCCGAGCGGCCCGGCTCGCCGAGGTCCTGCGCGACGAGCGCGGTCTCGACTTCGCCCGCGGGTTCGTCGACAAGGTGATCCGGCCGGACGACCCGAAGGTCGCCGCCCGGAACCTCGAGAAGGCCAGCCGGGACGTCCCGGACTTCCTCGCCTGGTACCTCCGCGGCGCCGTGACCGTCGGTGGTGGCTTCGCGACGATGGCGCCGTGGGCGGTCATCCCGTCCGCGCGCCGGGTGCTCCGCCGACTGGCCGGACACCTGGTCGTCGACGCCCCGCCGGCCCGACTCGGCGCAGCGCTCGGCAAGCTCGCCGGACCGGGCACCCGCCTCGACGTGGTGCCCCTCGGCCCGACCGTGTTCGGTCCCGCCGAGAGCGACCGCCGCCTGGCCTGGATCACCGACCTGCTCGGTCGCGACGACGTCCCGGCGGTGTCCTTCGCGGTCGCGGACGTCGTCCCGCCGACCTCGCCGTGGGCCCTCGACGATGCCACCCAGCAGGCGGTCGAGCGGCTCGTCCCGGTGTTCCGCGCGGCGGACGCCGCCGGCAGCACCGTCACGCTGCTCGTCAACGGCCCGCACGACCTCGACCTCTCCGTGGCCGTGTTCCGCACCCTGCTCGACCAGGACGAGTTCGCCCACGCGACCGCGGGCATCACGCTGCCGGCGTCGCTGCCCGACAGCCTCGGCGTCCTGGCGGCGCTCACCGACTGGGCGGCCGCCCGCCGGTTCCGCGGAGGAGCACCCGTCCGGGTCCGGCTCGTCGACGGTGCCCACCTGGCCGAGGAACGGGCCGACGCCCTCGTGCACGGACGTCCACCGGCCGTCTGGACCGACCGGCAGCACATCGACACCGCGCTCCTGCGCCTGCTCGACGCCGCACTCACACCGGAGCACACCGACGCCGTGCGGATCGCGCTCACCGGGTGGGATCCCGTGCTGGTCGCCGCCGCCCGCGTGCTCGCCGACCGTCGCGGGGTCGCCGACGCGCTCGAGGTCGAGATGCTCCTCGGCATGACGGGCACCGTCCTCGACGCCGTCCGCGCCGACGTCGGCACGGTCACCCTCGTCACCCCCGTGGTGCACCCCGACGAGTTCGACGCGGCGATCCCGTACCTCGCCCGCCGGTTGCGCGAGGGCGCTGCCGGCCCCCTGACGTCCGGTGGTGGCACCGACGACGAGCGCGCCGCCGAGACCGAGCGCGCACGTGCCCGCCTGACCGACGCTGTCGCCGCACTCGGGCACCCCGCCCCGGCCAGCCTCCGCACGCAGGACCGCCGCGTCCCCCTCGGTGCCCCCGAGATCCGCGCCGTGCACCCGCCCGCGGTCGACACCGACGCCGGGGTCGACGCGAACCGGCAGTGGGCGGCCGACCTGCTCCGCCGCGTCCCCCGCTCGCAGCTCGGCACCGCCACCATCCGCGGTGCCCGCGTCACCGACCGCCCCCGACTCGAACGGACCATCGCCCGCACCGCGCAGGCAGGCGTCAACTGGGGTCGGCAGGACCCGCAGGACCGGGCCGAACTCCTGGACCTCGTCGCCCACGAGCTGGAGGCCCGCCGTGCCGCCCTGGTCGAGGTCGTCGTCGCCGAGACCGCGATGACCCTGACCGAGGCCGACCGGCAGGTCAGCGGTGCCGTCGACGCCGCCCACCACGCCGCCGACCGCGCCCGACACCTGGTCGACGTCACGGGAGCGACCTTCGTCCCGCCCCGGCTGACGGTCGTCGTGGCCCCGTGGAACTCGCCGCTGACCACCCCGGCGGACGGCGTGCTCTCGGCGCTCGCCGCCGGCAGCGGTGTCGTCCTCAAGCCGTCCCCGCTCGCCAAGCGGTCGGGTGCGGTGCTCGCCGACGTGTTCTGGAACGCCGGAGTCCCGCACTCGATGCTCCAGCTCGTCGACCTCGACGTCAGCGAGCTCGGCCGCGACCTCGTCGCCCACCCCGCCGTCGACCGGGTGCTGCTCACCGGCTCGCCCGACACCGCCCGCTCGTTCCGGTGGTGGCGTGCCGGCCTGCCGCTCCTCGCCGACACCGGAGCGGTCTCGGCGGCCGTCGTCACCCCCGCGGCCGACGTCGACCAGGCCGTCCGCGACGTCGTCGCCTCGGCGTTCACCCAGTCCGGGCAGGCCAGTGCGGCGATCTCCCTCGTGGTGCTCGTCGGGTCGGTCGGCGAGGACGGCGTCGACAGCCGGTTCCTCCGCCAGCTGGCTGACGCCACCCGTGCGCTCCGCGTCGCCTGGCCCACCGACCCGGCCGCGCAGGTCGGGCCGCTCGTCGTCGAGCCGACCGGGGCAGCGCGGGCCGCCCTGACCGACCTCGGTCCGGGGGAGTCCTGGCTCGTCGAACCCCGGCTGCTCGACGAGTCCGGTCGGCTCTGGTCCCCGGGCGTCCGCGTCGGCGTGCGTCCCGGCAGTGCCGCCACCCACCCCGAGGTCGGTGTCCCGGTGCTCGGGGTGGTGCAGGTCGAGACACTCGAGCAGGCCATCGCGATCCAGAACGGCAGCGACCACGGCCTGGTCGAGGCCCTGCACACGCTCGACGTCGACGAGGTCGCCCTCTGGACCGACCGGGTCGACGCCGGCACGCTCGTGGTGAACCGTGCCACGACCGACACCACGGTCGTCCGGCAGCCCGCCGGCGGTTGGGGGAGCTCCTCGGTCGGTGCGGTCGCGAAGCGCGGCGGCCCCGACTCGGTCGCGATGCTCGGCCACTGGGAGCCCGTCCCCCGCACCGTGCACAAGAGCATCCAGCTGCACGGGCTGCCGCCGCGGGTCACGGCCCTCATCGAGTCGTCCCGCAGCGGTCTGTCCTTCGAGGAGTTCGACCAGGTCCGCGCCGGTGCCACCAGCGACGCCCAGGCGCGCGAGGAGCGCTTCGGTCGGTCCCGGGACACCGCGGACCTCGGCGTCGAACGGAACGTGCTGCGCCACCGCCCGCAGTCCGTGGTCGTCCGGCAGTCCGAGGGCGTCAGCACGGGGGACCTCATCCGGACCCTCGCCGCCGCCACCGCTGCCCGGGCGCACGTCCTGCTGAGCACCGCTCGCGCGCTCCCCGGGCCGCTCACGCAGCTGCTCGCGAGCGGTCGGTCCCCGCTCGACGTCGTCGACCACCTGGTGGAGACCGACGACGAGTTCCTCGCGCGCGCGGCGTCCGGGGCGCTCCTCCACGAGCAGTGGTCGGGAGGGGCCGCTGAACCGCAGGACGCCATCGACATCGTGTTGTCGCAGGGCTTCGAACCCCGGCAGCACACGGCCTTCGGTGGGCCGGGGTCGCGGATCCGCCTGCTCGGCGGTGACCCCCTCGCGCTCGAGGAGGCGCTCGGCGCGGGCATCGACACCGCCATCCACGACGCACCCGTCGTCGAGGCCGGCGTCGTCGAGATGGCGCACTACCTCCGTGAACAGACGGTGGTCGTCACCGCGCACCGGCACGGCGACGTCGACCCCGAGTTCGCCCGCCTCCGCCTCTGACGTCGGTCCCGCGCACCGGACGGGAGGCCCTGCCCACGTCCGTGCGCAGCCCACGTGATCCGGGCCTCCCGTCCGTCCCCCGCACGACCTGGGGCGCGCCCGTGAGCCGCTGCCCGGCGCGGCGTAGCGTTCGTGCCATGAGTGCAGAAGAGCGTGACAACGGCGTCCAGTCCGAGCCGATCATGGACGGTGCGACCGACGCGACGAACGAAGAGAAGCTGCACGGTCTCGTGCAGCAGGTCCAGCACGACCACGGCGACGAAGGTGCCGGCGTGATGGCCGACCACCTGCGCGACCGTCTCGACGAGACCGGCGTCGAGGCCGAGGACCCGGCCTCCGAAGTCGAGTAGCAGCACGCAGGGACGCCCCCGCCGACCATCAGGTCCGCGGGGGGCGTCCTGCGTCCGGGGGTGCTGCCGGTCAGCGCCGCCCGCGACCGACGAGGGCGACCTCGAGCACGGTGAGGAGCGTCGCGATCCAGAGCTGTCGGACGGCGAACCGCCGCGACTGCCGATCGATCAGGGCGAGCGGGACCATCGTCACGCCGTGGGTGGCGTCGACCAACGCGCTGACGGTGTGGGCGTCGGCCGTCCCCGCACGCAGGACGAGTGCGGCCTGGCCGAGCTGACGGACACCGAGGACCCGACCCAGCACGGCCGGGCGCCCGAGGGCACGGCGGGCGCCGAGCAGGTGGGCGATGCCGATGCCGGCACGCAGGAGCTCGACCGCGAGCGCCCGCTGCCCACGGGTACCGAGGCGGCCGCCGAGGCCCGCGCGGCTCATCGACGGCGTCCGGCTGCCGTGGCGACCGCGAGTCCCGCGACGCCGAGGGCTGCGCCGACGATCCCGTTGCCGAGTCGGCGGTGTTCCACCCACCACGTCTGTGGCGACCACTCGTGCGCCTGCTCGTCGAACACCCCGTGCGCGCCGTGGTCCCCGGGGACCGGCTCGTACAGGTTCGACGGGAGTTCCTCGCCGTCCTTCTCCTCCGTCTGCTGACCGCTGACCAGGGTCTTCGCGGCGTACCAGTCGGCGAACCGACCGCTGATGCGGTTGGCGAGGATCGTGTACACGGTCGACTCGCCGACCCAGGTGCGGCGGCGGGGGCGTTCGGCGGTGGCGGCGATGGCGCGGGCACCGACCTCGGGCTGGTAGATCGGGGCGACGGGCTGCGCGTGGTGCGGGAGCGTCGACTTCACCCAGTTGAACTGGATGGTGTTGAGGGCGGGCATGTCGACCCGGCTGACCTGCACGTCGCTGCCCTGCTCGATGAGTTCGGACACGACGGACTCGGTGAACCCGACGATCGCGTGCTTCGCCCCGCAGTACGCCGCCTGCAACGGGATGCCACGCGAACCCAGGGCCGAACCGACCTGGATCACGTGTCCCGAGTTGCGGGGCACCATGCGGCTGAGGGCAGCACGGGTGCCGTTCACGAAGCCGAGGTAGGTGACGTCGAGTGCCCGTTCGAAGTCCTCGGGTGCGGTGTCGAGGAACTTGCCGAACACCCCGACCATGACGCCGTTCACCCACAGGTCGATCGGGCCGAGTTCGGCTTCGACGCGGTCGGCGGCGTCCTCGACGGCCTGGCGGTCGGACACGTCCGCGACGAGGGCCAGACCGCGTCGGCCGGCCGCTTCGACCTCGGCGACTGCCGCGTCCACCCCGTCCGCACCGCGTGCCAGGACGGCGACGTCCCAGCCGCGTGCCGCGAGCTCCCGGACCGTCGCCCGTCCCAGTCCAGCCGATCCACCGGTCACCACAGCCACTCGAGTCATGCAGCCCTTTGTACGCGGGGCCCCTGCGGCACTGCGGTCAGCCGCTGTCCCCCGGCGCGGGGTGTCGGGGCCCGGGGCGGGCAGGCCGGGACCTAGGCGCGGGCCGGCCCGAAGTCCGTGCCCGAGGTCCGTGCCCGAGGCCCGGGCCCGGCGTCGCTCAGGCGCGCGGACCGGCGAACCGCGTCACGACCCCGGGGGAGTACAGCACCGAGTCCGGTTCGAGTTCGGTCAGCGACACCGGGAGCCCCGCCGCCCCGATCAGGTCGTCGCGCAGCCGGGTGAGCGACGCCCGGTGCACCACCCACGGGTCGTGCTCGTTCGGCCACCACGACGTCCGCCCGGCACGCCCCACGTGCATGCCCCACCGCGCCGTGAGGAACGACTCGAGCGCGGTCGGCTCGGAGATCGGCTCGCCGACCTCCACCTCCAGGAGGGACCGCAGACGCGATCCGTGGCGGTGCACGGCGTACGCCGTCCGGTCCCCGTGCTGCCGACGGGCGACCCGCGCCCAGTGGTACGGCGTGCCGGTGACGACGCGCGCTGCCGCGGCGGGCAGGAACTTCCCCGCGTCGAGCGACAGGAACACGACGCCGCGGCGCCCCGCGTCGTCGCGCGTGTAGACGCGGACGTTGACCTCGAGGAAGTCGCCGACACGGCCGGTCCGTCCGAGCGGCCCGAACGGCGGGAACCGGGTGTCCTCGAAGCTGAACGCGATGAGGCCCACCCACGTCGTCACCCCGTCGTCGCTGCCGTCCGGCGCGATCGTGTCGGGTCGGGTGCCCGACGGCAGCAGCGGTGCCACCGCGGAGACGTCCACGCGCCAGTGCACGAAGACGACGTCGCGCCAGGCCTGTTCGATCCAGGGTCGTCCCGGCAGGGCGGGCGCGGTCGGCGTCACGGCCTGGACCCCTCCGGGCAGCGTCGCGGTCATCAGGTGGTCCCGTCCGTCGTCGTGGTCCGGTCCATCGTGCTCGGCTCCGCTGTGCCCTGCCCCGTTGTGCCCTGCCCCGCTGCGCCCTGCCCCGCTGCGCCCTGCCCCGCTGCGCCCTGCCCCGTCGGGCCTGACCCGGCCACCGGCTGGTCGTCCCAGCCCTGCTGCGGCGTCGCGCACGTGCCGCGGAACACGTACTGCGAGGGCCGCTTCCGCTCGTTCGACACCCAGTCGATCGCGGGTCGTCGGCGCTCCGGCGGGGTGTACCCGATCCGGTACACGGCCATGAGTTCGAGTTCCGGCGGGACCTCGAGCAACTGCTCGACCTGGTTCCAGGACTCCTCGATCTCCATCGGGAACGACACGAACTGGATCCCGAGGCCGAGCTCGGTGGTCGCCAGCCAGATGTTCTCCATCGCCGCTCCCATGCTGAACACGGAGTAGAAGGCGTTGCGGGCCTCCTTCCGGTACTCGGCCCGGTCGAGCATCACCCCGAGCAGCAGCGGCGACCCGGCGACGAGCTTCCGGTTCTCCTCGCCCAGGGTCTGCGGGACCCGGAGGGCGTTCATCAGGAACTGCCCCCGCTTCGTGAACACCTGGTTCGTGAACGGACGGAGCGGCTTCGGCAGCTTGTCGAACAGCATGCCGTCGCGACGCTCGTCCATCTCGGCCTGCGAGAACCGGAAGTACGGCCGGTACCGCTCGAAGAACGTGCCCCGGGACATGGTCGTCGTCATCGCGCTGCCGCTGATGTCCGCGATCCGGTCGATCGTCTCGCGCTCCTCGACGAGGACGAACCGCCACGGCTGGCTGTTCAACTGCGACGGCGCCCGTCCGGCCAGTTCCACCAGCAGGCGCTGGTGCTCCTCGGACACCGGGTCCGGCAGGAACGCCCCGTTCGTGGTCCGTCGGCGCCGGATGGCCTCGATGAGTTCCACTGGTGTCCTCTCGGTACGACGGCAGCGGTCAGCGCCGCGCGAGGACCGCCCCCAGGTAGGACGGTGCGGCGGCGACCGCGGTCTTCCAGTGTGCTCCGCTGCGGGGGTTCGTCCGTGGAGCCAGCGCCAGCGGGACGAGCGCCGGCAGCAGGAACAGCGCCGCGCGGGACCGTGTCCACAGCGGTGTCGTCGCGGCCGCTCCGGTGAGCACGGCGGTCGCCACGAACAACCCGTGGTGGACCACCCGCAGCCGTCGGGTGCGGATCAGGCGCAGCGCGACCGCGGTGCCCCACAGGCAGTTGACGACGTAGGCGACGGTCGCAGCGGTGACCATCCGCCGGGCGGCCACCGACCCGGGAGGCCCGCCGCGCCTCCCGGCTGCCGTCCCACGTCCCATGGGCGCGACCCTACCCTCCCGCGAAACGCAACCCGGGCGGCTATGCGCAAGGGGGTACCGCTGCGAGATGACGCCCACGTTGCGTTTCGCGGGAGGGGGGTCAGTCGGAACCGCGGCTGACGAGCTTCGACAGCACGATCGCGGAGCGGGTGTGGTCGACCTGCGGGGCGAGGCGGACGCGGTCCAGGGCCTCTTCGAGCGCCGGCAGGTCCCGCGAGCGCATGTGCACCACGGCGTCGGCACTGCCCGTGACGGTACCGGCGTCGACGACCTCGGGCACGGCGTCGAGCAGGGTGCGGAGTTCGTCGGGGGAGACGGTGCCGCGGCAGTAGAGCTCGACCCAGGCCTCGGTGCCACGGTCGTCCACGGCGGGGTCGACCTTGATCGTGAAGCCCTGGATCACGCCGTCGGCGACGAGCCGGTCGACGCGGCGCTTCACGGCGGAGGCGGAGAGCCCGACGACCGAGCCGATGTCGCCGTAGCCGGCGCGGGCGTTCTCCCGGAGCTGGTCGAGGATGCGGTGGTCGAGCGAATCCATTGTCCCCATCCTACGCGGGGTCCTTGCGAGCGGATGCGGTGGAACGCAGGAAACGTGCGTGTCGAGCCGCGCCACCGAACCGCCCTCCTGTGCAAGGATCAGGGCAGGCGTCGACCTGGTCCGCCTCCGGCGAGTGAGCCTGCATCTCGTCGGAGCTCTCACCGTGGTGGTTCCTGGCAGGCTCGGGCCCCGGTCCTGGAGGACCTCGTGTCGAACACCGCACCCCAGCCCACTGCCGCCGCCCCGCAGCGCACGGCCACGCACCGCACCGTCCTGATGTGCAAGCCGACCCACTACACGGTCAGCTACCGGATCAACCCCTGGATGCACCCGGAGGAGCCGACCGACACCTCGAAGGCCGTCGCCCAGTGGCAGAGCCTGGTCGACGTCTACGAGCAGCTCGGCTTCGAGATCCACCAGATCGCACCGATCGAGGGCCTGCCGGACATGGTCTACGCGGCCAACGGCGGCTTCGTGCTCGACGGTGTCGCCTACGGTGCGAAGTTCCAGTACCCCGAGCGGCAGCCCGAGGGCCCGGCCTACATGGACTGGTTCCGTCAGGCCGGCCTGACCGTCGCCGAGCCCCAGGAGACGAACGAGGGCGAGGGCGACTTCCTGCTCATCGGCGACACGATCTACGCCGGCACCGGCTTCCGTTCGGACAGCACCTCGCACGAGGAGCTCGCCCGCGTGTACGGCCGCGAGGTCGTCACGCTCACGCTCATCAACCCGAGCTTCTACCACCTGGACACGGCCATCGCGGCGCTCGACCCGGTGCCGGACGCGTCCGGCCGCTCCAACATCGCGTACCTCGAGAGCGCCTTCGACGAGCCGTCCCTGGCGATCCTGCGCGAGCGCTTCCCGGACGCGATCATCGCGACCGAGGAGGACGCCGCCATCCTCGGCCTGAACTCCTACTCCGACGGGTACAACGTCGTGATCGCCGCGCGTGCCACCACGTTCGCATCGCAGCTCCGCGAGAAGGGCTACAACCCGATCGGCGTCGACCTGTCCGAGCTGCTCCTCGGCGGCGGCGGTGTGAAGTGCTGCACGCTGGACCTGCACCCGATCGGCACCGGTACCTCCGTGGCACGGTCCTGATGTCCACGGACACCGGACGCACCCCCGGGCCGGCCACCGTGGCGGCGCTCGCCGTCGAGGACCGTGCCCTCGCGCACAACTACAGCCCGCTGCCGGTCGTCATCGCGTCCGGCCACGGTGCGACCGTCACGGACGTCGACGGCCGCACCTACCTGGACGGGCTCGCCGCCTACTCGGCGGTCAACTTCGGGCACGGCAACCCGCGCCTCCTGACCGCGGCGCGCGACCAGCTCGACCGGGTGACGTTGACGAGCCGTGCGTTCGTCACCGACCGGCTCGGCCCGTTCGCCGAGGGCCTCACCGCGCTCACCGGCACCGAGATGATGCTGCCGATGAACACCGGCGCCGAGGCGGTCGAGTCCGCGATCAAGGTCGCCCGCGCCTGGGGCTACCGCGTCAAGGGCGTACCGCAGGGGCAGGCGACCGTCATCGTCGCGAGCGGGAACTTCCACGGCCGGACGACGACGATCATCTCGTTCTCGGACGACCCTGACGCCCGCAACGACTTCGGGCCGTACACGCCCGGGTTCCGCACCGTGCCGTACGGCGACGCGGCGGCACTCCGGGAGGCGATGGACGAGACCGTCGTCGCCGTGCTGCTCGAGCCGATCCAGGGCGAGGGCGGCGTCGTCATCCCGCCGGCGGATTACCTGCCCGCGGTCCGCGAGGTCTGCGACGAGTTCGGTGCGCTGTTCATCGCGGACGAGATCCAGTCGGGCCTCGGGCGCACCGGCCACACCCTCGCGGTCCAGCGCGTGGGCGTGACGCCGGACCTGATCACGCTCGGCAAAGCCCTGGGCGGCGGGATCGTCCCGGTGTCCGCCGTGGTCGGCCGCGCCGACGTGCTCGGGGTGCTGCGGCCGGGGGAGCACGGCTCGACCTTCGGCGGCAACCCGCTCGCCGCCGCCGTCGGCACGGAGGTCGTCGCGATGCTCGCCGAGGGCACGTTCCAGCAGCGGGCGCTCGACGGCGAACCGGTGTTGCGCGGGTTCCTCGACGAGCTCATCGGCCAGGGCGTCGTCGCACACCGCGTCGCCGGGCTCTGGGCCGGGATCGACATCGATCCGGCGCTCGGCACCGGCAAGCAGGTCGCGAAGGCGCTCGCCGCCCGAGGCGTCCTCGTGAAGGACACGCACGGGTCCACGATCCGCTTCGCCCCGCCGCTCGTCGTCACCGACGAGGAGATCGCCACCGCGATGCAGGCCCTCGGCGCGGTCCTCCGCGACCTGGCGTAGCCCGCCCGTCGGCCGCGCGGCCGCGCGCCCGCCGGCGCGGGCTGCCCACGCACAACAGGAACCGGCCCGAACCACGAACTCCCGTGGTTCGAGCCGGTTCCTGTTGTGCCCCTCCTGTCGGCGCCGCGCCGCACCGCGCGGGCGCGGCACCGGGAGGCGCGGGGCGAGACGGGCGGGAGGCACGGGGCGGGGACGCCACGCGCCTCCCGTCCGGCAGACGGCGCTAGACGCGACCCGGCGCGTACGCCTCGGCCAGCCGGTCCATGAGGGCGTCCTTCTCCTCGTCGACGACCTGCGCCTCCGGGTGCGCGTCGTACCAGGCGACCAGCTCGCGGGCACCCTCGCGGAACGACGTCCGGGCAGCCCATCCCGGCACCAGTGTCCGCACCTTGCTGTTGTCGAACACCATGCTGTTCGCCTTGTCGCCGACCACGCCGGCGCCCCACTCCGGGTCCGCGGCCATGATCGCGTCCGCCGGCACGTGCACGATCTGCGGTTCCGGGGCGCCCGCGGCGGCGGCGACCTCCTGGTGGATGCGGTCCCACGTCGGCGACTCCTGGCCGGTGATGTGGAACGCCTCGCCGATCGCCTCGGCCCGGTCGAGCACCCCGACGAACGCGACCGCGAAGTCCCGCGCGTGCGTGATCGTCCACAGCGAGGTCCCGTCGCCCGGCACGACGACCGGCTTGCCCGCACGCAACCGCGCGACGACCGTCCAGCCGCCGTCGAACGGCAGCAGGGTCTCGTCGTAGGTGTGCGACGGCCGGATGATCGTCATCGGGAAGTCGTCCTGCCGGTACGCAGCGACCAGCAGGTCCTCGCACGCGATCTTGTCCCGCGAGTACTGCCAGTACGGGTTCTTCAGCGGCGTGGACTCGGTCACCGGCAGGTGCGTCGGCGGGGTCTGGTACGCCGAAGCCGAGCTGATGAACACGTACTGCCGGGTCTTGCCCGTGAAGAAGTCGATGTCGGCCTGCACCTGGTCAGGGGTGAACGCGACGAAGTCGATGACGACGTCGAAGGTGCGGTCGCCGATCGCCGCCGCCAGCGCGTCCCGGTCCGCCACGTCGGCCTGGAGGCGCGTCACCGCATCCGGCAGGGTCCGCTTCTCCGTGGTGCCCCGGTTGAGCACCGAGACGTCGAAGCCCTGGTCCACTGCCTCGCGCACGCAGGCGGCACTGATGATGCCGCTCCCGCCGATGAACAGCACGCTGGATCCGGTCATGGATGCTCCCTTGCTCCCGGCGGTGCGTCCGCGCACCGCGCCTCTTGCGATCCTGCACCTCACGGGCTGGGGCGGGCGTCGAGGACCGCCGGGAGGCTCGCCACCTCCGTCGCCCACTCCGCGGCAACGGGGTTGATCCAGCCGAGCAGTTCGATCGCGTCGGAGTGGTCGCGGTGCAGGTCGCGCTGGTGGATCGGCTCGTGGTGGGCGGCGCGGTTGCGCACGAAGTGCAGCTGCTGCATCCGTGCTCGAACCTTGCGCTGACGGGTCAGGATGTCGGCGGGCCCTGCCGGGAACGCCCGATGGAGGGCCGGCGTCCAGAAGGCGGTGAGGTACCGGCTCTCCACGAGGTACCGCCAGAAGCCGAAACTCAGCTCGGCCAGCACGCGCCCGTGGACCTCTGCTCCACCATGTCGCGCCGCCCTCGAGCGGGCCTTCGCCAGGTCAGCGCTGCCCTGACGGTCGAGCGGGACGTGGTCAAACCACGAGCGCGACGAGTGGCGGCGTTCCGACCAGCGGCACAACTCCCTGTCCATTGCATTGCGTGCGACGACCTCGACGATGCCGGTGAGCTCCAAGACGCTGGAACTCGCTCGCATGTTCCATGCGTAGAGGCGCAGCGCTCGGCTCCGGCTCCCGGTCACTCGGTCGTAGGAGGACAGCCGCTCCGGCGTCAGCAAGACCACGACGTCGTCTTCCTTGCCGTGCATCCCGCTTCCTTCCGTCGCGTCGGACAGTCGTGTAACATCAATGCCGAAGACCCCGGAACGATCACTGGCCACGGCCACATCGCCGGGGTTTCGTCTTTCCCCTCCCGACGGGCAGTGATACATCACCCTACAGGTGGCAGGGCGGCCGGGGCGGGTCCCGATGGACCGGCCGGGGCGGCCGGGGGACTACCGTCACGGGCGTGCCGCATCGACGCGGCCACGACAGGAGTGACAGACACATGGAGTACCGCTACCTCGGCAACTCGGGCCTCAAGGTCTCCGAGATCACCTACGGCAACTGGCTCACCCACGCCTCCCAGGTCGAGAACGACGCGGCGATCGCCTGCGTGAAGGCCGCCCTCGAGGTCGGCATCTCGACGTTCGACACCGCCGACGTGTACGCCAACACCGGCGCCGAGACGGTCCTCGGTGAAGCGCTGAAGGGCGAGCGTCGCCAGTCCCTCGAGATCGCCACGAAGGTCTTCGGCCCGACCGGTCCCAAGGGCCACAACGACACCGGGCTCTCGCGGAAGCACATCCTCGAGTCGATCGACGGCTCGCTCGGCCGCCTGCAAACCGACTACGTCGACCTGTACCAGGCGCACCGCTTCGACCACGAGACCCCGCTCGAAGAGACCATGCAGGCGTTCGCCGACATCGTCCGCCAGGGCAAGGTCCTGTACGTCGGCGTCTCCGAGTGGACCGCCGACCAGCTCCGTGCCGGTGCCGCACTGGCGAAGGACCTGGGCTTCCAGCTCATCTCGAACCAGCCGCAGTACTCCGCGCTCTGGCGGGTCATCGAGGAGGAGGTCGTCCCCACCTCGAAGGAACTCGGCATCTCGCAGATCGTCTGGTCCCCGATCGCCCAGGGCGTCCTGACGGGGAAGTACCAGCCGGGTCAGCCGCTGCCCGAGGGCTCCCGCGCGACCGACGACAAGGGCGGCGCGAAGATGATCGAGCGCTTCATGAACGACCAGGTGCTCACCGCCGTGCAGGAGCTCAAGCCGGTCGCGAACGAGCTCAGCCTGTCGATGGCGCAGCTCGCCGTGGCGTGGGTGCTGCAGAACGAGAACGTGGCGTCGGCGATCATCGGAGCCTCGCGTCCGGAGCAGGTGCACGACAACGCCGGCGCTGCCGGTGTGCAGATCCCGGCCGAGCTGATGTCCCGCATCGACGACGCCCTCGGTGCCGTCGTCGAGCGCGACCCGTCGAGGACGAACGACAGCAGCCCGAAGACCCGCGAGGCGTAGGCCGCGCTGCCCGGCCGGTACGAGCCTCCCGGCCGGCTGCGCACAACAGAAGGCGGCTCGAACCACGGCAATCCGCGGTTCGAGCCGCCTTCTGTTGTGCGTGGACGATCCGAACCACTTCCTGTCGGATGCGACCGTCGAGGCAGTTCGACCGCCCGCGCAACGCACGCCCGCGCAACGCAAAAGAGCCCCCTACCGAAGTAGGGGGCTCTTCACTGTGGCTGGACGCGGCGTCGATCCGCGGACCTTTCGATTTTCAGTCGAACGCTCTACCAACTGAGCTACCCAGCCGTGGCGACCCTGACGGGACTTGAACCCGCGACCTCCGCCGTGACAGGGCGGCACGCTAACCAACTGCGCTACAGGGCCATGTGGAATTGCTTGTGTTGCTGTTCTTGCTTCGGTGTCGTTCTGTTCTGCTTGCTGTCCCCCGGTGAGGAGTGACCCCAACGGGATTCGAACCCGTGCTGCCGCCGTGAAAGGGCGGTGTCCTAGGCCACTAAACGATGGGGCCGCAAGCAGTGCATCGCGCTACCGATGGACAAGCATACGGACGGTCGGCCCTCTTGCCAAATCGAGCCCGGCGAACGGTCCGCTTGGGCGTGTCGCGCCACCTCGACGGACCCTCAGGGAGTCGCCGGAGCGGGCTCCCGAGGAGCGGGCCGACCCGGTGCGAGCATCGATGCTGACCTCTCACCCTCGAACGGGGTGTTCCTGGGCTGACCCATGTTGTTACTGTTGCGTCTGTTGACAGTGTGACGTGCGCCACGCCGGACTGTGACGAAAACGAGACCCATGTCGACTCCCTCCCTCCTCCCCGCTCGCCCCC